>NZ_JBBPXM010000003.1:0-461367 GCF_050446505.1 Providencia sp. SP181
CGAATTATTTAGAGCCTTACCGCTACATGATTGTATTAAATTAAATTTTAGAGCCGGCTGTATTCAATTTCAGAAAACCTCGCACCAGGACATCTTAAATTGAATGTCATCGTGCGCACTTTAATGAAACGTCAGTGATGAATCGGACCATCACCATCCGCTGGGGTGAATACAAACGGCGTACAATATAATTACCAAGTTCCTATTAAGCAATCATTAATTGAAAAAAATAAACAACTACTTTTATTTCAATAAGTTGTTTAGTAGATGAGATATTAATTGAAGTGAATTTAAGATAAGTTAAATAATTATCATTTTAAGAAGAAAATCAAGCTTAATTAGTCGGGTCTAACTATTTGATTTTTATGTCATATTGTTGGTTACGGAAGAGAGGTAAGGATATTTAATGATAATTAATCTATTTTATTTACGGTTATTTAAAAATAAAAGACATAGGACATTGAAAATTAAATTCATGAAATCTCTTTCATTAATTAAATTAATTGTTTTGGTTCCATATAATGAAACACCAACACCGATTTAAATATAAAACGGACGCTGGTGTTTGAGTTTAGGGCTAATGAACAGCTAATTGAGATACAAAAATACAATAAGCGTTATTTTTTTCTCAGTTTTTGTTGAGTATATAATGCATCTAATGTAAATAAAATTAATGCAACCCAGATAAAACCAAAGGTGATTAGCAACTCAGATGTCATGACTTCGCCATACATAAACACTGCCAATAAGAACATAATACTTGGCCCCATGTATTGGAAGAAGCCTAATGTTGATAGTCTTAAATGATTAGCCGCTTCAGTAAATAACAGTAATGGCACCGTAGTAATAACCCCAGCAGCAATTAATAATGCATTGAGATGCCAATCATTCATTGCCATATTGCTAGTCGGACTGTCTGCAAAGAATAACAGGAAGATAATGCCGACAGGGAGTAACCAAAGTGTTTCAAAGGTCATTCCAATTTGTGCATCAACCCCTAATTTTTTACGTAATAATCCATAAGTTGCGAAGGTTACAGCAAGACTTAAGCCAATCACGGGAACAGAACCGAATTGCCACAATTGGATTAAAACGCCAGTTAAAGCGAGACCTACGGCTATCCATTGCATGCGGCGGAAACGTTCTTGTAGAAATAGCATCCCAAATAAGACGTTAACGAGCGGGTTAATAAAATAGCCAAGGCTGGCTTGTAGCATATGACCATTATTGACAGCCCAAATATAGATCAGCCAGTTACAGGCAATCGTGGTTGCGGTAACACCTAAAATTAATATTTTCTTTGGTTGCTTGATAACTTGGCGTAGATAACTCCAGTGCCGTGTTACAGTTAATAACAAAAGCATAAAGAAAAATGACCAAATAATACGATGAGTCAGGATTTCTTCTGCGGGCACTTCTTGGATGCTTTTAAAATAAATAGGGGCGACACCCCAAATAAAATAGGCGCCTAAGGCACATAACACGCCTTTGGTAGTATTTTGCTGGCTCATTGTTGGCTCTGAAATTGAATTAAAGACAAAAAAGAAACTTATACAGAGATAACGAGCCGTAGATTATGCAGATCATGCGGCTCGATTTTTGATGCTTCTAATGTGACATTGCTCATGTTTTTTTACAAGCTATTAGTTTACTAGGTAACTAATTATTTACAAGATTGGTTTATCCTACGAGATAAGTTGCCGTTGCCGTTGCAATATGTTGATTATTTTCATTATGTAATTCACAACGCGTGACAGCAATCTTATTACCATCCCGCAATAAGCTTGCACTCGCTGTAAATACCTCTCCGCGACCTGGGCGCAAATAATCGACACGTAAATCAATGGTGCCCATGCGAGACATTTTATCGACAATTTCAGAATGAGTGAGCGGATTAATGCGCTGTAAAATGCGGTTAATGCACACCATCCCGCCAGCAACATCCAAAATAGAAGCAATCACGCCACCATGTAGAATATTTTGCGTAAAATTGCCGATCAACTCTTGGCGATTCTCAATGGTGAGTTGAACAAAATCATCGTTAATGTGTGCCAGTTTAATACCGATTAGCTGATTAAAAGGCATTTTATAGATAAATGCGTGGCTCATTAGCTCACTGGCTTCTTCTAAAGAATAAGTACGGTCATTCATCGGTTTCATCCCTTAAATAACATGTAAATAGAACGTTAACATTATGTATTAACTATGTCTCTAACAAACATATGAATAATCTTTCAACAGCAAAGCAGTTTTGTGTGTAAAATAGGACAAACTTTATTTTTATGACACTGAAAATAGGAATGACTAATGCGCGCTTTACCGATGTTGATAAGTGCAGTGCTCTGTTTTTGGTCTGCTTCACTGTTTGCTACTGAAAATACGGATGTTCAAGCTGATCAGAATATAAAGGATAACACGCCAATTCGCGGTAGCATTATTTCTGGTTTATTGCAAAATTATGATAATCCATTTGTTTTGTATCCTTATGAATCTAATTACATTATTTATACCTATACCTCTTCGATGAATAAAAACGCAATCTCCAGTTATAACTGGGGTGATGATGCGTTAAAGGATGAAGTTAAATTTCAATTAAGCTTAGCATTTCCACTTTGGGCGGGTATTGCTGGGGATGACTCTATTTTAGCGGTTTCGTATACTCAGCGTTCTTGGTGGCAGCTGAGTAATAAACAAGAATCCTCCCCTTTTAGGGAAACTAATTACGAGCCCCAAGTATTTGTCGGTTGGTTAACTGATTATCAATTTGCAGGCTGGACCCTACGTGAATTTGAAACGGGTTTTAACCATGAATCCAATGGTCGCTCTGACCCTACATCCCGCAGTTGGAACCGTATTTATGCACGAGCCATGGCGCAAAATGGAAATTGGCAGGTTGATCTCAAACCGTGGTATCGCATTCATGAAAGTGAAGGCAGTGATGATAACTCAGACATCACAAAATACATGGGATATTACCGTGTAAAAGTCGGCTATGCGTTGGGGGACAGTGCCTTTACTACTACTGGTCGTTATAATTGGAATACAGGGTATGGTGGTGCAGAATTAGGTTGGAGTTATCCAATCAGTAAACATGTGCGATTTTATACCCAGTTATTTAGCGGTTATGGTGAGTCAATGATAGACTACAATTATCGCCAAACACGTTTTGGTATTGGTGTTATGCTAAACGATATGATGTAGTTTAGATTCCCCATCGCCCCATATTATCTGACAAGGCTAAATTGCCGTGTCATAAACCAACAATTTCGCTGCTCACATGGGCAGCGACTTGTTTTAGAAATAGAGGAAGTTTGTGTCCACTGCTTGTGTCATTAACCAACTTTCACTGGCTGAAAACGTGCTTAATAGCACGTTTGGTTATCAGTCATTTCGTCCAGGCCAAGATGCGGTCATCGGTGCTATTTTAGATAACCGTGATTGTTTAGTATTAATGCCAACGGGTGGTGGAAAGTCCTTGTGTTATCAAGTCCCTGCGCTTGTAAAGCAAGGCGTGACATTGGTGGTTTCACCGCTTATTTCCTTGATGAAAGATCAGGTTGACCAACTACGTTTGCATGGTGTGAATGCGGCCTGTTTAAACTCATCTCAAACTCCGTTAGAACAGCGTCAAATCATGGAGTTATGCAGCAGTGGTGAGATCAAATTGTTGTATGTTGCCCCTGAGCGGCTATTAACTGATTATTTTCTCAATCAGCTTTCAAGCTGGGACATCACGTTATTAGCGGTGGATGAAGCTCACTGCATTTCTCAATGGGGACATGATTTTCGGCCTGAATATCGTGCATTAGGGCAGTTGCGCCAAGCGTTACCCAATGTGCCTGTTATGGCACTAACCGCAACGGCCGATGAAACCACACGAACCGATATTATCCGCTTATTGGAACTCCATGATCCACTCGTTCATATCAGTAGTTTTGATAGGCCGAATATCCGTTACACCTTGGTCGAAAAATATAAGCCTTTAGATCAGCTTTGGTTTTTCATTAAAGGCCAAAAAGGCAAAGCAGGTATTGTTTATTGTAATAGCCGTAGCAAAGTGGAAGAAACCGCGGAACGTTTGCAAAAACGTGGATTAAGTGTTGCAGCTTACCATGCAGGGTTAGATAGCCAACAGCGTGAGTGGGTACAGGATGCATTTTTAAAAGATAATTTACAGATTGTCGTTGCGACAGTTGCATTTGGTATGGGGATAAACAAATCAAATGTCCGTTTTGTGGCGCACTTTGATATCCCACGTAATATCGAGGCTTACTACCAAGAGACTGGGCGAGCAGGGCGCGATGGTGTTGAAGCTGAAGCTGTCTTATTTTATGACCCTGCGGATATGGCGTGGCTGCGTCGTTGTCTTGAAGAAAAACCCGCAGGCATGCAACAGGATATTGAACGGCACAAACTTAATGCCATTGCTGCCTTTGCTGAAGCGCAAACTTGTCGTCGCTTAGTTCTACTTAACTACTTTGGCGAAAACCGTCAGCAGCCTTGTGGTAACTGTGATATTTGTTTAGACCCACCAAAGCAATACGATGGGTTAATTGATGCTCAAAAAGCACTTTCTTGCATTTATCGTGTTGGTCAGCGCTTTGGTATCGGCTATATTGTTGAAGTATTGCGCGGGGCAAATAACCAACGCATTCGTGATTTAGGCCATGATAAATTACCTGTTTATGGTATCGGCAAAGAGCAAAGCAATGAACATTGGATAAGTGTGATCCGTCAATTGATCCACTTAGGGATGATCACTCAAAACATTACTCATTTTTCCGCGCTGCAGTTAACGGAAGCGGCAAGGCCCATTTTACGCGGGGAATCTGCGTTACAGCTTGCCGTACCACGGGTTTTAGTCACAAAAAGCCGTAATCAGCAAAACAAAGTTTACCATGGCAACTATGATAAGAAGCTGTTTGCCAAACTGCGAAAATTACGTAAGTCGATAGCAGATGAGGACAATATCCCGCCATTTGTAGTTTTTAACGATGCTACATTAATCGAAATGGCAGAACATGTTCCGACAACTTCCGCAGAATTGTTGCTAATTAATGGTGTTGGTGAACGCAAACTGGAGCGTTTTGGCGAGTCGTTTATGACTCTCATCCGAGACCACCTTGAAGGTTATGAATGAATAAATAAGGAACTGTAGGATGACGCCTGAAAGCCTAAAAAAGCGCTGGTTAACGCGAGAAACTCAGTTTTCAGCTTTTGCGAATGGTCCGCTTTTAGACTTCTGGCAGCGTCGTGAAGAACTGCATTTTCAGGGCGTCGATGATATTCCTATCCACTATGTTCGTTTTATTCATCCGAAGCATCATAAAGCTATTGTCATTTCTCCTGGTCGTAGTGAAAGCTACATGAAATACCCTGAAGTGGCGTATGATTTTT
This sequence comes from Providencia sp. SP181, assembly GCF_050446505.1. Classification (NCBI taxonomy): domain Bacteria; kingdom Pseudomonadati; phylum Pseudomonadota; class Gammaproteobacteria; order Enterobacterales; family Morganellaceae; genus Providencia; species Providencia sp. SP181. The sequence goes on from NZ_JBBPXM010000003.1 coordinate 5,398, forward strand.
ATCACTTAGGTTATGATGTTTTTATTCTTGATCATCGTGGGCAGGGGCGCTCGGGGCGCATGTTAGCGGATCCCCAAAAAGGCCATGTCGAAAAATTTACTGATTATATCGATGATTTTGAAAAGTTTATTGAGTTAGAAGTCAGATATCGCCACTACCTGAAGTGTTATGCATTGGCGCACTCAATGGGGAGTGCCATTTTAGCGGGTTATTTGCTGCGGGACCATGTGACCTTTGATGCAGCCGCGTTATGTGCACCAATGATTGGTATCAATTTACCGATGCCACGTTGGATGGCCAGTTTTATCGTTGATAGAGCCGAATCACGTGAGAGTGTCCGTAATGATTACGCCGCTTCAACAGGCAAGTGGCAACCTTTACCGTATTTAATCAACGTATTAACCCATAGTTCAGAGCGTTATCGGCGCTATTTACGTTACTATGCGGACTACCCTGAATTGCGACTTGGTGGCCCCACATACCACTGGTTGCGTGAAAGTTTTGCGATTGGTGATGCGCTAATTGCAAAAGCGGGAGAAATTGATGTACCACTGATGGTGTTAGAAGCAAGTGAAGAAAAAGTGGTCAGCAATAAAGAGCTACAAGCTTTTTGTCAAAGTCGGCAAAAAGCGCAAATAGGACGAGAAGAAAAATTACCCCTCATTATCGAAGGGGCTCACCATGAAATCCTATTTGAAGTGGATGCATTAAGGGCCATGGCACTCAATGCTATCTGTGATTTTTTTGACCAGTATTAGTTAGGGTTCGAATATGAAATATCCGTTAGTGGCTTCCGATTTGGATGGGACACTGTTATCGCCCAACCATGATTTAACGTCTTATACTAAAGACACCTTAAAACAACTCATTACAACACAAGATGTCCGTTTTGTGTTTGCAACGGGTCGCCATCATGTGGATGTTGCACAAATCCGTGATGGGTTAGGCATTGATGCCTATATGATTACCTCGAATGGGGCAAGGATCCATAATACCAATGGGGATTTAATTTTTGAGCATAATGTGGATGCTGAAATTGCGCATGAACTTTGTTTGATGGAATTTGATAATCCAGAACTTATCACCAATTATTATCACGGTGATGACTGGTTTATTAACCGAGAAAGCCCTGAACAAAAAGAATTTTTTAAAGAGTCAGTTTTTAATTACCAGTTATTTGATCGCCATGACTTTGCAACATCTGAAGTTTGCAAAGTCTATTTCACGAGTGAAGATCACGATTTGCTGGTGGATTTACAGCAGCGCATTCAAAACCGTTGGCAAGACCGCGTGAATGTCACGTTTTCTCTACGCAGTTGCTTGGAAGTCATGGCGGGAGCGGTTTCTAAGGGAGAGGCTCTCAAGCAGGTTGCGGCGCTGCATGGCTTAATGGCCAATGACAGTATTGCATTTGGCGATGGCATGAATGACAAAGAGATGCTGACTGTCGCAGGAAAAGGCTGCATTATGCAAAATGCCCATCAATTACTTAAAGATGCCTTACCACAAATGGAGGTCATTGGTTCAAATGCGGATGACGCCGTTGCACGTTATTTAAGACATCAATACCTTAATCAGTAACAATCTATTTTTATGATATAAATAAGCCAGATAGACCCCATGTTTGTCTGGTTTTTTTGTATTTCTGGATTAAAAATCAGAATAACCCGTGTGTTATGCAGCGAAACGTGCTTTTTGTGAAAATTAGGTCACTTTTCCTATTTTTTCCTACTTAAACTGAATTTACACTAGGGGAATGGGTGTTTGAGTCGATATTAATGGATAGCACTGTGTTCACAGTTAGCAGATTGCACTGTTGAGGGTTCCTTAGGATGAAAAAAGTTGCGTTAGCACTGTTGTTGGGTTCTGTTTGTTTTAGTTCTGTTTTAACGGCTAAGCCTGTTGTTGCTCCGACAGCGGCTTCATCAACACAGCAGCCTACCCTTGAGCAAATTACACAGTTAGCGCAAAAAGGTGACCCAAACGCTCAATTTCAACTGGGTGAACGTTATTTCAAAGGCCAAGGTGTTTCCCAAGACTCTAAAATTGCTGCTGAGTGGTTTATTAAGGCTGGAAACCAAGGTAACTCTGATGCTCAGTTTCGGCTAGGTACCATGTTTGTGAATGGTTTTGGCGTTCGCCGCGACTATGACAAAGCGATGCTGTGGTATGAACAAGCTGCAGATAACGGCGACACACGTGCAGAAACCAATATGGCAATGATGTATGCGCAAGGCCTTGGTGTGACGCAGAATTTAGAAAAAGCGGCATTTTGGTTTAGAAAGGCAGCACAAGGTGGAAATGTGATCGCACAATTCCATATTGGTCAAATGTATTCAATTGGTAGTGGTGTTGATTTAGATGATGAAAAAGCCGTGTTCTGGTTTCGCAAAGCGGCTAAACAGCAAGATGCTAAATCTCAAGACCGCCTTGGCGTGATGTATTCTGAAGGTCGAGGTGTGAAAAAAAACCTATCGCAAGCTTATGCTTGGCTGTCAACCGCGGTGTATAGCGGTAATGCGGAAAGCCATCGCCTACAAAATAAAATCGCCGCTCAATTAAGCTCAGCGGAACTGGAGCAAGCACAAAAACTGGCAGAAGGTTATATCAAGTCTTACGGGCATAAAGCGGGTTAATTCTTATTGATTAGCGGGAGAACAACTGGGCTCCCGCCATGATGATTATGGACACAATAAGGTAGCCCCAACTCAATCGGTAAAAGCGGTTATATCCCCACCCACGTCGGATCTCTAGTTGCAATGGCTTTGATGAAAGCTTGGCTGCAAGCATTCGAAATACCCCAATATAAACCAGGCAATAGATTTGCCAGAGATAGAGAGTGTTGAAAGCGAATGCCTTTCCAATAATTAATAAGATAATTAATGGGATCAAAAAGAAGAGAATCGACCCAACCCGTTCGAGTTGAGTGATCCGCAATATAATACCTTCGTCTTTATCATTTAAACCTTGCGCCATAATACGGTTTACAGCTCACCAGATTTACGTGAAGGATTACGCGCAGAAAGGTTGTTAGTTGCACTTTGCAGCGAGTTATCGCGTACATCCACCCTTGCTTGGAATGGTGGAAACGGCAAGGTAATGCCTTGTTCTGCGAAGGAAGCCAAGATATTTTGATGAATTTCATGGCGAGCGGGTAAACGGTGCCCCATTTCTGCTGCATACACCCGCAATTCAAATATTTGAATACCTTGTTGCAAATCAACCAAATAAACCTCAGGAGCTGGGTTGTCTAAGATCATTGTGGAGCGTTTTGCCGCACGCAAAATTGTATTGGTGACTAGTTCGCTATTTGCATCAGATGGCGCAGGGATAGTCATCACGATACGAGTGACGGTGTCGGAGAGCGACCAGTTGATAAACTGCTCAGTGATAAAGGCTTTATTTGGCACGATGATTTCTTTTCTATCCCAGTCCGTTAAGGTCGTCGCACGGGTGTTGATCTTGGTAATGCTACCCGTTAAGTTGCGGATTGTAACGGTATCGCCAATACGGATAGGCTTTTCGAATAGGATCATCAAACCTGAAATAATATTGGCGAAGATCTCTTGTAAACCAAAACCAAGCCCAACCCCCATCGCAGCAACTAACCATTGCAGTTTTGACCATTCGATCCCTAACATTGAGAAACCAACAATCGTGCCAATGATCGTAATGGTGTATTTCGTCAGTGTGCTAATGGCGTAGCCAGTACCTGGTGTTAAGTCCAAATGCTGTAATACGGCTAATTCAAGCAATGCAGGCAGGTTTCTTACCAACTGTGCGGTGACAATAATCGTTAAAATCGCAATAAAAATGGATCCCATCGTAATCGGCTGCACGGTGTCCACACCGTTGACAGTGGAGGTCACATCCCAGAGGCGAATATTTTCAAGGAAAGAAAACGCCGTATGCAATTCAGACCACAGCCAAATTAAGGAAACCAAGGCTATCATGGTTAAAATTGAGCGCACTAGGCCAACAGATTGGGTACTAATAGTATCAAGGTCGATAACCTGTTCCTCGATATCAATATTCCCTTCGCTACTGCCGCTTGATTGCGCATTATCGTCTTCCCCTTTTGCTCGTTGTGCGAGGATTTCAGCACGGCGCTGTTTCGCACGTTCAAAGGCCAGTTTACGGCGCTGCATCGACATCCAACGGCGAATGGTGTGATAGACAATTAAAATCACAAACCAAATCGCTACAGAGGTTTCTAAGCGAGCAAGTAACGCTTGTGATGTGGAGAAATAGCCGAGGATAGAGAAAAATGCCGCCACAATTGGGGCAAGCAAGATCATCCACCATAGGCCTTTATTAACAACATTATCCCCTGAACTGTGCCTATCCAAATAGAGTGGGATCTGAGAACGGCGTAAGTTATTGGTGATTAAGCTTAAAGCGATACAGAGGAAAATAAAGCAGAAACGGCCGACACTGGCAGCGAACTCGCGGTCGCTATAGTGTTCGAAGGTAATAATTGACATAACCAATGGAACAATGACAAATATCGCCATACGGTAATAACGCATCGCCCGTTTTACCGCGTCTTTATCCCAGCCAAAATGCGCAATAAATAAACCTGTTGGACGAGAGAACGTTTCACTGATCATAAATAGCCATAATAGCGGTGTGGTCGCGCTGACACCATAACCAATGGCGGCTGCCATCGGATATTGCCATGCGCTCTGTAGCCCATAACCAATAGCAGACCACATCATGGGTAATGGCAGAGCCACGATAATTGACCAAAAGATAGTTCTGATAGTCAAATAAAAGCGGTCTTGCGTCACTTTACCGATACGTAAACTGGAGCGATCAAGAAAGGCTTGATAATGCTTGCGTGTACTTACGCTGAAGATAACCAAAATGATAGAACCCAAAAGATACAAAAAGGTATCTTGCGTGGTGAGCATCACATTTAGTGCACCAGCGACTTGGGAAAGCGTATCCAGTGATAGCAACTGTGTAATATCAGTAACTAATAAGACTGGATATTTAATATTAATAGGGGGGACATCAGCCACCCAGAATAGATAGCGGTTTGAGGCATCTTTGACTTCTTTAAGCGCATCAGTGAGCTGCCCTGTAGCCACATTGAGCTTAGTCAGTTCCAACATTTCGGCATCAAGGCCTGAAATCAATGAGGTAAGGAGCTCTCGGCGAGTTTTGATCAGCGATTGATATACTTGAACTTGCGCTGGGTTGAGGGCATGTTCAGTTTCTTGCTCGGTGGTATCAATTTTACCTAATCTATCAAGGGCATCTTCGTAATTTAAGCGCTGAACACGTAAATCTGCCATTTCGCGGTCTAGCTGTTGGCTTTTGGGAATATCTGGCAAGCGAGATAATTGTGTTCTTAGAGCTTCACCAAGGGTACTTGAACTGCTGATCCACTGAGCTTGCTCACGGATTGTTGTCAGCGCTTGGCGTGCATCGCGAATGCTGGTGGACATTTCGGTTTGACTGGTATTAATCGCACTCATACGTTGAGCTTGCTGAGTCAGCTCCTGAGACATCTTGCGGTTAATATCTAATTCTTCTTTTAAGAAGGGGGTCAGCTCTCCTTGAGCAGCCAACATTTCCGTGTGTTCTAGCGCCAAAATTGCTTTTTGCTGGCGCTGAGTATTCTGGAAATCACGTAGGTTTTGTAGCTCAAGTTCCATGCGTTGATAGCGTTTTTTATACAGCTCCAACGTCAGGCGTGAAATTTCTTGGCGGTTATTGGCGGAAAGCTGCGCCATTTCCAGTTCGTTTACTGTAGATTTGCGAGCACTTACTTCGGCTTGAGCCAAGGTATATTGGGCATCAGCTAAAGGTGTTGATGCAGTACTTAACGACTGGAAGCGGGATGTTGCTTCCGTGAGTAAGCGCCTTGCTTCAGACAATTGTTGAGGCAAAATGCTCAATGATTCACTGATTTCACGGCCTTTATCTTGTTCCTGCTGTGTTAAACGGCTTTGATCTAGTAATTGGCTACTTAGTTGGATAATGCGTTGCTCAAGTTCACTTAAGCTAATTCCAACAGGGATAGGGGCAGGTTCATCGTTTTCATTAAGTAATTTTTGGCGTATTTCTTTGATAATTTTAGGGAAGTTATCAATGGCTTCTTGGTAAGACTTTACTTTGGCATCGGAATCGCGGGTTTCGCTCATCCAATTGAGCGCACCTTGCAATGCTTGCGCAATTTCCGCGTCTTTTGGGTTAGTACTCGATTCAAGTTGTTTGAGCTCCTGCTTAATCTGTGCCTCATCCTGCGATGCTATGGGCGCCGCAACAGAAGAAAAAGCGATTAACAAGCTAAGTACAAAACTGATAATCAAACGCACAGTGAGGAGCTCCTTCAAGGACATAACCGTAAATTAAACGCCGACAGATTCGTTATGAGTCTCAACCGAAACCGTCTCGGCGAGTAATTCACCCATGCGTGTTGCATAGCCTGGGATGAGTGATGAATTAAAGGTCACTTTGTTTGGTTCAAACAAGTTAATGACGGTAGAACCTAACTTAAACAGGCCCATTTCTTCCCCTTTTTTCAGGAAAACAGCGCCTTCAGAATTTAATTCAGGGTAAACCCAACGTTTGATTACGCCTTCACGGCAGGTATTTACACAACCACTCCAAACCGTTTCAATGCTACCCACAATAGTGGCACCGACTAAAATTTGCACCATCAGACCAACAGGGGTATCAAAGACACAAATTAAGCGCTCATTACGGGCAAACAGGTTTGGGACGTTTTGTGCCGTTAATGGATTTACAGAGAATAAATCACCCGGAACATAAATCATCTCTTTAAGTAAGCCATCGCAAGGCATGTGGACGCGATGATAGTCACTTGGCGAAAGATAAGTGGTAATGAATTCACCGCCACGAAAACGCTCTGCTAATTGGTGTTGACCTGCCAGTAAGGCTTCAACGGTATAGTTATGGCCTTTTGCTTGGAAAATTTGGTCATCATGAATAGAACCTAATTGGCTCACTGCGCCGTCAGCTGGCTGTGCTAGTTGGTTGTCTTTTTCAACAATTGGGCGAGCGTCTTCTTTGAGTAGACGAATAAAGAAGTCATTAAAGGTTGCGTATGCGGTGAGTTCGCTTTTTTGCGCTTCATTCATATTCACTTTATAGGCTTTAGCAAATAGTTTAATTGCCCATTGCGTCATAAACCCAGCATTGCGACTTGCAAACCAGCCTGCAAATTCAGTAAGGCATTGTTTTGGAAGCATATATTGCAAGCGAATTTTAATTTTGTCTAGCACGTTAACCTCTGATTTTTAAAGGTATGTTAGCGAAAAGGCCGCTATTGTACACAGTTTACTCGTTGTATTTCAAACTGTCGCGTTAGGGGCTAATACCCAGCGATAGCTTGAACTATTTAGCGCAAATTAGCGTCAATTAGAGCAAAGAATTGAGTAATAAAATTGTAAGTACTTACTAACTTTATTTCTCTTTTCCAGTGAAATTGCCGCGCGGCTTCACTTGTTCCATGCTTTCTAAGATGCGATGGTAATTTTCAAAGCGCGATTCTGCAATTTTGTTTGTTTCTACGGCTTCACGTAACAAACAACCTGGGTCATCTAAATGTTTACAGTCACGGAATTTACAACCGCCAAGGTAATCTTTAAATTCGACAAATCCTTTCGTCACTTGTTCCGTGGTTAAATGCCACAAACCAAATTCACGAACGCCAGGGGAGTCAATCACATCGCCACCGAGTGGGAAGTGGTATAAGCGGGCAGTCGTTGTGGTATGTTGCCCCAGACCTGAGTTATCTGAAACATCGTTAACTAAAATGGTTTCTTCGTTATGCGGGAGCAATGCATTGAGTAGGCTGGACTTACCGACACCTGATTGACCCACAAATACTGAAACTTTCCCTGCTAGCGCGTTAGTAAGTGCTTCCATTCCTTCATTAGTATGGCTGGAGACTTCTAACACTTGGTAGCCAATTTCGCTGTAAATTGTCATCAAGTCGCTCACCCACTCACGGTTTTCGTCATCAAGTAGGTCAACTTTGTTAAGGACGATAATCGGTTGAATGCCAATTGTTTCGCAGGCGACAAGATAGCGGTCGATAATATTGAGCGAAAGTTCTGGCAAAATTGCAGAAACAACGACAATTTGGTCGATGTTTGCAGCGATTGGTTTCAAACCATCGTAATAATCAGGGCGAGTAAGTACAGAGTGGCGCTCATGAACAGCTTCGACAATGCCATTAACCTTGATCTCAGTTTGTGTATTCAACGCAGGGCGCCACACCACGTTATCCCCTGTGACGAGGGATGAAATAGTTCTGCGCAAATTACAGCGTTGAATGGTGCCGTCGTTCGCTTCAATATCAGCATGTTGCCCAAAGCGGCTAATGACTAAGCCTTCTTGTGCTTCACCTAATTGGCTATCATCGATTTCAACTGTTTTTTGTTTTTTCAGTCTTTTTTGATGATTTTCTTGAACTCGGCGCTGTTGGCCTTTCGAAAGTTTCTGTTTAGCCACCTGTCCTCTCTTCACTATTGGCTGTCGTTGGAATATCACTCACGCATTAAGGCATGAAGAGTGCTATCATACCCTAACTTCACAGAATGCAGTTAGGGTATATCATGCAAAAGAATGAGAATAATTTAATTTGGATCGATTTAGAAATGACTGGCCTCGATCCCGTTCGTGATCGCATTATTGAAATTGCGACCATTGTAACAGATAGCCATCTTAATATTTTAGCAGAAGGCCCTGTGATTGCAGTTCATCAGACGGATGAGCAACTGGCTCTGATGGACGAATGGAATGTGAATACGCATACAGGAAGCGGTTTAGTTGAACGTGTACGTAAAAGCACAGTAAGCGAACGTGAAGCTGAGCTAGCCACGATTGAGTTTCTTGAGAAATGGGTGCCTAAAGGTGCATCGCCAATTTGTGGTAACAGCGTTGGGCAAGATAGACGCTTCTTATTTAGTTATATGCCTGAATTAGAAAGTTATTTTCATTATCGTTATTTAGATGTGAGCACATTGAAAGAACTTGCTCGTCGTTGGAAGCCTGAAATTTTAACGGGTTTTTCGAAGAAAAATACCCACCAAGCGCTTGATGATATTCGCGAATCAGTCGCTGAGCTGGCTTATTATCGAGAAACATTTATCAAAGAATAAATGTTGAATTAACGAAGGTGCCGCCCTTGAGGCGGCTTTTTTTGTCTTTAAATATGATACTGCATTACACATTGCATTACATTTGTCATTACATCACCCTAACAGTAGATCCTGAAAGGAAATTATGATGAGTACTATACAAATTAGAGTTGATGAACAGCTAAAAAAAGATGCGTATCAAGCATTTAATAAATTAAACTTTTCCCCATCCGAAGCGCTAAGGCTATTTCTCCGTTATGTTGCAGAGAATGAAAAGCTTCCGTTTTCTGAGGTTTCTATTGTTGTGAGTGAGGCGGATGAAGATGAGGATATTTTAGCTGTTGTGCGTAATCGTTTAAAAAAACCAGCTAAACGAATAAGAGTGAATATTGATGATATTTGATATTGCATTTGATGGTGTGCTTTAAGGGAATGGAAAAAGCTTGATTGCAGTATCTGAGAACAATTTAAAAAGAAGTTAAAAAAATTACAATTAAACCCTTACATAGAATCTTTGCGGTTACACGGAGAGTTATCGAATTGCTATAAAATCAAATTAAGGGCATCAGGGGTTCGCCTTGTGTACCAAGTTATCGATGATGAAATTGTTATTTTTGTTGTCGCAGTTGGTAAAAGTGAAAATGAAAAGGTTTATAAATCTGCGACCCATAGGCTGATATAAATATTATCGTTGAGTAAGTTACCAATGTTAATGTATTGAAATCAGGTTTTTACAACGTGTGTTGATAAAATCACCATTGTGACTATTTTGTCGACAAACGAACAAAAAAATAAAAATTTTGAGTGCAAAGGCTTGCTAGTCTCTGAATTTTTCGTATAATGCGCTCCCCGTACCGATGAAGTTTTTGTAATAATATCGGCGCGGAAAACATCCAGAAATGGTATGCGGGAATAGCTCAGTTGGTAGAGCACGACCTTGCCAAGGTCGGGGTCGCGAGTTCGAGTCTCGTTTCCCGCTCCAAGCTTTCTTGATGTTTTAGCTAAAGCACTATTTTCGTGATGCGGGAATAGCTCAGTTGGTAGAGCACGACCTTGCCAAGGTCGGGGTCGCGAGTTCGAGTCTCGTTTCCCGCTCCAAACTTTCTTAGTGTTTTAGTCAAATTGCAGTACCCACCAAATGCGGGAATAGCTCAGTTGGTAGAGCACGACCTTGCCAAGGTCGGGGTCGCGAGTTCGAGTCTCGTTTCCCGCTCCAATCTCTTGTTTATATCATCTAAATTTTTTCTTTGTAATTTTAATCCAAATGATATTTTAGTATTAAAGCATTAAGTGGAATTACTAATTTCATCTAACGGTTTTTTGTACGTAATTTTATTGTTGGTACCCTTGCTAAGCTAGGATCCACACGCCTTCGCCGATCTTTCTTGGATCTAATTTGGATTTTTGCTTGCATTCAACTTCGGGTCACCATAGAATAGCCACCCCTCAGTAATAGGGCATTCTAAAGGTATTTATGTCCTTAAGGTAAAAGTTTAAATAATAAACAAAAATGTGTTTTTTATTTAACTCAGGCAAATTTTCGTTTTAACCTAGTTTTTTGGCAACTTTTTTCGAGTAGTTAACGTAAAATCAGCATTTTTCTTCACAATTCAGTATCAAAAAGTTATCCACAGCTTGTTGAGTTGCGACCCATCTATATGCCAATTTGAAATAACTTATTGCACAGAGTTATCCACAGGCTAACTTCACTATTCTTTTCTTACTGTCAGGTAAAGATAATCAGAACTCTTATCTGTAACTCATTGATTTATAGTCGATGAATTTATTTTTTGAAAATGTGCTAAGCACAACTTGCAAATTCTTTACCTATTGTCTGCAAAGCGATTTTTTATTTTATTCACATCGATTTGACAATTATAGATTTCGGTTATATAGCAGGCCTTTTTTTAGGCGTCGCGAGGTAAACCTTTAGTAATCGCCCGTACAAGGCGTTTTTGTTGTGAAGTTTGAATTGTCACTTGGTTCTCAAGACGTCGGCTAAGCTGTTGTTGTATAGACCAATGAAAGTGCTCGTCTAACATTTCATTGATCCCCAACCTATTTTGTAATGCAAGCACAATACTATCTTGATAAGGCGCATTGCCCAGTGCGACACTGATGTTTCTTAACCATTTAATATAACCAATGCGACGAATGGCAGACCCTTCCGTTACCTTCAAAAACCTGTCTTCATCCCACGAAAATAATTCAAGAAGCTCTGGCGTATGCAGCGCTTGCCTTGGGCTAAAATCTTCTTCGTCAGTCAGCTGTGAAAAACGGTTCCATGGACAAATTAGCTGGCAATCATCACAACCATAAATTCGATTTCCCATTAATGGGCGAAATTCTTCAGGTATCGCGCTATCAAGTTCAATTGTTAAATAGGAAATACAGCGTCTTGCATCAACAGTATAAGGCTCAACAATGGCGCCTGTTGGGCAGGTTGTCATACAGGCAACGCAGCGGCCGCAGTCATCTTCAATGGGTTTATCGACAGGAACAGGTAGGTTGATCAGCAGTTCTCCAAGGAAAAACCACGAGCCTGCTTCACGATTTAATACCAATGAGTGCTTTCCAGTCCACCCTAGGCCAGCTTTAACGGCAAGAGGCCGCTCTAAGATAGGTGCAGAGTCAACAAATGGACGAAAATTAAGATCCTCAACGGTTGTACCATCCGCAAGGAGCGCCCCATCAAATTCACGGCAGTAAGCTAAAATACGATCTGCAAGGGCTTTTAAGCGTTTTTTTAATAGCTTATGATAGTCGCGACCAAGGGCGTAGCGGCTAACATACCCGAGCTCAGGGTTATTCAGTGTGCTGGCAAACGCCGCTTTGGCAGGCAAATAGTTCATGCGAACACTGATGGCCCGTAAAGTGCCAGGATGGAGCTCATGGGGACGTGCCCGCATCATTCCGTGGCGGTTCATCCATTCCATTTCACCGTGGTATTGCTTGTCGAGCCATGCCTGCAGTTTGGGTTCTTCCGCGGACAGGTCAGTATCGCAGATCCCCACCTGTTGGAAGCCTGCTTCAATGCCCCATTGTTTGATAAGTTGAGCGAGAAGGTTGAGATCGAGAAATGCTGCCATCAGATCCTGTCACAGTAAAATAAAACGGCTGGCACTCTACCATGGAAGCGGTTTTTTCTCAAAATTGATGAAAAGAGTGCCTTTCGGTGTTCAGATCTATTATAAGATATTTCTGATCTGATAGTTTCAGCAATGTTAATTAAGAAAAATGACGGCGCTTAGGTTAATATAGTCAATGGTATTTGGAAGAACTGAAACAGGCTTCCTCTCGGATACTGATAACAGTCATTAGACAATAATTTGGCGACACAGCCCATCAATAATGCCACAAAAGAACACTATGAAAGAACGTAGAATACAACTTGCTGATGAAGCGCAAACTGTTGCGCTTGGTCGCGCAATTGCAGGTGCTTGCCATCAAGGTGTGGTAATTCACCTGTATGGTGATCTCGGTGCGGGAAAAACCACGTTTAGTCGTGGTTTCTTACAAGCTTTGGGTCATCAAGGCCATGTAAAAAGTCCAACTTACACACTGGTTGAACCTTATGAATTAGCGGATCGTTATGTTTTTCACTTTGATCTCTATCGTCTAGCAGATCCTGAAGAACTTGAATTTATGGGTATTCGTGACTATTTTTCTGAAAACTCGATCTGCTTGGTTGAATGGCCGCAACAAGGTAAAGGTTTTTTACCTGAAGCGGATCTTGAGCTCCATCTCACATATCAAGATGAGGGGCGTCAGGCTCACATCGTTGCTTTGTCTGCAAATGGGGAGTCGTTGTTAGAAGCATTACCCCAATTCTAAGGAACTTATTGCTCATGTTGAATGCATCAATGCACAGAATAACAAGAAAGGGTTTTTTGGCGGCTTTTGTCCTTTTTATGCTTTTATTCGCATGGCTTTTTGCTATGCAAGCACAAGCCGCAACACTGTCTAATATTCAAGTGAATAATAGCCCATCACAAGCTGAGGTCACACTAAGCTTTATTGACGGTAAGCCTGATTACTCTTATTTTCCCTTGCATTCACCTGAGCGACTGGTTGTTGATGTAAAGCAACGAGGTGAAATCCTTGGCTTGCCACTAAAAGTGCCTGCAGGGGATTTGGTAAAAGTGGTGCGTTCAAGCCAACCTTCTGATAACCAACATAAACGTCTGGTGATGGAGCTATCCCGCGTCGCAAAAACCAAAGCTGTTTTAAAGCAAGTGGGTGGCGAATATCAATTAGTTCTGACGATTTCAACAGGTAACTCAACCAGTTCAACGTCATTTAATCGCACCAATAATAATGTTGCTCCTGTGGTCAATAACACACAGGACAAACCGTTAAAAATGAATAATCCAGCGCCTGTTTCAACGCCTGCCCCTGTAAAATACAAAAATATGCCTAAAGGCAGCAAACAGGTGGTGATCGCTATTGATGCGGGGCATGGTGGTAAAGACCCAGGCGCGATTGGGAAAAATGGTTATAAAGAGAAAGATGTGACTCTGAGCGTTGCGAAAAAACTCTATCAGCGTCTTGAAGCTGACCCTATGTTCAAACCCGCTATGACGCGTGATGGCGACTACTTTATTTCTGTTAGTGGACGTTCCGATGTTGCTCGTAAAAAAGGCGCGAACATGTTGGTATCCATCCATGCGGACTCAGCCCCTAACAGCAGCGCACGAGGTGCCTCTGTTTGGGTATTATCAAATCGTCGTGCAAATAGTGAGTTAGGTAGCTGGTTAGAACAACGTGAAAAACAATCTGAATTATTAGGCGGTGCAGGGGATGCGCTCAGTGGTGCAGATCCGTATTTAAGCCAAGCAGTATTGGATTTGCAGTTCGGCCACTCTCAGCGCGTGGGCTATGATGTCGCTGTTCAAGTTATTCAGCAATTGAGAAAAGTGGGTAATATCCATAAAAAAACGCCAGAGCATGCCAGCCTTGGGGTTCTGCGTTCTCCCGACATTCCGTCAATCTTGGTTGAAACAGGCTTCATCAGTAATGCAGCGGAAGAGCAACTGCTCAAATCCAATGAATTCCAAGATGCAGTGGCTGAGGCCATTCACTTAGGATTGCGCCAATATTTCCTTGCGAATCCGATTCAAGCTGCACCTAAATAAGGAATTGAGCGATGGCAATACATATTCTCTCTCCTCAATTAGCGAACCAAATTGCGGCGGGTGAGGTGGTCGAAAGGCCTGCATCTGTCGTAAAAGAGCTGGTTGAGAACAGTCTTGATGCCAAGGCAACACGCATTGATATTGATATTGAGCGTGGTGGAGAGAAACTGATCCGTATTCGTGATAATGGCTGTGGGATTAACAAAGATGAATTAATCCTCGCCCTTGCGCGCCATGCGACCAGTAAAATTGCGACGCTCGATGACCTTGAAGCCATTATGAGTATGGGCTTTCGCGGTGAAGCATTAGCGAGCATCAGCTCTGTTTCACGATTAACGTTGACGTCAAAACCCGCGGAACAAACCGAAGCGTGGCAGTCTTACGCTGAAGGGCGGGATATGGAAGTCACAGTAAAGCCTGCAGCGCATCCTAATGGTACGACGGTTGAAGTCCTCGATCTCTTTTATAATACCCCTGCAAGGCGCAAATTTATGCGCACTGAAAAAACCGAATTTGGCCATATTGATGAAGTGGTTCGCCGCATTGCATTATCGCGCCCTGATGTGTCTATTAATTTGACTCATAACGGAAAACTGGTGAAACAGTACCGTGCTGCCCATGATGAAGTGCAGCAAGAAAGGCGGCTTGGGACTATTTGCGGTACTGGCTTTATGCAAGGCGCATTAGCGTTATCTTGGGAGCACAGCGACCTGGCAATTAAAGGCTGGGTGGTTTCCCCATCGAATACTCCTGTGAGTGAAACTCAGTATTGCTATGTGAATGGACGGATGATGCGCGACCGGTTAATTAACCATGCTATCCGCCAAGCATTTGAAGGCTATTTAGAAGACAATCAACAGCCCGCTTATGTCTTGTATTTAACCATTGATCCGAAACAAGTGGATGTAAACGTCCATCCAGCGAAACATGAGGTACGTTTTCACCAAGCGCGGTTAGTACATGATTTTATTTATCAAGCCGTACGTACAGTACTCCTTGAAGCGGCATCAATAAGTGAATTACCAGGAATAGAGCCAGTACATGCTGAGCTCGAAAACCGGTCTTCAGCAGGAGGGAATTATTTTTCTTCCCCAACATCAACTTCGAAACCAAATTATACCGAATCATTGCCACAGGCTGAGAGAACCGCTCGTGAACCGCAGGTCGCTTATAAGCCTGCAACCACGGCGACATCGAGTTCTTCCCTGCCCAAATCCGCATCACAATTCGTCGGGAATGTAGAGCAGAAAAACTACGGCACTAACTACGATAAAAAAGCGGGAGACCTTTACCAAAGCTTGATGTCAATTCCAGTTCCTGAAACGGAGAAAAAACCGCTTTTTCCTGAGCGCCAACCTGTGGATACGTCTCAAGTTTCTTCACAACCTGTAGCAAAAAATGCGGATAACTACCTTTTTGGTAAAGTATTGACAATTTACTCAAAAAACTTTGCATTAATTGAGTCTTCGTTGGGACTAATCCTGTTATCCTTAACGGAAGCTAATTATTTATTGAAATTAGCGCAATTGTCGCCAGAGGGTGAAAACCTCAAGCCACAACCTCTTTTGATACCGCTAAAATTGTCACTTAAAAACGATGAAATAGAGGTTTTACAGCGGTACAAGGAACAATTGGCAATATTTGGTATCGAAGCCACGATATTTCATGGAAAAGTAACAATTCATACGGTATCGTTACCATTAAGAACACAAAATTTATCGCAACTTTTTTCAGATTTGATCGGTTTTTTATCGACAAAAGAAAGCATCACACAACAAGATATCGCACAATGGCTAGCCAAAGCGGTTTCACAGGTGAAAACAGAAGAAAGTTGGAGTTTAGCACAGGCTGTTCAGTTGCTGGCTGATGTTGAGCGGATTTGTCCGCAGTGGGTAAAAAATCCCCCACCAACATTATTACAATTAATTAATTTACAATCCGTGGTAGCTACACTAACAAATGAGTGATTTAGTAACTCAGAAAAAACCTGATGCAATATTCCTTATGGGGCCGACTGCTTCAGGTAAAACCGCTTTAGCGATAGAACTTCGCAAGCATTTGCCTGTGGAAATTATTAGTGTCGATTCGGCGTTAATTTACCGTGGAATGGATATTGGTACAGCAAAGCCAACAGCCGAGGAACTCAGCCAAGCCCCTCATCGTTTGATTGATATTCTCGATCCAGCTCTACCTTATTCTGCTGCTGATTTTCGTCGTGACGCATTAAAAGTAATGAGTGAGATTACTGCTCAGGGTAAAATACCGTTACTTGTTGGCGGTACTATGTTGTATTTCAAAGCATTGTTAGAAGGACTTTCACCATTACCTTCTGCTGATGCAAATGTGCGCACCCAAATAGAACAGATAGCGCAAGAACATGGATGGAGTGAAATCCATCGCCGTTTAGCGGAGGTCGACCCTGTTGCTGCGGCTAGGATCCATCCTAATGATCCACAAAGATTATCCCGTGCTTTAGAGGTATATCTCATTTCAGGACAAACTTTGACTGAAATGACACAAACAGCAGGGGAAGAATTGCCTTATAATGTGTTTCAGTTTGCTATTGCGCCACAAGATCGTAAAATTTTACATGAACGCATAGAACAACGCTTTCATCTGATGATAGACGCGGGTTTTGAAGAGGAAGTCCGTGCTCTTTACCACCGAGGTGATTTACATGTTGATCTTCCCGCCATTCGTTGTGTGGGCTATCGGCAAATGTGGTCATACTTGGACGGCGAAATTAGCCATGATGAAATGGTTTATCGGGGAATTTGTGCAACACGCCAATTGGCAAAACGCCAGATTACCTGGTTAAGAAGCTGGGATAATGTTCAGTGGTTAGATAGTGAGCAACCTCAGCAGGCGCTTGACACAGTTATGCAGGTAGTACGTGCATAGGACTGATGTTTGTGTACAATTAGAACGTTAAGCGCAATTTTTGAGTAGTTACTTTTGGAATCATAAAGATTCTCTTTTAAAAACAACAAAATAAGGAAAACATAGAATGGCTAAGGGGCAATCTTTGCAAGATCCGTTCCTGAACGCATTACGTCGTGAAAGGGTTCCGGTCTCTATTTATCTCGTTAATGGCATCAAATTGCAGGGGCAAATTGAATCTTTTGATCAATTTGTCATTTTATTGAAAAACACAGTTAGCCAGATGGTTTATAAGCACGCTATCTCTACTGTTGTCCCTGCACGTCCTGTTTCTCACCACAGTGGCACAACAGGTGGTAGCGCAGGTAATGGTAATTACCATTCGGGTGCACCTGCATCGCAGGATGGCGAAGTAACTGAGTAAGTTTGTACGCTAAAAGACAAGGAAAGCATGGGTAGGGAGACTGTACCTGTGTTTTCCTTTGCAATTATTGTTTAGCCTAAGAGGTTGCACCTTGTTTGATAGGTATGAAGGCGGTGAGCTTGCTGTGTTAGTCCATGTCTTTTTTTCCCAAGAAAAAGACGTTGATAATCTGGCAGAGTTTGAGTCACTCGTGACGTCTGCTGGGGTAAAGCCAGTACAAATAGTCACAGGCAGTCGTAAGGCACCTCACCCAAAGTTTTTTGTTGGGGAAGGAAAAGCTGAAGAGATAGCCCAAGCCGTTGAGGAAAGTGGCGCAGATGTGGTGTTGTTTAATCACACGCTAAGCCCTGCTCAAGAACGTAATCTCGAAAGGATTTGCCAATGTAAGGTGGTTGACCGTACAGGGGTAATTTTAGATATATTTGCTCAACGGGCGCGTACGCATGAAGGTAAACTTCAAGTTGAATTGGCACAGTTACGTCATTTATCCACTCGCTTAGTGAGAGGATGGACACACCTTGAGCGGCAAAAAGGCGGGATTGGTTTGCGTGGTCCTGGTGAAACTCAACTTGAAACAGACCGTCGGTTATTAAGGGATAAAATCAAACAGATTTTATCGCGGCTTAGCCGGGTAGAAAAACAGCGTGAACAAGGGCGTCAAGCGAGAAGTAAAGCGGATATTCCGACAATTTCTCTCGTGGGTTATACCAATGCGGGTAAATCGAGTTTATTTAACCGTATGACGTCTGCAGATGTTTATGCTGCAGATCAGCTATTTGCGACACTTGACCCAACGCTTCGCCGTATTAATGTCGAAGATGTCGGTGTTGTCGTTTTAGCAGATACCGTGGGTTTTATTCGCCACTTACCACATGATTTGGTTGCCGCATTTAAAGCAACCCTGCAAGAAACTCGTGAAGCAACGTTACTGCTGCACGTTATCGATGCAGCAGATGCTCGCTTGGATGAAAATATCCATGCGGTTGAAAGCGTGTTGGAAGAAATTGAAGCGGATGAAATACCAGCACTTTTAGTGATGAACAAAGTTGATATGCTGGAAGATTTTGTCCCGCGTATTGACAGAGATGAGGATAACAACCCTGTTCGTGTCTGGGTTTCGGCGCAAACAGGTGAAGGTATCCCATTGCTGTTACAAGCATTGACGGAACGCCTTTCTGGTGAAATCGCACATTATGAATTGCGTTTACCACCAAACGAAGGTCGTTTGCGTAGCCGTTTTTATCAACTCCAGTCAATCGAACGTGAATGGTTGGAAGAAGACGGTTCAATCGGCCTTGAGGTGCGTATGCCAATGGTGGATTGGCGACGTTTGTGTAAACAAGAGCAGCAATTATCTGACTACGTGGTTTAACAACGTAGCCAGGCAATGGAATTGATATTAAGAGACACACAAACTCAGCATACTTCCAGTGTGTTGAGCGGAGCTCTTAGCCCTGAAAATCAATCATAAAGAATGGAGCTAAAACATGGCGTGGAATCAGCCCGGTAATGACGGACAAGACCGCGATCCGTGGGGAAGCGGCAATAAAGGCGGCAACTCTGGCGGAAACAAAGGTGGTCGAAAACGTGGGGCTTATGATCTCGACGATCTCTTTCGTAAAATAGGCAGCAAGCTAGGTGGGAACAAAGGCGGCAACGGTGGTGATGGCGATAACAAACAGCCTTCACAAATCAGTGGTCGTTTAGGGATGTTAGCACTTGCTGCTATTGTAGTTGTCTGGGCAGGTTCAGGCTTCTACACCATCAAAGAAAGTGACCGTGGCGTAGTGTTACGTTTTGGTGAATACAGTGGTATTGTTGGGCCAGGTTTGAACTGGAAGCCAACATTCATTGATAGAGTCGTGCCTGTCAACGTAGAAACTGTACGTGAGCAAGCGACTAACGGCATGATGTTGACGTCAGATGAAAACGTGATCCGCGTTGAAATGAACGTTCAATACCGTGTGACTGACCCTGCGCAATATTTATTTAGCGTGACTAACCCAGACAACAGTCTGCGTCAGGCGTTAGACAGTGCTGTGCGTGGTGTTATTGGTCAATCTGCTATGGAGCAAGTATTGACTACGAATCGAGCCTTTATCCGTGATGTGACACAAAAAGAGCTTGAAGCGACAATTGCACCATACAAAATGGGTATCACACTGCTGGATGTCAACTTCCAAGCAGCGCGTCCACCTGAAGATGTTAAAGCAGCATTTGATGACGTAATCTCAGCAAGGGAAGAAGAACAAAAAACTATTCGTGAAGCGCACGCTTATCGAAATGAAGTTCTTCCACTGGCAAAAGGTAACGCACAACGCCTGATTGAAGAAGCCGAAGCGTATAAAGCGAGTGTGGTCTTCAAAGCAGAGGGTGAGGTCGCAAGCTTTGCGAAAATGCTACCTGAATACCGTGCAGCACCAGAAATCACTCGTGAGCGTCTTTACATCGATACGATGGAGCGTGTGTTAAGTAATACACGTAAAGTTATTGCGAATGATAAGAGCAACAGCATGTTAGTGCTTCCGCTTGACCAAATCATGCGTGGTACAAATTCAGATGCGGCTTCAACATCAAAAGTTAATCCGTCAGCAAGAATGGCGACGCCAAGCATTAATTCGTCATCATCTGCTGCAACGCCTGCACAGCCAAACAGCGCTGTTCGTGGTGATGCTGTTAGAGTAGGGAGACAATAATCATGCGTAAATCGCTAATTGTTATCGTTATTGCCATCTTGGCAGTTGCATACGCATCTATCTTTATTGTTCCTCAAACTGACCGCGGCATTGTATTGCGTTTTGGTAAGGTTCTGCGTGATTCTGAAAACAAACCGATCATTTATGAGCCAGGTTTGCATTTCAAAGTGCCATTTATTGAAACTGTGAAAATGTTAGATGCACGTATTCAGACATTGGAAATCCAAGCTGACCGTTATTTGACAAGCGAAAACAAAGATTTAATGGTGGACTCCTACCTGAAATGGCGTGTTACTGATTTCAGTCGCTACTATGTAGCAACTGGCGGTGGTAACCCATATCAAGCAGAAACCCTGTTAAAACGTAAATTTAGTGACCGTTTACGTTCTGAGTTTGGTCGTTTAAGCGTTAAAGATATCATTACTGATTCACGTGGTCGTTTAACCGTTGATGTACGTGATGCCTTGAACAAAGGTACTGCAATTGATGATGCGACAAAAGAAGCTGATGCAGCGATTGCGGATGCCGCAAAACGTGTAGAACAAGAAACTAACTTGAAGCCACTGGTTGTGAATGCAAACAGTATGGCGGCGTTAGGTATCGAAGTTGTCGACGTGCGTATTAAACGTATCGAACTGCCAAACGAAGTTTCTGAAGCTATCTATGCACGTATGCGTGCAGAGCGTGAAGCGGTTGCACGTCAGCACCGTTCACAAGGTCAAGAAGAAGCGACTAAGATCCGTGCGGTTGCAGATAAAACTGTAACTGAAACACTGGCAGAAGCAGAGCGTACCGCGCTGACCTACCGAGGTGAAGGCGATGCAATGGCAACAAAACTGTTTGCTGATGCATTCAACCAAGATCCAGAGTTCTATGCGTTTATTCGTAGCTTGCGTGCTTACGAGCAAAGCTTCAAGAGTGGTGAAGACGTGATGGTATTAAGCCCAGACACAGACTTCTTCCGCTTCATGAAAGCACCAACTAAGCTTCGTGCAACAGATTAATAAATAATCAGACTAAGTTGCGTGCAACCTAGCAAAATAACTGTTAATCTATTAAAGAAAAGCCCGCTTCGGTGGGCTTTTTTTCGCCTGTCGTTTTAAGTATAGGATTTTTCAGGGAAAATTTAAGCTGCTCAACTGGTTACATTCATTTTGGGTTTACGGCAGAAATAAAAATACCATTTAACTTGCTTTCCAGAAAAAAATTTTAGTAATGCCAAAATATCACTGGAACAGTTCATTTTTGATGGTAGAATTCATTTTTAAGCAACCGAGTGTATTTCGAAATGGGTAAGAACGTTGTCGTACTGGGCACCCAATGGGGTGACGAAGGGAAGGGCAAGATCGTCGACTTGCTGACAGAGCGCGCTAAATATGTAGTTCGCTATCAGGGCGGCCATAATGCTGGCCATACGCTTGTTGTAAACGGTGAAAAAACCGTTCTCCACTTAATTCCATCCGGTATTCTTCGTGAAAATGTCATCAGTATTATCGCTAATGGCGTTGTTCTTGCGCCTGACGCATTAATGAAAGAGATGAAAGAATTGGAAGACCGCGGTGTTCCAGTTCGCGAACGCTTACGTCTTTCAGAAGCATGCCCACTGATCCTGCCTTATCATGTTGCATTAGATAACGCCCGTGAAAAAGCACGTGGTTCCAAAGCGATTGGAACAACGGGTCGTGGTATTGGTCCTGCTTACGAAGATAAAGTTGCTCGTCGCGGCTTACGTGTTGGTGACTTATTCGATAAAGCAACTTTCGCAGAAAAATTAAAAGAAATCGTCGAATACCATAACTTCCAACTCGTTAATTACTATAAAGAACCTGCTGTTGATTACCAAAAAACACTGGATGATATCATGGCAGTGGCCGATATCCTGACAGGCATGGTAATCGATGTGTCTGATCTGCTGTACAAAGCAAGCCAGAACAACGAATTTGTGATGTTTGAAGGTGCACAAGGCACATTATTGGACATTGACCACGGTACTTATCCGTATGTAACCTCTTCAAATACCACCGCGGGTGGTGTTGCAACAGGTTCTGGTTTAGGCCCTCGTTATGTTAATTACGTACTGGGTATTATCAAAGCTTACTCAACACGTGTTGGTGCGGGTCCATTCCCAACCGAATTGTTTGACGAAGTGGGCGAATTCCTGCGTGAAAAAGGCCAAGAATTTGGTGCAACGACGGGTCGTAAACGTCGTACTGGTTGGTTAGATATCGTTGCAATCAACCGCGCGGTACAAATCAACTCACTGTCAGGTTTCTGCATGACTAAACTGGACGTTTTAGACGGTTTAGAAGAAGTGAAAATCTGTGTGGGCTACCGTCGTCCAGATGGCAAAGTGCTTGAAACAACGCCTTTAGCTGCGGATGAGTGGGATGGTTTAGAGCCAGTTTACGAATCCATGCCAGGTTGGAAAGAAACCACTTTTGGTGTGAAGCAAAGAGAATTACTGCCGCAAGCAGCGCTGAACTACATCAAACGTGTTGAAGAATTAACGGGTATTCCTGTTGATATTATTTCAACTGGTCCAGATCGTTCTGAAACAATGATCCTGCGTGACCCGTTTGACGTTGAGTAATAACATTGACTGCGCCTAATACAGGCGCAGTTTTTTTACTGCTTTACCTCCCTCCGCGATGCAACTTCTTTGATAAAACAGTCAAAATTCCCCATAATGATTGAACTAAGTTACTTTTGTGTGCAGATTCTGTGCAATTAGATGCATATTTGCGATACGTAATACGCTAAACTGTATTTATGAACACATAATTTATTTGCATGCTATATTTTGTGCATAACCAAGTGGGATTTAGGTTCAAATTAGGTTATTTGCAATTAAAATACGTGAGAAAATTTTCGACCAACTCATTTTGGTCGTATAAGTAAAAGCCAAAATTTTGAGGTGATTGTGCAACTGACGAGTTTTACCGACTATGGATTACGAGCGCTTATTTATCTGGCTTCTCTGGGTGAAGGGAAGATGACCAGTATTACAGAGGTGACGGACGTTTATGGCGTTTCACGTAATCATATGGTTAAAATTATCAATCAGCTCAGTCATTTAGGTTATATAAAAGCCACTCGTGGCAAAAATGGCGGGATTACACTAGGGCAACCAGCAGAATCAATTCGTATAGGGGATGTTGTTAGAGCATTAGAACCCCTAACCCTTGTTAATTGTAGTGGTGAGTTTTGCCACATAACACCTGCGTGTCGTTTAAAAGGTGTGCTACACCAAGCAATACAGCAGTTTTTACAAGAACTTGATCAATATACGCTGGCGGACATGGTGAAAGATAACACCCCGCTCTATCAATTACTGCTTGATTAATATTCGCAGTAGTTATGAATTCTGATGACAACGGAGGTAACGATGTCACAAGATCCTTTTCAGGAAAGAGAAGCAGAAAAATACGAATCCCCAATTCCAAGCCGAGAATTCATCCTCGACTTAATCTCGAAACGTACTGCCCCAGCTAATCGCGAAGAAATCGCCCAGTTACTCAATCTTTCTACGGAAGATGAATTAGAAGCTTTACGCCGCCGTTTAAGAGCAATGGAACGTGATGGTCAACTCGTGTTCACACGCCGTCAATGTTATGCATTGCCAGAGCGTTTAGATTTATTAAAAGGAAAGGTTATTGGCCATCGCGATGGCTACGGCTTTCTGCGTGTTGAGGGTAAAAAAGAAGATTATTATTTATCTCAAGATGAGATGAAACGTGCGCTGCACGGCGACGTGATTTTAGCACAGCCATATGGGCAAGACCGTAAAGGTCGTACTGAAGTGCGCGTGGTTCGCGTATTAGAGCCAAGAAACAACCAAATTGTAGGCCGCTATTTTATTGAGTCGGGCATGGGGTTTGTGGTGCCAGATGATAGTCGTCTCAGTTTTGATATCTTGATCCCGAAAGACCGTATTTGCGGTGCTCGCATGGGTAACGTGGTGGTGGTTGAGTTAGTGACTCGCCCACAACGCCGTTCTCAAGCAGTCGGGAATATTATCGAAGTGCTTGGGGAAACAATGGGAACGGGTATGGCGGTTGAAATCGCGCTGCGTACTCACGAAATTCCTCATTCATGGCCGCCACAAGTTGAAAAACAAGTCGCTGATTTAAGTGAACATGTGCCTGAGTCTGCGAAAAAAGGGCGTATGGATTTGCGTGATTTACCATTGGTTACTATCGATGGTGAAGATGCTCGCGATTTTGATGATGCTGTTCATTGTGCGCCGAAAAAAGGCGGTGGCTGGCGTTTATGGGTCGCAATTGCGGATGTTAGCTATTATGTACGCCCGCAAACATCGTTAGATACTGAGGCGCGTAGCCGTGGTAACTCAGTATATTTCCCATCTCAAGTTGTGCCGATGTTGCCTGAAGTTCTTTCTAATGGCCTTTGCTCATTGAACCCAGGGGTCGATCGCCTGTGTATGGTGTGCGAAATGACGGTATCGGCCTCAGGGAAGCTGTCTTCCTATAAATTCTATGAAGCAGTGATGAATTCCCATGCAAGGTTGACCTATACAAAAGTATGGAAAATCTTGGAAGGTGATGAAGAACTGCGTGAACATTACAAAGCATTGGTTCCACATATTGAACATTTACATCAGTTATACAAAGCATTAGATGCGGCACGAATTGAGCGTGGGGCGATATCCTTTGAATCGGAAGAGGCGAAATTTATTTTTAATGCAGAGCGCCGTATTGAAAGTATTGAACCTGTCGAGCGAAATGATGCACACAAATTAATTGAAGAATGCATGATTTTAGCTAACATTGCGGCGGCTAGATTTGTGGAGAAAAACGAAGAGCCTGCGTTATACCGTGTGCATGATCGTCCAAAAGAAGAGAGCGTAATGAATTTACGTTCAGTATTTAGCGAGTTAGGGCTCACATTGCCTGGTGGTATGAAGCCAGAGCCAAAAGATTATGCACAAGTGATGAATGAAGTGGCTGAGCGCCCTGATCACGAATTGCTGCAAACCATGATCTTGCGTTCGATGAAACAAGCGATTTATGACCCTGAAAACCGCGGTCACTTTGGTCTAGGGCTGAAATCGTATGCGCACTTTACCTCGCCAATTCGTCGTTATCCTGACTTAACGTTGCACCGTGGTATCAAATATTTGTTGGCAAAAGAATATGGCCATTCAGATAAGCGCTGGACAGAAACAGGCGGCTGGCACTCTGATATGGACAGCATGTTGCAACTGGGTGAACACTGTTCGATGACAGAGCGTCGTGCCGATGAAGCAACGCGCGATGTGGCTGACTGGTTGAAGTGTGACTTTATGCAAGACCAAGTGGGTCAAATTTTCACGGGGTTAATTACCAGTGTGACAGGCTTTGGCTTCTTTGTTCGCCTCAATGACTTGTTTATTGACGGTTTAGTACATATTTCTACCCTTGATAACGATTACTACCGTTATGATGCTGTCGGCCAGCGCTTAATTGGTGAATCATCAGGCACGACCTATCGACTTGGTGATGAAGTGGAAATTCGTGTGGAAGCGGTGCATATGGATGAACGCACCATTGATTTCGCGTTAATTTCAACAACTCGTAAAGCGAAAGCCCCAGGCAAAACTGCACGGGATAAAATGAAGCAAGAAGTAAAAAATGCTACGCGGCCAGCTCGCCGTAAAGCGCAAGGGAGCAAAGATAAAAACTTCGAGCCTGATTCTGCATTTCGCCGTTCTGAGAAAAAAGGGAAAAAAAGCGAAGCACAAGCTGATGCAAAAGGGAAAGGAAAGGGAAAAAAACCTTCCGATAAAACTAAGAAAATTACAGCAAAACTAAAAGCAAAACGCGTTGCGAAGAAATCCTCAAAACAAGAGGGCTAATATTTTTGCTAGCGTAGTGCTTTGTTAATTAACGAAAGTGGCGTGTTTGCGCCACTTTCCTCATTTAGATTAAAACATAAGACTGTTATGAGCGAAATTATTTACGGTATTCACGCAGTGAAAGCCTTGCTTGAGCGTTCTCCGCAACGCATTAAAGAAGTGTATATCCTAAAAGGGCGTGAAGATCGCCGATTGATGCCTATCGTGCATGAAATTGAAGCACTAGGCGTTGTTGTCCAAGTCGCGAATCGCCAGTGGATGGATAGCCAAACTGAAGGTGCTGTTCACCAAGGGATCATTGCGAAAGTATTACCAGGTAAGCAATACCAAGAAGGTGATTTGCCCGATTTATTAGAAAGCACACCGTCACCATTTTTACTGGTACTTGATGGTGTGACGGATCCCCACAATTTAGGGGCTTGTTTGCGTAGCGCAGATGCAGCAGGTGTGCATGCAGTGATTGTTCCGAAAGACAAATCGGCGCAATTGAATGCAACTGCAAAAAAAGTAGCTTGCGGTGCAGCAGAAAATATTCCCCTTATTCGTGTGACGAACCTAGCAAGGACATTGCGCTTATTGCAAGAATACAACGTATGGATTGTGGGGACGGCGGGTGAAGCAGACCATAATTTATACCAAAGCAAACTGACAGGCTCTATCGCATTAGTGATGGGCGCAGAAGGTGAAGGCATGCGCCGTTTAACCCGCGAGCATTGTGATGAATTAATCAGCATCCCGATGGCAGGTTCAGTCTCCTCTCTGAATGTGTCAGTGGCGACAGGGGTTTGCTTGTTTGAAGCCGTACGCCAGCGCTTACCTGTTTCAGGTGAAAAATAATATTTGTGTAAAACTGCATCCATCTCTTGAGTTTTATCTCAGGGGTGGGTATAGTTACGCGTCAATTTTTTAGCCGCACTCAACAAGTTCCTTGCCTCCGCGGGCCGCGGTTAACCCAGACAGGAGGCTAATAATCCGTAAGGAGCAACTACTAATGCGTCATTACGAAATCGTTTTTATGGTCCATCCTGACCAAAGCGAACAGGTTCCGGGCATGATCGAGCGTTACAGTGCAGTAATCACTAACGCACAAGGTCAGATTCACCGTCTGGAAGACTGGGGCCGCCGTCAACTGGCTTACCCAATCAACAAACTGCACAAAGCTCACTATGTTCTGCTGAACGTAGAAGCACCGCAGGAAGCGATTGATGAGCTGGAAACTAACTTCCGCTTCAACGATGCCGTTATCCGCAGCATGGTTATGCGCTTAAAACACGCAGTAACAGAAGCTTCTCCAATGGTTAAAGCTAAAGACGAACGTCGTGGCCGTGACCTTTCTGATGAATATCAGGATGAAGAAGTAGAAGAAACTGGGGATTCTGAAGAGTAATTGCGCAGGTGTCCACTAATCGTTTGGTGCTAACAGGCACAGTCTGTAAAGCATTGATTCGAAAAGTGAGTCCGTCGGGCATTCCACATTGTCAGTTTGTTTTAGAACATCGTTCACAACAACTGGAAGCGGGATTGTCAAGGCAAGCATGGTGCAGAATGCCCATTATTGTTAGCGGACAAACCTTACAAGCTCATACTCACAGTTTAACGGTCGGCAGTTGGATTACAGTTAGCGGTTTCATTAGTACCCATCAAGGGCGCAATGGAATTAGCAAAATAGTCCTCCATGCCGAGCAGATTGATTTGATAGATTCTGGAGACTAGCCATATGGCACGTTATTTCCGTCGTCGCAAGTTCTGCCGTTTCACAGCGGAAGGCGTTCAAGAGATCGACTATAAAGATATCGCAACGCTGAAAAACTATATCACTGAAAGTGGTAAAATTGTACCAAGCCGTATCACCGGTACTCGTGCAAAATATCAGCGTCAGCTCGCTCGTGCTATCAAGCGCGCTCGCTACCTGTCTCTGTTACCATATACTGATCGTCATCAGTAATTGGTACAGTCCATTAACGACTTAAGAGGATAAGGTAATGCAAGTTATTCTGCTTGATAAAGTAGCTAACCTAGGTAGCCTGGGTGATCAGGTTAACGTTAAATCGGGCTATGCTCGTAACTTCTTAGTTCCACAGGGTAAAGCTGTTCCTGCAACTAAGAAAAACATCGAATTCTTCGAAGCTCGCCGCGCTGAACTGGAAGCTAAATTAGCTGACGTTCTGGCAGCAGCACAGGCTCGTGCAGCAGCTGTTACTGCACTGGGTTCTGTTACTTTAGCTTCTAAAGCTGGTGACGAAGGTAAACTGTTCGGTTCAATCGGTACTCGTGACATCGCTGATGCAGTAACTGCAGCTGGCGTTAAAATCGCGAAAAGCGAAGTTCGCCTGCCAAACGGCGTTCTGCGTACTACTGGTGACCACGAAGTTCACTTCCAGTTACACAGTGATGTTTTCGCAGAGCTGAACGTTATCATCGTTGCTGAGTAATCAATAATGATGGTAGGTATTGTCGACTTATTGGCAATACCAATAAAAAACACCGGCTAAGTCCGGTGTTTTTTGTTTTCTAGTATTCCATTTTAGCGATGATTAACGCCTAAGGTGTACGATAGTAACTGCCGTCGCTTAACCGTGCAAAACTATATGTTTTTCCATCAGAAGCCGTAGTTTCCAGCAACTGAACTTCCCCTTTCTCATTTGCTTTTAAGCGAATTTTTTGCCCCTGACGTAAATTACTTAGCGGTTTTTCAACCCCTTCAACGCGAGCCATGATAAAGGCATCGTTAGCCTGCAAATTATTATCACGGAATAATTGCGCCAGTGTTTTCCCTTTTTGAACGCGGTAATTTTGCCACTTATTTGCCGATGGGCTTGTGACCTGAGGCTCTTGTGTCTTTGGTGTTGTTGGTGGTGGCTCTGTTGGCACAGGTTCTATGGGCTCAGGCACAATTTCAGGTTCTGTTGGTATTTCCTCTATATTACCTTCAGGTTCTTGACCAGATGGCGTCTGAATAGGATCAGGAATGATCTCAGGTGTTGTTGGTGGGGGAATGACAATAGGCTGATTTTGCGGCGTATTATTCAAAGGTTTATCGCCTGTTGGCCAAAACAGGGCAACCACAACAATCAGTGCTAATACGGCGATACCATAGCGATGAAATTTAGACAGTTTAACCATCACTCCTCCTTGATGAGGCAATGCATTAACTTGGGCGTATTTATACGCATACTAACACTGTTTTTGGGTAATTTAAGTGCTTGATATGATTTTTCGGAGAACACTGAGCAAATTTATACGCTATCGGGGTAATTTATTATTTAGATTGACGGTTTGGGTTTACCCATAGCAGGGGGGCTGTTATTCTTGGTTTTTATCAAAAACCATATGGGTATTTTAATGGCAAACCAAAATTTTGATTCAGTAGAAGCTCAAGCGAGTTACGGTATTGGTCTACAAGTTGGCCAACAATTATTAGAGTCAGGGCTAGAAGGCTTAGTACCAAACGCAATTTTAGCGGGTCTGGTTGATGCTTTAGAAGGCAACATGCCATCAGTGCCTGTTGAAACCCTGCACAAAGCATTACGTGAAGTTCATGAGCGTGCAGATGAAGTCCGTGTTGCTCGCCAAGCTGCAATGGCGGAAGAAGGCCAAAAATTCCTCGATGAAAACCAAAAACGTGAAGGCGTTTCAACGACTGAATCTGGTTTGCAATTTTCTGTGATCAACCAAGGCGAAGGTGCGATCCCATCTCGCTCTGATCGTGTCCGTGTTCATTACACTGGCCGTTTAATTGATGGTTCTGTGTTTGATAGCTCTGTTCAACGTGGCCAGCCAGCTGAATTTCCAGTTAGCGGCGTGATCCCTGGTTGGATTGAAGCATTAACGCTGATGCCTGTTGGTTCGAAATGGGAGCTGTATATCCCTCATGAATTAGCTTATGGTGAGCGCGGTGCAGGTGCATCAATTCCACCATTTAGCACACTCGTTTTTGAAGTTGAGCTGTTAGAAATCTTATAAGAATAGCGGTTTTAATCACTATTTGAATTGATGCCTTGGTGTTTTTATTCACTAAGGCATTTTTTATGGCGTAAATTTTACACACTTGCTACTCTTGCTGTAAAGGTCAACGGGAGAGAGGTGAATAACATGCTACAACAAATTTGCGAACTTGCTCAAGAAGCGGGTTATGCCATTATGGAAACCTACAATGCGCAAGAACCGTTGCGGGTTGATCATAAAAGTGACAACTCCCCTGTCACGGAGGCGGATATTGCCGCACACCATATTATTGCTGCTGGCCTCACCCGCATTGCCCCTGATATTCCACAACTTTCTGAAGAAGATCCTCCGGAGTGGTCAGTAAGACAGCACTGGCAACGCTATTGGTTGATTGACCCTCTTGATGGCACCAAAGAATTTATTAACCGCAATGGGGATTTTACCGTTAACATTGCGTTAATTGAAAATGGGGTACCCGTTATGGGGGTCGTGTATGCTCCTGCAAAAGGGTTGCTTTATTATGCAGAGGGAAACCAAGCGTGGAAAGAAGAAGGCGGTCATAAGCAGCAAATCCATGTGTATGATGGAAAACCTCCTGTCATTGTGATAAGCCGTTCTCATCAAGACAGCGAGTTAATGGATTACTTGGCGCAAATGGGGGAGCATACGACCGTAGAAATTGGTTCATCACTGAAATTCTGCTTTGTCGCGGACGGAAAAGCGCAGCTTTACCCACGTTTTGGACCGACGAATATTTGGGATACTGCAGCGGGTCATGCGATTGCGATTGGGGCAGGTGCGAAAGTGGTTGATTGGAATGGAAAAACTTTAGACTATACACCGAGAGAGTCATTTTTGAACCCTGGCTTTCGAGTGATTTTATTCTAATAATCAGATAAGGTTGGGAAGTCATGGAAGTCATTTCCCAACCTTATCTGTAGCTAATTATCTAATTGCAGCACTTTAGCGGTTGCAGTACGAATATCTAAACACGCTTTTGCGTCCTGTTTTAAATCAATACCATAAGTTGGAATAATGTCTTTTAACTTAGTTTCCCAGCCATCCGCTTTAAGTTGATTGGCAAAACAATCTTTTAGGACATTTAGCGCAATAAAGGCGGCGGTTGATGCCCCTGGCGAGGCTCCCATCAATACAGTAAATGACTTATCTGCACTGGTAATCAGCTCGGTACCAAATTCTAAAATACCTTTTTTATCATGATCAGGTTTGATAATTTGCACCGCTGGCCTGCAACGACTTCTTTCCAATCCTCATGTTGTGCATCTGGGTAAAATTTTTGCAGTGTGGCAAATTGGTGTGCAGAGGTTTGCAGCACTTGCCCGACAAGGTACTCAGCTAACGACCAATTATCTTTTGCGATAGCCAGCATCGGCTCAATATTATTGAGGCGAATGGATTCAAACAGGTCTAAATAAGAGCCGTGTTTTAAAAATTTACTGGAAAAGCCTGCATATGGGCCAAACAGTAAGGAGCGTTTGCCGCCAATAATACGAGTATCTAAATGTGGAACTGACATCGGTGGAGAACCTTTGTCTGCTTTGCCATACACTTTTGCATGGTGCCTTGCAGCCACTTTTTCATCATCGCAACGTAGCCAAATTCCACTGACAGGGAAGCCGCCATAGCCTTTTCCTTCAGGAATACCTGATTTTTGCAGTAATTCAATAGCACGCCCTCCTGCACCGACAAACACAAATTTTGCGGATGTGACGTGTTTTTCATGGGTCAATAAATTTTTGACTTCCACATTCCAGCGACCATCAGAGGTTTGAGTGACATCAACGACTTCATGTTTATAGTGAAGAGTAAAACCAGACTGTTCGCTGAGTTGTGCCATTAATAAATGCGTCAATGCACCATAATCGACGTCTGCCCCTGTAACTACACGGGTGACAGCAATATTTTTGTCATCGTCACGACCTTCCATCAACAACGGTGCCCAATCATTAATTTGTTTTGGGTCATCACTGTATTCCATGTTGTGGTAGCAGTGGTGAGCTGACATTTGCTTAAAGCGTTGTTGTAAAAATTTGACATTGTCGGCGCCCCAAACAAAGCTCATATGGGGGCAAGGGTGAATAAAATCGCGTGGATTTTTAATTTTTCCTTTTGTGACAAGGTATGACCATAACTGGCGAGATAAATCGAATTCTGTATTAACTTCAAGGGCTTTGCTGATATCGACCGTGCCATCAGGATTCGGCGGGGTGTAGTTCATTTCACAGTTTGCAGCGTGGCCTGTTCCTGCGTTATTCCACGGATGTGAACTTTCTTGTGCACAATCATTTAAGCGTTCAAAAACCGTAACCGTCAGTGATGGGTCGAGTTCTTTTAATAAAGTACCGAGTGTCGCACTCATAATCCCTGCACCGATCAGCGCAATATCAACGTTTTCTGCTATAGGTTTAGTCATAAAAAAGCCTCTATTTTTTGGTCGGTGTGAAGCACAGATCAGTGCCTTCTTGATAGACAACATAAGCACGTCGCCATGGGTCGTCACCGATCAATCGCCACTTATGGCCTGTTCCAGTATTATCCTG
Source organism: Providencia sp. SP181 (assembly GCF_050446505.1). Lineage (NCBI taxonomy): Bacteria > Pseudomonadati > Pseudomonadota > Gammaproteobacteria > Enterobacterales > Morganellaceae > Providencia > Providencia sp. SP181. The sequence continues at coordinate 38,012 of NZ_JBBPXM010000003.1, forward strand.
TGCGAGTAAAATATCACCTGGATTAATGATAAATTTTGAACCATCTTTGGTTTCAAATTCTAAGGTGCCAGTGAGGGTGATCACATAACGAGGGACAGGATCTTTATGCCAATCCCAAGATCCACCTGAGACAGTTTCACGGAAAGTCAGTTCGCTGACTGAAATGGCTGGGGTTTGACTATCTCCACGGGCAACACTATCCAGTTCCAGTGTGCCTTCTTCAAACAGGGAATTTCCATCTTCACCTGTCCACATACGAACACAACGTATCATCTTATTTAGCTCCTTAATGAAAATGGTATGACTTGAAATTAATTTAGATTCATTAGTGATAAAATTAGGGTTCGTAAAATGACAATATTAAAACGGCGAAAATATATAATGTTTTTAATTTAAGGTTTTTTAAGTGGCAGGTCAAAGTTAAAGTGTCTTTATTTATAGTAAAGATGGTATGTTTGTATTTAATTGAATTATAAGGTTTATTTTTATCTTGTTTTGATTGTCGTTTATTGATTGGCGTGAGCCAAATACCTCTTTTAATGAAGGAAATAAATAATTAGGTTGTTAAAATAGAGAATATAAAATAAAACTCACCGTAATGTAGTTCAATTACAGTGAGTCGATAAAATAATTAGCTTTTAAGAATTGAATTTAAGGCGAGGTGCTGTATTAACATAATTGTCTTACCATCGACGATTTCTCCTGTTTTGATAGCTTCGAGTGCTTTAGGGAATGGCCACTCTAATACTTCAATATCTTCGCCTTCTTCTACCAGCCCTCCGCCTGCATTGCTACGGTTATTATCGTTATACTCGGCGATATAAAAATGCAGTTTTTCTGTGACAGAACCTGGACTCATAAAGGCTTCAAAGACTTTTTCCAGTTTATCAACTTTAAAGCCCGTTTCTTCTTCTGCTTCGGCAATAATACGTGCCTCTGGAGAGGCATTTTCAAGTAAGCCTGCGGCAGCTTCGATTAAAAATTTCGGGTAGCCACTGACATACATCGGCATACGGAATTGGCGGATGAGAATAATGCTGTTTTTAATTTTGTTGTATAACAAAATAACGGCGCCGTTTCCTCTGTCATACACTTCGCGTTCTTGTTGTTGCCAACTTCCATCGCGTCTTTGTAATTCATAGGTGTATTTTTTTAAAATATACCAATTATCTGAAAGGAGTCTTTCTTGAATATTACGCAGTTTCGGTTGTTTAACAGTCATTGTATAGCCTTAGCGACAATTGTATTTAAGGCTAATTTAGCACTGTTAAAAATAGCAAGAAATAAGATTTTGAGGAAAGCCAGCTTTTTGCTAAGGGCTGAAAGCTGGCGATATAACTGGTGAGCTCAATTATTTGATTAACTGGATTTGTTTAACTTCAACTTCCCTTGAGTTCCAATCCTTATCGATTTTACCGCGAATTTCGATTTTATCTTTTGGCGTGACATTAATGCCATTCCAGCGTTTTTCGCTGATCTCAAGGTTAATGGTGCCTGTACCGTCAGTGAATTCATAATGTTTATGATCAAGCTGTTTAACAATATTACCGCGTAGGATAACCCAGCTATCATCTGACATATCAAGTGCTTTTGCGACAGTCATTTCCCCGCTATTTGGGCCAATAAAGCCACCTGCTTGGGTATTCTGTGTGGCTGTATTGGCAACAGCACCTGGGCCATCAAAACCGCCATTAGCAGCAAAAACAGGTGCAGAAGCAAGAGCGGCAACTAAAGCAATTAAAGGTAATTTTTTCATCGTCGTTATCTCCAAATAAAGCATTAACTGGTTCGTATGGAGGGTATTAAAGCAGGTAAATCTTAACAGGATCTTAAGAAATTCTCATAATGTATTATATTTTTAATTTGCTTAATAATAGCTAGTCATCTTATTGCGTATGGGATAAATATAATAATATTCCGATATGGGGGAATTATGCGTATTTTATTAATTGAAGATGACAGACTCATTGGTGACGGGCTAAAAGTCGGTTTAACGCAGCTTGGGTTTACGGTTGACTGGTTTATGGACGGTAAACAGGGGCAACTTGCGTTATTTGATGCGCCTTATGATGCAGTCGTTCTGGATTTATCCCTACCAAATATTGATGGTATGGATATTTTAAAGTACTGGCGTACAGAAGGGCGGGATGAACCCGTGTTAATTCTGACCGCGCGAGATGCCCTTGACCAACGAATTCAAGGCTTGCAACAAGGTGCAGATGATTACCTATGCAAACCTTTCGCATTGATGGAGGTGATGGCGCGTTTGCAAGCATTGATCCGCCGTAGAAGTGGACAACTCACTCCCAAACTTAGCCATGGTGTGGTTGAAATGGACCCTGTTGCGATGACAGTGACGGTGAATGGCGAATCCGTTCAACTCAAAGGCAAGGAACTGGCGTTATTGTCCCTCTTTTTACACAATCCAAACAAAGTGTTGTCCCGCGCGTTGATTGAAGAAAAGCTTTATAACTGGGATGAGGAAGTATCGAGTAATTCCGTCGAGGTACATATTCATCATTTAAGGCGCAAATTGGGGAATAAGTTTATTCGAACAATTCACGGTGTCGGTTATCGATTAGGTGATAATGAACAATGAAAACGTTTAGTTTGCGGCTAAAACTCACCTTAACATTATTATTTCTTGCGTTGCTGACGTGGGGAGTTGCCAGCTCGTTAGCATGGTACCAAACCTATAAAACAATCAATGAGTTATTTGATACACAGCAGATGGCTTTTGCCAAGCGGTTATCGGTATTGCCTTCAGATCTTGAGTTAACGAAACCCTCACTAACCAAAACAAAAAAATTATTACGGAAGAACCGCGGGTCTCAAGACGATGATGCGCTGGCGTTTGCTGTGTTTACTCCTGAAGGGGAACAGGTGCTCAATGATGGCGATAATGGTCGTGATATTAGTTTTGAGTTCACACGAGAAGGTTTTTCAGATGGCATGATGAAGGGGAGTGATGACCCTTGGCGATTTGTCTGGTTAAAATCTCAGGATGGACAATATGTGATTGCAGTAGGGCAAGAGTGGGAATATCGCCAAGAGATGGCGACAGATATTATGGTTGCCCAATTTATGCCATGGTTAGTGGCATTACCTGCGATGTTATTGATATTTTTATGGTTATTAACTCGTGCCTTGCGCCCGCTTAAAGATGTTGCTAACCAGTTGCATCGTCGAAAGCCCAATGAGCTAACACCAATACAAGTGACACGGATCCCCAGTGAGGCGAGGCCTATTATCGACTCAGTGAATGGGTTGTTTGGTCGCATTAACCAAATGTTTATGCGCGAACGGCAATTTACGTCTGATGCAGCCCATGAGTTACGTAGCCCTCTTGCTGCGTTAAAAGTACAGGCAGAAGTTGTTCAAATTGCAGGAGATAACCGTGAAATACGTCGTCATGCTGTTGAAAATTTAACGGAAGGTATTGATAGAGCCACTCGGCTTGTCGACCAATTGCTGACCTTATCACGATTAGAATCTTCTGCGCAGCTAGAAGATTCCAATGAACTTACGTGGGAGGCATTAATTAACGCGGCAGTGAAAGAGATTGAGCCAGATGCGATGCGCCACGAAACTCACATTATTCAAACAGTTGTTTCAACGCCAAAGCCTTTTCAAGGGCAAGCACTGCTCCTGAGCGTGTTATTACGCAATTTACTTCATAATGCCATTCGTTATGGTAAAGAAAAAGGCGAAGTTAAACTTTCATTATATGCGGATCGCCTTGAAATCCAAGATGATGGCGAGGGTGTAACCCCAGATGTGTTACAGCGTTTAGGGGAGCGTTTTTATCGCCCGCCAGGGCAAGAAAAAACAGGAAGCGGGCTGGGATTGTCTATTGTTAAGCGCATTGCTGAGCTGCATAATCTGCACGTTATTTTTACCCATAGTGAACTGGGTGGTTTCTGTGTCAAAATTCGTTGGGCACACTAAAATACCCTTAGTTAGAGTGATTGATTATTAGCAAAATGAAAATAATTATGCATATTTACTATAAGGGCATTTTAGAATAACTCACTATTTTTGAAAAATACCATGATAAGTTAATCCCTTCATTTATCTGGGCTGAGTGAAGGGATTAATTGCGCGACTATTTTAAAGCGGAAATGAGTAAGCCAATGACTTTCTCAATTTCTTGCGAATTTAACTCACCATCTTTGAAAAATAGCACTTTTCCTTGGTTATCCAATAGGATAATCGCAGAACTTTCAGGTTTTAATCCCCATGCTGTTTTGACTACACCATCGCTATCGACAATAAATTGAGAATAGGGAAACTCTTTTTTGCTGTCTTCGACACTGTTTTTAACGAAAACGCCCGTTCCAAAAATTGCATCATCCGTATTAATAATCGTCGTGGTTTGATAGGTATCGTGCGGAAATCTAGCATTTTTAATGGCTTCGATGAGAGGTGCGTTGAGTTCTTTTGCGGATGAACGCCCAGCAATATGCTGAATAGTGCGCACTTTACCCACTAATTGCTGGCTTTTCCATGGCTGGTAATCGAGTTTGTTTTCTTTATTAAGAATTAGTTCGCCTTTATCTGTGACTGAAACTGCAGGAACAGATTGATTTATTTGAATATTAGCAGCTGCCGCTAGCGTGGATAAGCTGAGTAAGCAAATGGAAATGAAGACGTTTTTAAACATAAAAGCCCCTTGAATTGTAATGTGGTTTGAGCCCGAAGATTATTTTTCTTCGTGTATTTATAGCATAGCTCATCGGATGAGTTTCAATGTGAAATTTAACAATTTTTTAAAATTCAGAATAAATACACCGTTTAAAGGGGATTTAACAGTTATTTGACAGTGTCATGTTATGTCAGCAAATTGAATAAAACTGCAATTTTAGAACCAAAGTCGAAATTTCTGGTCTATGATTATTGTACGGTATGCATTATGAGATGCCGTACGTAAGAACAAAGGGGAGGAAAAGTTCTAATGAAAATTTTTAACCGTTATAACCCATCTAAAATTGCTCTTTATGTTAAAACACTTTTCAGTGGTCGGCTCTATATAAAGGATTTTGGGGCATTCGAGTTTAATTATGGGAAGATTTTACCGCCAAAAGTCAGTGATAAACGCCATTACAGTGTGATGAGTGAGGTTAACAAACACGTTTTATTACTACAGGCTGAATTAGGATAGGTTAATCAATATTGTTTATTGATTAACAAAGCGCCACAGAAGGTGGCGCATTGAAAGAAACGGCTTCGCGAGTAAGCACTAGTGGCCAGTATTTTTTGTTTGCTGTTTTGCGTCAGCCGTTTCAATGGCACTTTTTCCTGGCTGTACAACGACGGGGGAAGGGGTAGAAGTAATCCGTGTGACAAGCAACTGGTCAATTTTGTAGTTGTCGATATCCACCACTTCAAACTTATAGCCTGCGTATTTCACGTAATCCGTACGTTTTGGCATTCTTCTCAAACGGTACATCATAAAACCAGCGATAGTTTCATAATTACTAAAGTCTGGAAAATCATCAATATCTAAAATACGTTGTACATCTTCGATAGGGGTTCCCCCATCGACTAGCCACGAGTTTTCATCACGAACGACGATTTGTTCTTCCTGTCCTGATCCGACTAAATCCCCCATTAGGGTAATCATAACGTCATTGATGGTAATGACCCCCATCACTAAGGCATATTCGTTGAGAATAACAGCAAAATCGACACCGTTATTTTTAAAGGCTTCTAGTGTATCTGATAGCGAGAGTGTATCTGGCACCATCAGAGTGCTACGGATATGTACGCCATCATTTAAGTTTAAACTTTGCCCATTCAGTACACGATTAAGTAACTCTTTGGAATCGACATAACCAATAACATGGTCAATATCCCCTTCACAAACGAGGAACTTTGAATGTGGCTGAGTGGAAATTTTATGTTTAATACTGTCTTCAGTTTCGTTTTTATCGAAGTAAATAATGCTTTCACGCGGTGTCATTGCCGATGGTACGGTGCGCGATTCTAATTCGAACACATTTTCAATTAATTCATGCTCTTGTTTACGCAAAACACCTGCAACGGCACCCGCTTCTACCACCGCAAAAATATCATCAGAAGTAATATCTTCATTGCGTGCGATAGGTAGTTTGAATAGTTTAAAAAATAGGTTAGCTAGGCCATTAAAGAACCAAACAAGGGGGCTTAATACCACTAAACAAAAGCGCATTGGATTAACAATGCGGATTGCGATGGCTTCTGGTTTCACCATACCAACGCGTTTTGGGGTTAAATCAGCCACTAAGATAAATAGGCTGGTCACGATAGTAAATGAGAGGACAAAGGCAATTTTTTGTGCCCACTCAGGGGATAAAAACTGAATGAAAACATCATATAAAGCAGGGGAAAATGCAGACTCGCCAACAATACCAGCAAGGATGGCAACCGCATTTAAGCCAATTTGCACCACGGTAAAAAACATACCAGGCATTTCTTGTAATTTCAGAACACGAGCCGCATTAATGTTACCTTCATCGGCCATTAACTTGAGTTTTATACGGCGGGAAGCAGCCAGTGAAATTTCTGACAAAGAGAAAAATGCGCTAATAGCACATAATAAAAGGACGATCAGTAAACTGTTGAGCATAAGTTATCCAGCCTTTCAAAGGGTGAATTTATAAAATTCAGAAATCTTTAAAGGCATAGTCTCGAATATTAAAATATATTGAGTAAGCAAATATACGGTGCGCGACATGCGCAAATTGTTGATATGTGTCGTTAGTATAGATGGCTGGCGAGATATTCGTCAATATTCTTCATTCTTCGCGCTGTAGGGGGAGTTGGCTTCTCTCAGCTACTCGGGTCAATATTCTTCATTCTTCGCGCTGTAGGGGGAGTTGGCTTCTCTCAGCTACTCGGGTCAATATTCTTCATTCTTCGCGCTGTAGGGGTGTTGGCTTCTCTCGGCTACTCGGGTCACATACTTGTGTATGCTCCCCAAGCTATCCTCGTTTGCCGCCTACCTACAGTACGAATAATTTTGAATATATATTTATTGTGGGAACCTAAATTAAAGAATAAAAAAATTAAATAAAAGAAGGATCAGTTATGTACTAAATAGTTAAAGACGGTGGCATGCAAACACCGATACCGCCTAAGCCACAATAACCATTTGGATTTTTATACAGATACTGCTGGTGGTAATCCTCAGCGAAATAAAAGGTTTCCAATGGCGTGATTTCTGTAGTGATTGGGCGAATATCGTTTTGTGCCTTCATGGCTTCTTGGTAGGCCTGCAACGTTTTCATCGCTTGCTGGTCTTGTTCTTCTGTTAATGTATAAATGCCTGAACGGTACTGGCTACCGATATCGCCCCCTTGGCGCATGCCTTGGGCGGGGTCGTGGTTTTCCCAAAATAGCGTTAATAGTTGAGCGTAACTGATAACTTGTGGATCAAAAACAACGCGTACAGCTTCTGCGTGGCCTGTTCGGCCTGAACAAACTTCTTCATAGGTTGGGTTAGGTGTCACCCCCCCGCAATAGCCTGCAGAGGTCGTGTAAACCCCCGGTTGCTGCCAAAATAATCGTTCTACTCCCCAAAAACAACCCATTGCAAAATAAGCTATTTCCATATTCTTAGGAATAATCTCAATCGAATGATGGCTAACAGCGTGATATGGTGAATAAGAAAGTGCGCTGGTTCTGCCATGCAGAGGCTGTGAAATATTTGCAGAGTGAAATTTATTAAAAGGCATAATGATTCCTATTGGTCTTGACCACACAAATAAGCTAAAAATTAGGATAAAAACTTGTGTCTCGCGCTAATTTTACTCAAAATAAATTGATATGAAGCCTTTAGTCAATCTTTTTACCACCTTAGGAGCAGGCGTGTCGAAATACCCTCTAATCTGTTTTCTCTGCTTAACTGCGGCTGTGCCAGTGGTATATGCAGCTAATCTTCGCCTTAATATAGAAGGACTTGAAGGACAACTTAATCAAAACGTTCGAGTACAGCTTTCTAATATATCCCAAGACGAAGTGGTGCCCAATGGCCGTTTTCGAGCGCGTGTCGAGAAAGCAATTCAGGAAGGTTTAAAGCCGCTGGGTTATTACGAACCGACTGTTGAATTTAGTTATGAAGAAAAAACACCGCCCGCACGCTCGATATTAACCGCAAAGGTGAATCCAGGTGAGCCTATCTTACTGAAAGGCGTGAAGGTCGAACTTCAAGGTGGGGCAAAAACAGATCCAGATTTTAAAGAGATGGTGTGGAAATTCACACCAAGGCTCGATATCGTGCAAAACGATGGTCACTATGAAGATTTTAAAGGCCGCTTTAGTAGTTTAGCGATTCGTAAAGGCTATTTCGACGCAGTGATGGAAAAGAGCCAGCTAGGGATTTCCCTCGATCACCATGCCGCATATTGGGATTTTGATTTTAATAGTGGCGAACGTTATCGGTTTGGCTCTATTTCTTATCAAGGTTCGCAAATTCGCTCAGATTACCTCAATAACCTCGCACCCTTTAAAGAAGGGGAATATTACACGTCAGAGCAACTTGCTGAGTTTAACCGTCGCTTAGCGGAAACAGGTTGGTTTTCTTCGGCGATTGTGACGCCAAATATTGCTAAAGCACGCGATGATGGTTCAGATGTATTGCCAATGGAAGGGGTTATGGTGCCTCGAGCGAGGAACTTTATCGAGCTTGGTGGCGGCTATGCAACGGACGTTGGGCCTCGCGTGAAAGCGACATGGAATAAACCGTGGGTTAATTCACGAGGCCAAAGTTTAACGTCAAGTATCAGCTTGTCCCAGCCTGAGCAATTGATTGATGCTAGCTATAAAATTCCCTTAAAAGCCAATCCACTTGAACAATATTATGCAGTGCAAGGTGGCTTTAAACGTACGGATTTGAATGATACCCAAGCGAATACAACGACGCTGAATGTATCTCGTAACTGGGAGTATTCATCGGGTTGGCAGTATGGCGTGAATATGCGCTGGATGCTGAGTAACTTTACTCAAGCTAACGTCACTAATACCACCATGCTGTTATATCCAGGCGCTTATGTTAGTCGCATTCGTCAGCGGGGTGGTGTTATGCCGACGTGGGGCGATAGCCAGCGTTATTCCATTGATTACTCAAATAAAATTTGGGGTTCTGATATCGACTTTGCAGTTTTACAAGCCAAAAATGTGTGGATCAGAACGCCGTGGGAGGGCCACCGTTTCGTTGTGCGTGGTAATGTAGGTTGGATTGAAACCAATGACTTTGACAAAGTGCCACCTGACTTACGTTTCTTCGCAGGGGGGGATGGTAGTGTTCGTGGTTATGGTTACCAAAAAATCTCACCAGAGGATAGTCGCGGTAAGCTCACAGGGGCATCAAAGCTAGTCGTTGGGTCAATTGAATACCAATATAATTTTACGGGAAACTGGTGGGGGGCGACCTTCGTGGATAGCGGCGAAGCCGTCAATGACATTAAAACCAGTGACTTCAAAACGGGGGCTGGTGTTGGTGTGCGTTGGGTTTCTCCTGTTGGGCCGATTAAATTTGACCTCGCAACACCGATTGGCGACTCCAATAATGACAAAATACAGTTTTACATCGGCTTGGGGACTGAATTATGAGGTGGTTGAAGTGGTTAAAATGGGTCAGTCTTGCCATTTTATTCATTCTGGTTCTGGTGATTGGTGCGCTTAGCTGGGTAATTGGCACAAAATCAGGTTTTCACTTTGCCTTAAATTCGGTAACACGCTTTGTCCCTGAATTAACTATTGATGGCATTGATGGTGATATTCGTGACCTCACCTTAACGGGTGTGAAATACCAAATGCCGGGTATAGATGTGAATGCAGGGAAACTGCATTTGGCCGTGAAACTAGGGTGTTTGACTAGTCGTGAACTGTGTATTAACACATTAGGTACGGAAAATGTCACGGTTAACGTTGATACCTCACAGCTTCCGCCATCGGAAGAGACTCCGCCTTCTGAGCCGTTGACAGAGCTAAAAGCGCCTTTAACTATCCGTTTAAGTCAGCTGTCATTTGTGGAAACGCATGTCATTGTGGATGGCATGGCTATCGATTTAGCAAAATTTACCACTGGGGCAACATGGGAAGGGAAGGCGATTACCCTCGCTCCAACGGATATTATTAATCTGGCAATTAATATTCCTGAAAGCTCGGATGTGAAGCCTGAAGAAGAAAAACAGCCAGACTTGACACCAATCAATGAGCAAAAATCCCTTGCGGATGAGCTTAAGGCGTTATTTTCGAAGCCATTACTAGCCGAATTACCAGAAGTTATTCTCCCTGTTGATTTAAATGTGGAAGGGATTAATGCCTCGAATTTCCAATTAACGGGCAGTACTGACGTTAAAATCAACCAATTGCACCTCAGTTTATCCAATCAAGGGCAGCAAGTATTGGTTAAACAGCTCAAAGTGGATGCGCCGCAAGGCAATGTGTCGTTATCGGGTACTGCAACGCTGCAAGATAAATGGCCAGTTTCATTGTCGGTTATTGGGGAAAGTCGTTTAGATGATTTGGATGGGCAGAAAGTCGATTTATCCCTTAAAGGTGGGTTGATTGATGAATTGAAATTGGCACTTAATTTACAAGGGCCAATTAATGCTACGCTTGATGCAGAAACTGACTTATCCCAAGCAGATTTGCCAATTTTACTCACCCTTGAAAGCGATAAACTTGCGTGGCCGTTAGTTGGGGATGCGCAATATCAATTAGATGGCACGCGCCTGCGTTTAAACGGTCGTCCATCAGCTTATGATTTGTCGTTGCGTTCTGCAATCACGGGGCAAGATTTACCCCCATCGACCTTGATGCTAGATGCAAAAGGTAACGAAGCGCAAATCAATTTAACGCGTTTACGCCTTGCCGCGTTGCAAGGAAATGCGGATATCACGGGTGTTGCTGATTGGAGCAAAGCCATTAGCTGGAATGCAATACTGACTTTGTCTGGGATCAATACAGCAAAACAGTATCCAGAATGGCCTGCAAAAGTGGACGGTAAGATTGCTACCCGTGGTAGTTTATACGGCGGTAGTTGGCAGTTAGATATCCCTGAAATTATGCTCGATGGTAATGTTAAAAATAACTTACTCAAAGCCCGTGGGCAGGCGAAAGGTAATGCCGCAGGCCAATGGGATATCCCTCATTTTAATTTAGCTTTAGGCAAGAATAATGTAGACGTTAAGGGCTCTCTTGCCGAGAAATGGAACCTTGATGCCAAAATTAGTGCGCCCGCACTAAACGGGTTATTGCCAGGGCTTGGTGGCGTGATTGCAGGGGATGTGAAATTACGCGGTAATTTACAAACGCCGGAAGCGTTGGTTGACCTGACTGCACGAGGCGTGAAATGGCAAAATGATCTCGCTATCGAAAATGTTGCTATCAAAGGTAATGTTGCGACTGGTGAGCAAATCAAAGGGGATTTATCTGTTGTTTTACGTCAGTTAAGACAAGGGGATTTAGTCGTTAGCAACTTGACGTTAGATGCCAAAGGTAGCGAAAAACAGCATACCCTGAAATTAAATATGAAAGGTGAACCTGTTTCTGGCCAGTTAGCATTAGCGGGTGGGTTTGATCGCCAAACTGAGGTGTGGAAAGGCACGTTATCAAATACGTTATTTGATACGGTGGTTGGCGAATGGCGCTTAAACCAAGCTATGTCACTCAATTATGCAAACCAAACGCAAGAAGTGACGATTGGCAGCCATTGCTGGGTAAATCCAAACGCGCGTTTGTGTGTGCCAAAACCTATTAAAGCAGGAAAAAGCGGCAGTGCGGACATTGTGTTAGAGCGTTTCGACTTAGCAATGATAAAACCGTTTATGCCAAAAGATACCCGTGTTAGCGGTGTGTTCAGTGGTAAAGCGAACGCGAGCTGGAAAGCGGATGGTAGCATGCCGCAAGTGCAGGTCGATCTACGTGGCAATGATGTGAAAGCGACCCAGTTTGTTGAAGGGACGCGTTTACCCATCGCATTCGATACGTTAACTCTCAGCGCCGCCTTGAAAAATGGTAAAGCAGACCTTAATTGGTTATTTGGCCTCGCCAATAACGGGCAGATGCGTGGAAACTTGCAAGTTTCAGATATTGAAAAACGCCGTTTGTTATCGGGAAATGTTGAAATCAACTCGATTACCTTGGATTTAATCAAACCGTTACTTGGTCAAAAAGAAGTGGCGAATGGCCGTTTAAATGCAAACCTTCGTTTAGGTGGTTCAGCGAATAACCCGCTGTTAAATGGGAACTTATCACTTTCTAGCTTAGAAATTAAATCTGCTATGATCCCGTTTGATATTAAAAGCGGTCATTTAGGCATTAATTTCAATGGCACGAGTTCGGTAATGAATGGGCAGATCAATACCCCTGAAGGGTATCTGAACATTGATGGTGATGCGGATTGGCGAAATATCAATGCGTGGCGTGCGAAAGTCATGGCGCGCGGGAACAACCTGCGTGTGTCCATGCCACCGATGATTAAAATTGATGTGCAACCTGATATTGTGTTTAATGCTTCGCCATCGCTCTTAACGTTAAGTGGTTCTGTGACTATTCCATGGGCAAGAATTACGGTTCAAGAGCTGCCTGAGTCAGCAGTTAGTGCGTCTTCTGATGTGGTGATGTTGGATAACAACTTGCAGCCGATAGAAGAAAAAGCGCCTTCTATTCCGATTCAAACCAATTTAGATATTAAAATTGGTAATGATGTACAGCTAGATGCATTTGGTCTAAAAGCGCGGTTAACGGGCTTACTGAAGGTATTGCAGAATAAGCAAGGGCTCAGCTTGAATGGGCAGATTGACATTCCTGCGGGGCGTTTCCGTGCTTATGGTCAGGACTTAATTGTCCGTAAAGGGCAAATTCAGTTCTCAGGACCTGCGGATCAACCGTTCTTAAATTTAGAGGCGATTCGTAATCCAGAGAACACGGCAGATGATGTTATTGCAGGTGTTAAGGTCACAGGGCTTGCAGACAAACCGAAAGTCGAGATATTCTCTGAGCCAGCCAAGACACAACAAGAAGCGCTTTCCTATCTGTTAAGAGGGGAAGGCTTAGAAAGTGGTGACGCAAATGGCTCCCAAATGACATCGATGATTATCGGCTTAGGTGTGGCTCAAAGTGGGCAACTGGTAGGTAAGATAGGTGAAACATTCGGGGTTTCTGATCTGGCACTCGATACTCAAGGTGTGGGCGATGGTTCCCAAGTTGTGGTGAGCGGTAAGATAACCAATGATTTACAAGTGAAGTATGGAGTTGGTATCTTTGACTCATTGGCAACCTTGACCTTACGCTATCGGTTAATGCCAAAATTGTATTTAGAAGCTGTGTCTGGTGTGAACCAGGCCTTGGATCTCCTTTACCAATTTGAGTTTTAGATTATGCGTGTAATTGTTTATGGCAGCTTAAGACAAAAGCAAGGAAATCATCACTGGATGACTTATGCTCAATTGTTAGGCGAGCACAAGCTAGAAGGCTATGAACTGTATGATCTTGGATTTTATCCCGCTGTGGTGAAAGGCGATGGAGCCATTGAGTGCGAAGTGTACCGCATCAACCCATCGATTTTGACCGAGCTAGATGAGCTAAAGAAAAACTCCCAGGATTATGTAAGAGAGTTGATCCCAACGCCATATGGCAACGCTTGGATTTATCTGTATAAGCATTCGGTTGATGGCCTGCGCCAAATTAAAAGCGGCGACTGGCTCAAACGTGATGAAGAAAAATAACCACACACTATTTTGTTGAGTGGACAATGTGCAGTACGCCGGCAATATTGCCGGCGTTTTTACATTTAAAGGCATAAAAAAAGCTCTGGGGTTAACCAGAGCCTTCAATAATATTTCCTGAAGGGGAAAATTATTTTTTCGCAGCGCGCTCGAAAGAGGCGATAATTTCCGCTTTAGCAGCTTCTGCGTTATCCCAACCATCAACTTTAACCCACTTACCTTTTTCTAAATCTTTGTAATGTTCAAAGAAGTGAGTGATTTGTGCTTTCAGTAACTCAGGGATATCGTTCACATCTTTAATGTGGTCGTATTCTTTGCTCAGTTTAGTGTGTGGAACAGCCACTAATTTCGCATCTTCACCTGATTCATCGGTCATTTTCAGGACGCCAACTGGGCGACAACGAATAACAGAACCAGGTTGTAATGGGTATGGTGTTGGGACTAACACGTCAACTGGGTCGCCATCTAAAGACAGTGTGTTGTTGATATAACCGTAGTTGCATGGATAGAACATTGCTGTTGACATGAAACGGTCTACAAACAGCGCGCCAGATTCTTTATCAACTTCGTATTTGATAGGATCTGCGTTAGCTGGAATTTCGATGATAACGTAGATATCTTCTGGCAGATCTTTACCTGCCGGTACATTGTTCAGGCCCATTTAAATGTATCCTTTGTGTGAATAATGAATTTACCCGTTTACTATTAACGTACTGATTAAATAGTGTTAGTTATCGACTTTCAAGTCGCTCACATTTTCGGGTAGATAGCGTGGGGGACATTATAGCCGCAAAAAGGGGAAAAACTCACTAGTTGGCGAAAAAAAGGGACAAAAAAGGCGGGAAATCCCGCCTGAGCATTAGTGAATTAGATTATTCAGCGTCTGGGAATTCACGCATGAATGATTCAGCTTTTTCCACCATAGATTCGGTTCCGACGAAGAACGGAGCACGTTGGTGTAATTCACTTGGAATAATATCTAAAATACGGTTCGCACCATCGCTTGCTTTACCGCCAGCTTGTTCAGCTAAGAATGCAATTGGATTGCACTCATACAGTAGGCGCAGTTTTCCATTTGGGTGACTTGCTGTGCTTGGGTAGATATAGATACCCCCTTTGAGCAAATTACGGTGGAAGTCTGCCACTAAAGAGCCAATATAGCGCGTGGTATAAGGGCGGTTAGTTGCTTTATCTTCTTCTTGGCAGTATTTAATGTACTTTTTAACACCCATAGGGAACTTGATATAGTTACCTTCGTTAATGGAGTACATTTTGCCTTCCGATGGGAACATGACTTTCTCATGAGATAAGCAGAATACGCCTAATGATGGGTCGTAAGTAAACGCATGCACACCAACCCCTGTGGTATAAACCAACATGGTTGATGAACCGTAAACAACGTAACCTGCAGCAACTTGGCGGTTACCTGGTTGCAGGAAGTCTGCTTCAGTCACAGGTTGGCCAATTGGTGTAATACGGTGGTAAATTGAGAAAATTGTCCCGACGGAAACGTTTACATCGATATTCGAAGAACCATCTAGTGGGTCCATTAATACGACATATTTTGCGTTTTCTGCACGGTCTCCTTCGAAAATGACAATTTCGTCTTCTTCTTCAGAGGCGATACCAGCGACTTCTCCGCGTGCTTTTAGGGCCGCTTTCAGTTTTTCGTTTGCATACAGGTCAAGCTTCATCTGGACTTCACCTTGAATATTCGAAACACCATTAGTGCCAAGAATATCGACGAGTCCAGCTTTGTTAATATCACGGTGGATAATTTTAGCGCCCAGTTTAATTGCTGACAGCAGTGACGTCAGCTCACCTGTTGCATGAGGAAAATCTTGTTGCTTTTCGACGATGAATTCGCCTAATGTTTTCATGACGAAGGTCCTGAATAAAATTGACAAAGGTTTTGCGGGACGATTATACCCCGCGCGGGGGAGAGTTTAACTAAATAAAAAAAAGATTAATAGGTTAATGCATTTATAAACCTGCTATTGATGGGTAGAATAGTGACAAACCTCATGCTAATTGGATGAAAAAGAATGCACATACATATTTTAGGTATATGCGGTACCTTTATGGGAAGTTTAGCAATATTGGCGCGATCTTTAGGCCATAAAGTGACGGGATCAGATGCAAATGTTTATCCACCAATGAGCACATTGCTTGAAAATCAAGGCATTGAGCTTATTCAAGGTTATGACCCTGCTCAGCTCGAACCGATCCCAGATATGGTGGTGATTGGCAATGCCATGACGCGTGGTAACCCGTGTGTTGAAGCTGTATTAGAACGAGGTTTACCTTATACTTCAGGCCCTCAATGGTTACATGACCACGTATTACCTGAGCGTTGGGTACTTGCTGTGGCGGGAACACATGGTAAAACCACGACAGCAGGAATGTTAGCGTGGATCTTAGAAGACTGCGGTTATAAGCCAGGCTTCTTAATTGGTGGTGTGCCAGGCAATTTTGATGTGTCCGCTAAACTTGGCGAAAGCCCATTTTTTGTGATTGAAGCCGATGAGTATGATTGTGCATTCTTCGATAAACGCTCAAAATTTGTGCATTACAGTCCAAAAACCTTGGTTTTGAATAACCTTGAGTTCGACCATGCGGATATTTTCGAAAATCTCGAAGCAATTCAAAAACAATTTCATCACCTTGTTCGTATCGTCCCTGCCAGTGGAAAAATCTTTACCCCAGACAATGACAATCATTTAAAACAAGTGATTGGCATGGGGTGTTGGAGTGAGCAAGAGCTGGTGGGCGGTGAACATGGCGAATGGCAAGGGGTGAAGCTAAACCACGATGGTAGCCACTTTGAAGTGTATTTTCAGCAAGAAAAAGTGGGCGAAGTCTCTTGGTCACAAGTGGGTAACCACAATATCCAAAATGGTTTGATGGCGATTGCAGCTGCTCACCATGTTGGTGTACCTGCTAAAGAGGCTTGTATTGCATTGAGTAAATTTATCAATGCACGTCGTCGCCTTGAATTGCGTGGTGTGGAAAATGGTGTCAGCGTTTATGATGATTTTGCGCATCACCCAACCGCAATTTTGGCAACACTCGAAGCGTTGCGTAGCAAAGTGGGTGGGACTTCACGAATTATTGCTGTGTTAGAGCCCCGTTCAAATACCATGAAAATGGGGGTGAATAAAAATGACATTGCGCCTGCTTTAGGCCGTGCAGATGAAGTCTTTTTATTCCAACCAACCAATATTCCGTGGATGGTCACTGACATCGCTGAAAAGTGCGTTCAGCCCGCTCGCTGGAGCGCGGATATTGACACACTGACGAACATGGTGATTGAAGCTGCACAGCCTGGTGACCATATACTTGTCATGAGCAATGGTGGCTTTGAGGGCATCCATGGGAAATTGCTAGCGGGTTTGAAAGCGAAAGCGGAAACTGAAGTAGATGAGTAATTAAGCCTACTGATAATAGTCTAGATAGACCCCAGTGTTCATTAAGATTGCTGGGGTTTTTTAATGTCTGATGTATCGAATGGGCATTGGTCTATCACCCAGCTTAATGTTACTGGGTTATTCATTTCTTTTTTTAGGCTGCCCATATAGCAATCGAGTGAATCGGTAAAAAGATGGAATAAGCACCCGACAGCTACAGCTTTAAGCTTCCAGGATGGCATAAACAGTAAAATGACATAGGCAATCGCGGCCCAAAGGGAATGAAGGGGATGGAAGCCAATGCCACAGCGATCAGGGTCAAAAATAGGGTCTGCTAATAAGTGGTCTAAATCGATAGCCATTGTTGCAATCATAATCAATGCGGCTAACTTCCAATTTTTTCGCCAAAATAGATAGGCGAACAAAATTGGCATCAAAAAATGAAAGCCGTAATGCACAATATTGCGAAAAACTTCGAATAGCACGGTAAAGCCCCTAATCTTTGGCTTAAATAAAAAAGGGAAAGTCGATACTTTCCCCCTTAGTTTGGCATCAAACGATTGATGTCAATTAGAGCTCTTGCTCGAATAACGCTAAAATCGCTTCGTATAGCTCTTTCGTCGTGAAGTTATTCGCTGGTGTAGAGAAAATCGTATCATCCCCTGCAATACTCCCTAAAATACCTTCGGCTTTACCTAATGAGTCTAGTAAGCGAGCAATTAATTGAGCTGCGCCTGGGCTAGTTCTAATTACCACAACTGATGGGTTGTAATCGATATCCAAAACGAGGTTTTTCAATGGACTGGTGGCGGTTGGCACACCAGGCTCACTTGGCAAGCAATACACCATTTCCATTTTCGCATTACGAGTGCGAACAGCGCCAAACTTGGTGAGCATTCTGGAAATTTTAGATTGATTAATGTTTTCGTAGCCTTCTTCCTGCAAAGCCGTGACAATTTCAGCCTGAGAGCTAAATTTTTCTTCTTTGAGTAGGGCTTTAAAAGCCTTAACTAAGTCTTCTTGTTTAGACGGAGTACGCATAATTAACCCATTCATCGGCATTAAACTAAGTTGTATTATCCGTAAAAGTGCATTTTTATGCAACAAAATTGCGTTATGATGATTTAATAATCAATGATAATGGAATCTTTTAGGTTTTATGTTGTTTTATTTACAGCGCTAAAAGTCAATTTATCTTAAATTGTTAGTGTGGAAAATTAGCATAATATATCAATGAATTTAGCTTATTAAAGTTGTAAGTTTATTGTTAATAAAAGGGTTTGTGCTTGAATAATGAACAGTAAAAACAACTTATTGTGCGAAAAGCAATAGTGAGAAAAACTATTTGTTAAAAAAGTGCCCGTTATCTCATTAACAGATAAGGAATTTGTTTAGAATAGGGGGAATTAGTCAACAAATTCTCTAGCGTTAAACTCTCTCTCTATCTGTTAAGAAATTGTTTTTTATACGTAATGCGTTTAGTGCATAACCAAATAAAGTCATATTTTTTTAAAGTACAAATTAAGGAGTTTCAGAATGAAAGTTGCAGTCCTAGGTGCAGCAGGTGGTATCGGTCAGGCTCTCGCCCTTCTTCTCAAAAATCAGCTTCCAGCTGGTTCAGAACTCTCCCTCTACGACATCGCACCGGTTACTCCAGGTGTTGCTGCTGACTTAAGCCACATCCCAACAGACGTTAAAGTGGCTGGTTTTGCTGGTGAAGATGCGAAACCTGCACTGAAAGGTGCGGATATTGTTCTTATCTCTGCGGGTGTTGCACGTAAACCTGGCATGGACCGTTCAGACCTGTTTAACATTAACGCAGGCATCGTTCGTAACCTTGTTCAACAAATCGCAGAAACTTGCCCGAAAGCATTAATTGGTATTATCACTAACCCAGTGAACACAACTGTTGCAATCGCTGCCGAAGTTCTGAAAAAAGCAGGTGTATACGACAAAAACCGTTTATTCGGTGTGACAACATTAGATATCATCCGTTCTAATACTTTTGTTGCGGAATTAAAAGGCAAAAACGTCAACGATATCGAAGTTCCAGTTATCGGTGGTCACTCTGGCGTGACGATCCTGCCTCTGTTATCACAAATTGAAGGTGTAAGCTTCTCTGATGACGAAATCGCAGCATTAACTAAACGTATCCAAAATGCAGGTACTGAAGTGGTTGAAGCAAAAGCCGGTGGCGGATCAGCGACACTGTCTATGGGACAAGCAGCAGCACGTTTAGGTTTATCTTTAATTCGTGGTCTGCAAGGTGAAAGCAACGTGGTTGAGTGTGTTTACACTGAAGGTGAAGGCCAACATGCACGTTTCTTCGCACAACCTGTTGTTTTAGGTAAAAACGGTATCGAAAAACACCTGCCAATTGGCAAATTAAGCGCATTTGAAGAAAAAGCGCTGAAAGACATGTTAGATGTCCTGAAAGCGGATATCGAATTAGGTGAAAAATTCATTAATGGCTAATGCTAATTAATTTTTCCTAATCGAAAAGGTTGAGTTTCTTTTTATAGAACTCAACCTTTTTAATTTCTATGAGACGACTACGAGGCATGCTGTCGCATCCAATGATCCCAGTGTGGATCTGACGGTATTTTTTCCACTAAAAAATCAATAAATGTTCTGATTTTCGGTGAGTGTGTATGAGCTGGGTGATATAACGCATACAGTGCAAATGGTGTCGATTTGGGGTCATAATCCAGCAAGACAGGGATCAGCTCGCCATTTTCAATATAATTGCCTAACATATATGTGGGTAAGCAAACAATGCCCTGGTGGCAACGTGCAGCTTCTAATAAACCTAAGCTACTATTCACCTCAATCATATTATTAATTTCCAAAGGATAAGCGCTACCATCTTTATCCGTCATTCGCCATGTGTCAGGAATATTCGGGTTAATTAAGCAATTATGTAATGCAATATCGGCGGGGGACTGAGGAATACCATAACGCTCAAAATACGTCCGACTACCACAATATACCCAGTTAATGTTGCAAATTTTTCGTAGCGCAAAATTCTCAGGCGGGTGACTAGTAATACGTAATGCAATATCAAAATCCACTTCATTTAAATTAATTAGCTCATCATTAAGGTCAACGGATAAACTGACTTTGGGATTCGTTTCGCGGTATTCACTGTAGATTTGCATTAAATGGCAGACACCAAATGCAATGGAACAGGTGATCTTTAATTGCCCTTGAGCATGTTGGTAGAAACTTGCGGTATTGATCAGAGAGTCATCAAGATCAGCCAATAAGTTTTGCGATCTCTGCAATAAATAGCGCCCGGCATCGGTCAAAATAAAATTTCGGGTTGTTCGTTTTAGCAAGACTACACCCAATTGATCTTCTAGCTGCTGTAGCCCTCGGCTGACGGATGACGGCGTTACATTCAGCTTCTTCGCCGCTAGGCTAAAGCTATTACATTCGACGATTTTGATAAATAACTCTAAATGTCGAAAAATCGCGTAGCTGTCAATTTTTGCTTTGAACGCAAAAGTGTTTTTATTTATTAGCATTGTCCCGCCCTATCAAACCCATTTATTCCAGCATACTATAATTGTGAATTTATCGCAGTTTGCTCGAGCCACACCAGTATTAAAAAACGGCGATAATGAAAAATTAACGCCTACAAATAATGTTGTTCCTAACTTTTTTAATAATTAAATCTATAACGTTGAGGAATAGACTATGTCTAATAGTATTCAGGCAAGTGCAGGTAATCCTATTGATACCAAAAAGATCCCTTTTACAAAATATGATGTAGGTTGGGTGATTTTATGTATCGGGATGGCGATTGGCTCAGGAATTGTATTTATGCCTGTGCAAATTGGTATTAAAGGCATCTGGGTGTTTATTGCCGCAACCATGCTTTCTTATCCAGCCATTTATTGGTTACAAAATTTATATCTTAGAACGCTATCTGAATCTGAAGAATGTAATGATTATGCGAGTGTTATTACGCAATACTTGGGTAAAAATTGGGGGATAGCATTAGGGATAGCTTACTTTTTAATGCTATTGCACGGTATGTTTTCTTATTCATTAGCCGTGACCTTTGACAGCGCCTCGTATATTAAAACCTTTGGATTAACCGAAGGGTTATTATCTGACTCTATTTGGTATGGGTTGATTATTATTTCCGTATTGGTCGCGATAGCGGCGCAAGGAGAGAGGCTACTGTTTAAAGTGTCAGGCCCAATGGTTATTGTGAAATTTGGGATTATTGTGCTGCTTGGTGTTGTCATGGTGCCATATTGGAACTTTGCGAATATCACTGCCTTTCCTGATTTTCTCCCATTTATGCGAGATGTTTTCTTAACATTACCATTTACATTGTTTTCTATTTTATTTGTGCAAATTTTGAGCCCAATGAATATTGCTTATCGTAAGTTAGAAAGCGATAAACGCATTGCGACTTACCGTGCAATACGGGCTAACCGCGTTGCCTATATTATTTTAGCCGTCGCCGTATTATTCTTTGCATTTTCGTTTACCTTTTCAATTAGCCATGAACAAGCGGTATCCGCTTTCGAGCAGAATATTTCTGCATTAGCGATTGCTGCGCAGGTGATACCAGGTGCTGTGGTGAAAGTGATGACGGCATTATTGAATATTTTTGCAATCTTAACGGCATTCTTAGGGATTTACTTGGGCTTCCAAGAAGCGATAAAAGGCATTGTGGTGAATATTCTCACTCGATTCATGCCTGAAGAGCGCATTAACCAAACGGTACTGCACTATGGCGTATGCTTAGGCGTGATTATCGCACTGTGGTTCTGGGTTTCAACACGATTCTCAATCCTGTTTTTTATGCAGTTAGGTGGTCCATTGTTTGGTATCGTTTCTTGTTTGATCCCATGTTATCTGGTTTACAAAGTCCCAGCACTGCACAAATTTAAAGGCCCAACAGTGTGGTTTATC
The DNA here is from genome assembly GCF_050446505.1 of Providencia sp. SP181. Classification (NCBI taxonomy): domain Bacteria; kingdom Pseudomonadati; phylum Pseudomonadota; class Gammaproteobacteria; order Enterobacterales; family Morganellaceae; genus Providencia; species Providencia sp. SP181. The sequence continues at coordinate 60,066 of NZ_JBBPXM010000003.1, forward strand.
ATTTTCTTTGGTGTGCTGTTGTGTCTGTCACCATTCTTTAAGTTTTTCGAATAAATAATGATGTTGATGAGAGGATCTCATGAAGAAAAAAGCAGTTTCTGAGTTTCATGTTGATACACAAGTGACCCAGCTTGGAAGAGACCCTGCGAAGCAATCAGGGTTCGTGAATGCCCCAGTTTATCGTGGTTCGACGGTGGTGTTCCCAACGGTTGATGCCTTAATCAACGATAGAGCCGAATTTAACTACGGTACAGCGGGCACGCCAACCATTAAGCAACTTGAACAGGCGTGGTCTGTTCTCGCAGGGGCAGAGGGGACGGTGTTGTCACCGTCAGGATTAGGAGCAATAGTCCTAGCCTTGTTAACGACACTGAAATCGGGTGATCACTTACTGATGCCAGACAGTGTTTATCGGCCAACCCGTAAGTTTTGCCACGGGTTATTGGATAAAATGGGGATTGAGACCACTTATTACGATCCGATGATCGGTACAGAGATTGAAACACTTGTGCAGCCAAATACCAGCACCATTTTTTTAGAGTCTCCAGGTTCTCAAAGTTTTGAAATTCAAGATGTTCCTGCGATTGTTGATGTTGCGAAACGGCATAATATTGCCACCATCATCGATAACACATGGGCAACACCGTTGTTTTTTAAAGCGCATGAACTGGGCTGTGATATTTCACTCGAAGCAGGAACAAAATATTTAGGTGGCCACTCTGATTTGCTGATGGGGATTGTGTCTGCAAATCAAGCATGGTGGCCAAAACTACGTGAAACTTATGACTACATGGCGATGTTGCCTGGAGCGGAAGACTGTTTTCTGGCTTTACGTGGTATGAGAACGTTGCCTATTCGCTTAAAAGAAGCCCAAGAAAGAGCGCTAAATATTGCCCACTGGTTACAGCAACGCCCTGAAGTTATTCGAATTTTACACCCCGCATTTCCTGATTGTCCTGGGCATGAAATATGGAAAAGGGACTTTACAGGGTCATCAGGGTTATTTTCCATCGTGTTAGACCCGAAATACACCCAGACTGATATTGCGAACATGTTAGATGGGCTATCCATTTTTGGTATGGGCTACTCATGGGGTGGTTTTGAAAGCTTAATTATTCCATTTAATTGCGCTGAATACCGTACAGTCACACATTGGGAGCCAGGTGGCCCAACACTGCGACTTCAGATTGGTTTAGAAAATCTGGATGATTTAAAGCAGGATCTGTCTGACGGTTTTGCGCGTATGAAATAATATTTTCTTTATTGAGTAATGATAAAAAGATAAAGCCGTGGATCAATAAAGTTATTATTCACGGCTTTATAACTATTTTCATTCGATTTTAATCTTCCATTGGTGTTTTTTCTCTCACTTTCCTTTCTAATAAATTACCTGTTATCGGGTCGTAATATCGGCTTGGCCAGATTTCAGATGGGTGAATTCCTAAAAAATTGGCAATAATCCATTCTCCTTTAGGCCATGGACGTGAAAGGGCATTCGCGAGAGTTGAAGAGCTCAGCCCTGCTTCACGTGAAATAGCAGCAAGTGTTGTTCCACGCTTACGTAATGCTGCGATGATGTCTGCTGGGTGCCAGTCTGACTTCCGTAAAATCATTTTTTAGTCCTTTTTTCATTCAGAATCATGTAGAGTTAATGGTACGAGTAACGGGATATTGTGATACATTCAATACAATCTCCCTGTTATTGGAAATAAAATAACAGAAATTTTCCAAAATAATTTCTGGTTTTTTCTAAAAATTCTATTTTATGAAACTATCGTGGTTTTTGTGAAATTAAATGGAAAGTTAGAATTAATAACTGTGAATTAAGATAAAACTTTGAAAATAAAACTAACTCTTTCGAGTTAGTATTGGGAATGGCGTATTTACTGTTACCCGTTACTTGTATTGGTAATATATCTAAATTACTCAACAAAATTACTTAAATTATTAGCGAGTAAATTATTTAATTGTCTGTTATTAAAAGAAATTAAAATGCAAATAACATATATGATTTGTATATTATTATTTCCTGTTATTAATAAAATGAATGATTTAACTGTTTTTAAGAAAGTATAGATAGTTTTCAGCAACTGAAAGTGCGTTGTCATCAGGACTAGGAGGGTCAGTATGTACAAGGAATGGCTAACAGCAAAAGAGTTAGTTGGGTTGCAAGGGCTTCCAATGACGACTCAGGGTATTAATGCCATGGCTAGGCGTGAAAATTGGACTTGCCGCAAAAGGAAAGGTATCCAAGGAAAAGCGTTGGAATACCACATTAGTTCGATATCGATAGATATTTTTGACGGTCAATTTGTTAGCGAAGCATTGCCAAGCTATCAGGTAAAACGAAATGACAATTCGTTTATTTGGCAAGAAGCTTATAACCAACTCTCTAATGATGAGCGTGAGGTGATCTTGGCATTCATTATACGGGAAGGGGCTTTAGCACTAATTGATTTAATTAATAAAAAGTCGTTTACAAATACTTAAGTTGTGAATAATTAATTATATAAAAATAATATTATATTCAGTCTAAATCTTTTTTAACAGATGACGATTCGGTAAAGCTGCAATAGCAGGTTTCATAATATAAGCGTGAAAGTGAAGATATGAAAAAATTGTGGTTCACTGCGAAAGAGCTCGCAGGGCTAGAAGGACTGCCAACCTCGCCACAGGGTGTTAACCTGATGGCAAGAAGAGAGGGCTGGAAACATCGGCGAAAGCGAGGTGTCCAAGGTAAAGCTGTTGAATATTATATTGAAAGCCTACCAGGAGAGATCCAAGGCCAATTAAGCTTATGCGAGCCGTCAGTGCCTTATCAAAGCCAAAGAACAGATGCATTACAGATCTGGTCAGAAGCTTATTATCAACTGACAGAGACTGAACGTAATAAAATCGTAAAATACATTTTGCGTTATGGTCTATCTTCACTACTTGCACAGATAGCTGAAGACGAAAAAGGGGAAAAATAATTTTCCCCTTTTCTTAAACAGCCTATAGCGAGTTTTAGGAATGACGTTGGATGGCGATGTGAGCAAGTCCAATTAAAGCTTCTTTATAAATAGAATCATCAATGACATTTAGCGCATTAATCGCTTTTTGTACTTCTTCTTGTGCACGAATATAAGTGTACTCAAGTGAGCCACAGCGCTTCATCGTTGCTAAAACGGTCTCTAACAAATGGCGGCCGTTACCTTGTTCTATCGCTTGGCGAATCAATGCTGATTCTTCTTCATTCCCATTTTGCATGGCGTGAAGAAGAGGAAGCGTGGGCTTACCTTCATCAAGGTCATCACCTGTATTTTTGCCTAACTGGGCGTTATTAGCATCGTAATCCAGTAAATCATCGATCAGCTGGAAGGCTGTGCCGATATAACGACCATAATCTTGTAATGCCTTTTCTTGCTCAGGTGTTGCATTCGCTAAAATAGCAGATGCATGAGCCGCTGCTTCAAACAAACGTGCTGTTTTGCTGTAGATCACCTGCATATAGTTTTCTTCAGTAATATTAGGATCATTGCAGTTCATGAGTTGTAAAACTTCACCTTCTGCAATCACGTTAGTGGCTTCGGACATGAGTTTAAGGACTCGCATCGAATCAAGATCCGTCATCATTTGGAAGGATCGTGTATAAATAAAGTCACCCACCAATACACTTGCAGCGTTACCAAACACGGCATTTGCGGTTTGTTTTCCACGACGCATGTCCGATTCATCAACAACATCATCATGCAATAATGTTGCGGTATGGATGAACTCGATCAATGCCGCGACTTGGGTATGTTTATGCCCCGCGTAGCCTAAGGATCTTCCTGCCAGTATCGCGATCATTGGGCGGATCCTTTTGCCTCCACCACTGACAATGTAATAACCAAGCTGGTTAATTAGTGCAACATCTGAATTCAATTGACTGAGGATGGCTTTGTTTACTGCTGACATATCCTCAGTTGTTAGTTCAATAATAGATTCTAAATTCATCGTAATTTATTCATATTATTAGTTTTTGGTTCATTCCCTGAATAACAAAATGGGAGACCGAATAGAACACTTATACCATTAGCATAACATTATTAATAATAAGATTATCAGGTGTGATGCAAAAAATGTTTAAATAAGTAACAATTTGAGTAATTAGTACCAAATCAGTACTAAAAAGAGGTTGTTGAGAAAAAAGTCGTATTTTTTGTCATCTAACCGCATTATTGGCTTGTGTTCTGATGCTTTTTTGCGTAGAATTCGCGCCCTATTGTGAATATTTTATAGCGTGCTCTGGAATTGAAATATTTAGCGAGTACGCGGAAAGCGGAGTTAATATGTACGCGGTTTTCCAAAGTGGTGGTAAACAACACCGAGTTAGCGAAGGTCAAACTGTCCGCCTAGAAAAGCTGGACATCGCAACAGGTGAAACTGTTGAATTTGATCAAGTTTTAATGGTTGCTAATGGCGATGAGATCCAAATCGGCGCTCCTGTCGTTGAAGGCGTTAAAGTGAAAGCGGAAGTGGTTGCACACGGTCGTGGCGAGAAAGTAAAAATCGTCAAATTCCGTCGTCGTAAACATAGCCGTAAACAACAGGGTCATCGTCAGTGGTTCACTGATGTTAAGATCACTGTCATCGCTTAAGATTTAGGAGAGCAGATTAATGGCACACAAAAAGGCTGGTGGTTCGACTCGTAACGGTCGTGACTCAGAAGCAAAACGTTTAGGTGTTAAGCGTTTTGGTGGTGAAGCTGTATTAGCAGGTAGCATCATCGTTCGTCAACGTGGTACTAAGTTCCACGCAGGTAACAACGTAGGTTGTGGCCGTGACCACACTCTGTTCGCATTAGCGGATGGTAAAGTGAAATTTGAAGTTAAAGGTCCTAACAATCGTAAATTTATCAGCATCGAAGCTGAATAAGTTTTCTGATCTTTAATTCAGACTTAAAGCCCTGCAAAACTTTTTGCGGGGCTTTTTATATTCAGATATTTGATCTTTAATGAACTACACACATATTAAAGATACACCATCTCTGAGTAGAACAGCCATCCAGCGTTATGCGGCTCAGAAGCGGAGAGAGAAATATGAAATTTGTAGATGAAGCCAAAATATTGGTCGTGGCAGGAGATGGTGGCAATGGTTGTGTCAGCTTCCGCCGTGAAAAATATATCCCGAAAGGGGGGCCAGACGGTGGTGACGGTGGCGATGGTGGGGATGTTTACTTACAAGCAGACGAAAACCTCAACACGTTAATCGATTACCGTTTTGAAAAATCATTCCGTGCAGAACGTGGTCAAAATGGCCAAAGCCGTGAATGTACAGGTAAACGTGGTCAAGATATCACAGTGAAGGTGCCCGTCGGTACGCGTGTACGCGATCTTGGCACTAATGAAGTACTTTGTGATATGACGCGCCATGAACAGCGCCACATGGTCGCTAAGGGCGGTTTCCATGGCCTTGGGAATACTCGCTTTAAATCATCAGTAAACCGTGCTCCACGCCAACGTACTATGGGTACGAAAGGTGAGACTCGCGAAATACTGTTAGAATTGATGCTGTTAGCAGATGTTGGGATGTTGGGAATGCCTAATGCAGGGAAGTCCACATTCATTCGTTCTGTCTCCGCGGCAAAACCAAAAGTGGCAGATTATCCGTTTACCACATTAGTACCAAGCCTAGGCGTGGTGCGTATGGACAACGAACAAAGCTTCGTTGTGGCGGATATTCCTGGGTTGATCGAAGGCGCTGCGGAAGGTGCAGGGCTTGGGATCCAATTCCTAAAACATTTAGAACGTTGCCGCGTCTTGCTGCACCTGATCGATATTTGCCCGATCGATGAGTCAGATCCTGTTGAAAATGCGCAGATCATCATCAGCGAATTAGAAAAATACAGTGAAAAATTGGCAGCGAAACCACGTTGGTTAGTCTTCAATAAGATTGATATCTTAGGCGAAGAAGAATCTGCAATACGTGCAGCCGAAATTGCCAAAGCAATGGGCTGGGAAGATAAATTCTACATGATTTCAGCGGTTAACCATGAAGGTGTGAAAGCACTGTGCTGGGATATCATGGAATTTATGAATACTCAACCTCGTGATATGGCAACGACTGAAGATGTCCAACAGCCAGAGAAAGTCGAGTTTATGTGGGATGATTACCACAAAGAGCAACTTTCAGGTGCTGAAGACGTTGACGATGACTGGGATGATGATTGGGATGAAGATGACGATGAAGGTGTCGAAATCATTTACCAAAAATAATTTATCTTAGAAATACAAAAAGGCGCAAAAGCGCCTTTTTTAATGAATGAAACTTAGCAATTAGTTGTTTTTATACAGGTCTTTATATAACCGGCTCTCGAAACGAACTAATGGTACTCGGCGGCTACGTTGCTGGCTTTGTGGAACCGCATAAGCAGAGATAAACTGCACAAATGCAACGCGTTGCCCGCTCGCGGTGGTAATAAAGCCTGCGAGGTTATACACCCCTTGTAATGCACCTGTTTTCGCTGAAACTTTTCCATTTACGCCTGCTTCATCGAAGCCTCCACGGTAGCGTAATGTGCCATCATGTCCAGCGAGAGGGAGCATGGAAATGAAATCAAGTTGTTGATCATTTTTGGCTATAAACTGAAGGATCTCCATCATCGTTGCTGGCGTGATCAAGTTATGGCGCGAAAGCCCAGATCCATCCACCATCACTGTATTACCAAGGTCGATCCCTGCCTTTTGTTTTAACACTTGTCTAACCGCATCGGATCCTGATCGCCATGTACCTGGAACGCCATAATATTCGCGACCAATCGTCCGAAAAACAGTATCGGCGATCATATTGTCAGATTTTTTAAGCATCACCTTGAGTAAATCATGAAGAGGCTTAGATTCCGTTTTAACCAACACTTGTGACTGTGTGGTTGGCTGCGTGCGTTTTTTCACATTACCAGTCAGTTCAATACCCGCAGTTTTTAATTCATTTTTGACAATTGCCCCTGAATAGCTCGCCCCATTTTGTACGGCAAAAGCAAGGGGAAGTGGTTCACTACGTTGAGTCAGGCAGCCTGTTAGTGTGTAGCGGTTTAACTCCCCAGGTACGACGTCCAACTCACAGTAGCGCGCCTCAGGTGAGCCTTTAGCGAGCGTTTTGACCTCACTAAACATATTCACAGGGTAAAAATTGGCAGTTTTGATAAACGCCATATCGCCAGCACGCTCAGCAGGGTAAAGGGAAACAGAAAAACAGTTTCGGTCAATAATTGCGGCTGCTGGAGGAGCACTAAAACATTGAGTCATATCATTCCACACCCAGCCAGGTGCTTTATCGTGGCTAGCGAATGCAGAAATATCGACAATTAAGTCCCCGTCAACTTTATGGATCCCAATTTGTTTCAATGCATTCGCCATATTGCGAATTTGTTGGCGGGTCAGTGTTGGGTCGCCACTAAAGCGAATGACTAAATCCCCCGACAATGTATTATTATTCAATTTGGCGCTGGTTTCGAAATTGGTGACAAAACGGTAATCAGGCCCTAATTGCAATAAGGCGGCGAGTGCAGTAACCACTTTTTGTGTACTTGCAGGGAGCGCCATTTGTTGTGCGTTATAATCAATTAATGGGGTGTTACTTCCCACTTTCTGCGCAACCAGAGCGAGGTTAGTGCCGTCTGGCAGGTGTTGCTTGTACTCATCAATGGGGATAGCAAGAACTTGACTACTGGCTAAGGTAATCCCGAAAGTGAGTATCCATTTTCTGGTTAAGTTAAGTAATGACATAGATTTCACGCATTAAAGTGGACATACTGCACATACTAAAGTGTAATGCCTTATAAAGTAAACGATGACCCGTTATTAAGTCTCAGTTAAAATAACGTACATTATGATAAGATAAATGAGTACATGAGTCTGATTGAGTTATTTACTTGGAGCCCCCTGGTATTCAGAGGTGCTCGGTGTACTGTTGTTACAAAATCAGGAAGATACTTGTTTTTAGATAGGATTGAAACCGAGGTATTTATTAATGAAACAGATCCCGATGACGGTATTTGGTGCGGACAAACTAAGAGAGGAACTTGAGTTCCTGAAATCGGTCCGCCGTCCAGAAATCATTGCGTCAATCGCTGAAGCGCGTGAACATGGTGATTTAAAAGAAAATGCGGAATATCATGCAGCTCGTGAGCAGCAAGGCTTTTGTGAAGGCCGTATTCAAGAAATCGAAGGGAAACTTTCACACGCACAAGTCATTGATGTGACCAAAATGGTCAACAATGGCCGTGTAATTTTCGGTGCAACAGTAACGGTATTGAATGTTGATACTGATGAAGAGCTGACGTATCGTATTGTGGGTGATGACGAAGCGGATATCAAAGTGAATTTAATTTCTGTTAACTCACCAATAGCGCGTGGTTTGGTTGGGAAAGAGGTCGATGACGTGGTCTCAATCAAAACCCCAGGCGGAGACGTTGAGTTCGAAATTCTTAAAGTTGAGTATATCTGATTCCTATTTCCCTGAATTAGCTATATTATTTCCCTGATTTAACGAAAAAGGCCGCAGGCGGCCTTTTTCTTCATATAAAACGTGCTTTCAATGGCATTTTTATATAAATGATGGGTTATTATTTAGGTAAAATGATTTTGCGATCTGCCGACGGGCGATAGATAACAAGAATTTTACCGATAATTTGTACATTTACTGCACCAGTTTCGCGAACAATCGCATCAGCGATCAAATTTTTAGTATCACGATCTTCGCCTGCGATTTTGACTTTGATAAGCTCATGATGTGCTAGTGAGATTTCAATCTCAGCCAAGACACCTTCGGTTAATCCGTTGTTGCCAATCATAACAACAGGGTTTAAGTGGTGAGCGAGACTTTTAAGGTGCTGAATTTGTTTTTTATTAAGATTCATCGATTTTTTGCTTGGTTAGTATTGAAAATGGCTTATTCTACCGCCATCTGATATCTATCACCATCAATTATATCTGTTCGATGGTAAAGAAGCAGCAATATCGTTGTAGATCTTTTAGTATAGTTGGAAAGCACAATGGCCAATAAAAAACGTTCGGCAAGCTCAAGTCGCTGGTTGCAAGAGCATTTTAGTGATAAATATGTTCAGCAAGCACAAAAGAAAGGGTTACGCTCACGTGCATGGTTTAAACTGGAGGAAATCCAGCAAGGTGATAAAATTTTTAAACCAGGTATGACCGTTGTTGATTTAGGTGCCGCCCCAGGGGGTTGGTCACAATACGTTGTTAGTCAAATAGGTCATAATGGTCGAGTGATTGCATGTGACTTATTACCGATGGACCCAATCGTTGGCGTGGATTTCCTTCAAGGGGATTTTCGTGACGAAGCAGTGCTCGCCGCTTTGCTCGAACGAGTTGGCGACAAAAAAGTACAGGTGGTCATGTCTGACATGGCGCCAAATATGAGTGGGACACCGGCTGTTGATATTCCTCGCTCTATGTATCTAGTTGAATTAGCATTGGATATGTGCCGTGCAGTATTGGCACCTGGAGGAAGTTTCATTGTCAAAGTGTTTCAGGGAGAAGGCTTTGATGACTACCTTAGGGATATCCGTTCCCTGTTTACGAAAGTAAAAGTTCGTAAACCTGAATCTTCGCGGGCTCGATCGCGTGAAGTATACATTGTAGCGACAGGACTAAAACTATAGTACCCTGAGCGTTATTTGTTAACACAGTTGTAATATGAGGTTAATCCCTTGAGTGACATGGCGAAAAACCTGATTCTCTGGTTAGTCATCGCAGTTGTTCTGATGTCCTTGTTCCAGAGTTTTGGCCCAAGCGATTCGAATAGTCGCAGAGTTGATTATTCTACGTTTATCAATGAGTTAGCCCAGGATCAGGTACGTGAAGTTCGTATCACAGGTCGTGAATTGAACGTCAGAAAGGCTGATAATAGCCGCTATACAACTTATCTTCCTATGCAGGACGAGAAGCTGTTAGACACCATGCTGAATAAGCATGTGACTGTCGTTGGTGAACCACCAGAAGAACCTAGCTTACTGACATCTATTTTCATTTCCTGGTTCCCAATGCTTCTGTTGATTGGTGTCTGGATTTTCTTTATGCGCCAAATGCAAGGTGGCGGCGGCAAAGGGGCAATGTCATTCGGCAAAAGTAAAGCCCGCATGCTGACAGAAGATCAGATCAAAACAACATTTGCAGACGTTGCTGGGTGTGACGAAGCCAAAGAAGAAGTGGGTGAGATAGTCGAGTTCCTGCGTGAACCCGCTCGCTTCCAAAAACTGGGTGGTAAAATTCCTAAAGGCGTCCTGATGGTAGGCCCTCCAGGTACAGGTAAAACCTTACTTGCGAAAGCTATCGCAGGCGAAGCAAAAGTGCCATTCTTCACTATTTCGGGGTCCGATTTCGTCGAAATGTTCGTGGGTGTGGGTGCTTCTCGTGTTCGTGATATGTTCGAACAAGCGAAAAAAGCAGCGCCTTGTATCATCTTTATTGATGAAATCGATGCCGTGGGTCGTCAACGTGGTGCTGGTTTAGGTGGTGGTCACGATGAGCGTGAACAAACCCTGAACCAGATGCTGGTTGAGATGGACGGCTTCGAAGGCAACGAAGGGATTATTGTTATCGCGGCAACTAACCGTGCAGACGTTCTTGACCCAGCGTTATTACGTCCAGGTCGTTTTGACCGTCAAGTTGTGGTTGGTTTACCAGACGTACGTGGCCGTGAACAAATTCTGAAAGTGCATATGCGTCGTGTGCCTATCGACCCAAGCGTAGACACATTCATTCTTGCGCGTGCAACACCAGGTTTCTCTGGTGCTGAATTAGCAAACTTAGTTAACGAAGCAGCTCTGTTTGCGGCTCGTGCAAATATGCGTGTCGTTTCCATGGTTGAATTTGAAAAAGCGCGTGACAAAATTTGGATGGGTGCAGAGCGTCGTTCTCTGATGATGACCGAAGAGCAAAAAGAATCAACGGCTTACCACGAAGGTGGCCATATGATTATCGGTCATTTGATGCCAGAACATGACCCTGTTCATAAAGTAACTATCGTTCCTCGTGGTCAAGCGTTAGGTGTGGCATTCTTCTTACCAGAAGGTGATGAAGTGAGCCGTAGCCGCTTGAAACTCGAAGGTATGATTGCAACAGCTTATGCAGGTCGTATTGCTGAAGAACTGATTTACGGTCGTGAAAAAGTCACCACAGGTGCTTCTTCCGATATTCAGTTTGCCACCAATACAGCACGTAACATGGTCACGCAGTGGGGCTTCTCAGACCGTTTAGGCCCAATGCAATACTCGAAAGAAGAAGGTCCTGCATTCTTAGGTCGTTCTTCTGGTAATGGTTCAGGAATTTCTGATGAAACAGCGCGTATTGTCGATGAAGAAATCAAGAAAATCTTAGATCACTGTTACCAATTGGCATACAAAACATTGGAAGACAATATTGATATTCTGCATGCAACGAAAGATGCATTACTGAAATATGAAACTATCGATATGCCAATGATTGATGATTTAATGAATCGTCGTCCAGTACGTGAACCTGCGGGTTGGGATGAGGACAAAAAAGTCAGCAATGTGACAGGAACATTTGGTAAAGGTCCATCAAATGTTGAGAAAACAGCTGAAAAACCTCAATCTGAAGAACCACAGAACAGTGCTGAAGAGCCAAGTAATAATTCTGGTGAATCAAACCCATCAGATAATAACGATAACAAGCCACAATAAGCTGTCGTTAAAATAAATCATAAAGCCCCAGTTCGCTGGGGTTTTTTTCGTTAAGGAAAAATAAATATGCATATCAAAGCCAGAGGCCGCCTCCTTGACTTATCTACTGTGCAAGTGATGGGGATTTTGAATGTTACTCCTGATTCATTTTCAGATGGTGGCACCCATAATCTTTATCATGATGCGCTAGAGCATGTTGCTAAAATGGTACAAGAAGGTGCAACGATTATCGATATCGGTGGCGAATCAACACGCCCTGGTGCCGCTGAGGTATCAGTGAATGAAGAATTAGACCGTGTTGTTCCTGTTGTGGAAGCCATTGCTAAGCAGTTTGATGTATGGATTTCTGTTGATACTTCGAAAGCGCAAGTCATGGCTGAAGCAGCAAAAGCAGGTATGCATATCATTAATGATATTCGTTCACTTCATGAACCAGACGCATTACGCGTGGCGGCGCAAACGGGGTTGCCCGTGTGCATTATGCATATGCAAGGTCAGCCAAGAACGATGCAAGAAGCACCTAATTATGAAAATGTGGTACACGAAGTACAAACCTATCTTGAAGGCGAAATTGCCCGTTGTATGGCCGCGGGAATTGAGCGGCAGCAAATAATCCTTGATCCAGGCTTTGGATTTGGGAAGAACTTGTCGCATAATTACCAATTATTGGCAAACTTAGAACAATTTCATAATTTCGGACTACCGCTATTGGCAGGGATGTCACGTAAATCTATGATTGGACAATTATTGAATGTTCCACCGCAAGAACGCCTCGCGGGCAGCCTCTCTTGTGCAGTGATTGCAGCAATGCAAGGGGCACATATCATTCGTGTCCATGATGTGAAAGAAACCGTACAAGCGATGCAAGTGGTACAGATGACTCTGTCAGAAAAGGAAAAATAAGCGTATGAGCTCTCGTAAATATTTTGGTACTGATGGTATTCGTGGCAAAGTGGGTGACAGCCCAATTACCCCTGATTTTGTTTTAAAATTAGGTTGGGCTGCAGGAAAAGTGCTAGCTCGTCACGGTTCACGTAAGATTATCATCGGTAAAGATACGCGTATTTCTGGCTATATGTTGGAGTCTTCCTTAGAAGCAGGTTTAGCTGCCGCGGGTTTATCGGCCTCTTTTACGGGTCCAATGCCAACCCCTGCTGTTGCTTATTTGACTCGTACTTTCCGCGCTGAAGCGGGGATTGTTATTTCGGCTTCTCATAATCCTTATTATGATAATGGCATTAAATTTTTCTCTATTGATGGGACAAAACTTCCTGATGAAGTAGAGGAAGCTATTGAAGCCGAAATGGAAAAACCGATTACTTGTGTTGAATCTGCCGAATTAGGCCGTGCAAACCGTATCGTGGATGCGGCGGGGCGTTACATCGAATTCTGTAAAGGGACGTTCCCGAACGAACAAAGTCTCTCTAGCTTAAAAATTGTCATCGACTGCGCAAATGGGGCGACTTACCATATTGCACCAAACGTATTTCGCGAATTAGGTGCTGAAGTAATCACGATTGGTTGCGATCCAAACGGTATCAATATCAACGAAGAATGTGGTGCAACAGATGTTCGCCAGTTGCAACAAAAAGTGTTAGAAGAAAAAGCCCATGTTGGCTTAGCGTTTGATGGTGATGGTGACCGTATTATTATGGTTGACCACCTCGGCGAAAAAGTTGATGGCGACCAGATCCTCTTTATTGTTGCTCGTGAAGCACTACGCCAAGGCCAGTTAAAAGGTGGGGTAGTCGGAACCTTAATGAGTAATATGGGGTTAGAAATCGCCCTGAAACAGCTTGGCATTCCATTTGAACGTGCAAAAGTGGGTGACCGCTATGTACTCGAAAAACTACAGGAAAAAGGCTGGCGCATGGGGGCTGAAAACTCAGGCCACGTGATTTTGCTGGATAAAACGACTACAGGTGACGGGATCGTTGCGGGTTTACAGGTGCTGAGCGCCATGGTTCGCAATCATATGAGCCTTCACGACTTGTGCAGCGGTATGAAATTATTGCCACAGGTGTTAGTCAACGTACGCTTTAAAGGTAAGCACGATCCTTTGCAAAGTGATGCCGTGGTTGCTGCTAATGAAGAAGTTGAAAAACAATTGGCAGGCAAAGGCCGTGTATTGCTGAGAAAATCAGGAACTGAACCGTTAATTCGCGTCATGGTTGAAGGCGAAAATGAAGCTGATGTCACTGCGATGGCAAATCGTATTGCTGATGCGGTAAAAGCGGCAGGTTAATTGCGGTTAAGTTAGGTTGAGTAATATTTCACTGATTTGTTGTTTTTTTCTGCAAATAAGCAAATGAGCTCAAAATAGACTTGCTTGTCGGCTCAGCTTTGGTTAGTATTCGCACCTGCTCAATCCTGTAAGGGCTTTCCTTTATCGCAGTGAATGAGTAGGTGTGCAGTAATAGAGGTCATAGCAAAGGCTATGCACCGCAACTGAATAGGTAACTCAAATGTACGTAGCTCTTTTAATTATCCTCTTGATAGCAGCTATCAGCCTGATTAGTCTGATTATGTTACAGCAAGGTAAAGGTGCTGACATGGGTGCATCATTCGGTGCGGGCGCTTCTGCAACACTGTTTGGTTCATCGGGTTCAGGTAACTTCATGACCCGTATGACTGGAATCTTGGCTGCTGTGTTTTTCATCGTCAGTTTAATACTTGGCAACATGACTGCGAATAAGTATGGAACTGGTAGTGGTAGTAAGTGGGAAAACATTAGTGAACCTACAAAAGTCGAGCAACCAACAGACGTTCCGGCAGCACCAGCTACACCAACGAGCGACATTCCTCGTTAAGTGTTAAAGATTCCGAATGAAGGCAATTATGCCATCATTAAGCAGTAAACTCAGAAATGAGTAAGAAGTTAAAAATTTGAGGTTATTGATGTCCCATTGGTAACCTCGCCTCAGTGCCGAGGTGGTGAAATTGGTATACACGCTACCTTGAGGTGGTAGTGCCTACAAAACGGGCGTACGGGTTCAAGTCCCGTCCTCGGCACCATTATTTTAGATAGCTTGTGATTTACAGGTTATCTGTGTAGAATATGTCACGTTTTCGAACGCGGGATGGAGCAGCTTGGTAGCTCGTCGGGCTCATAACCCGAAGGTCGTTGGTTCAAATCCAGCTCCCGCAACCATTTCTTATTTAACATACCTTGTTAGTATCATAGTCAATAACAGTTATCCGATGTAGTCATCATGCAGTAATAAGGTTTATTATCAAACCTAGCGCTCAAATTTCTCATCGATTTCTCTAGACTTTAAAGGTATAATAAGAACATGGTGAACCCGTGCACTACAGGGTCCAGTTACAAAAGCCCCGAATTTCGGGGTTTTTTGTTATTTGACAATCGAATTAACTGGGCTATATGCCCTTTTTTTATGTCTGGGGGTGGGCTTGTCCACATTAGAACAGAAATTAACAGAGATGATTTCAGCACCGGTGGAGGCACTAGGCTTTGAATTTGTTGGCTTAGAGTTTGTCCGTGGTCGCACATCGACACTGCGTGTCTTCATCGATAGTGAAGAAGGCATCACTGTTGATGATTGTGCTGATGTCAGCCATCAGGTGAGTGCGGTATTGGACGTCGAAGACCCAATTTCCGTGATTTATAACCTGGAAATATCGTCACCAGGGCTTGAACGCCCATTATTCACCGTTGCTCACTATGAGCGTTTTATCGGTGAAGAGGTTGCTCTGGCTTTACGTATAGCGATGCAGAACCGCCGTAGATGGCAAGGTATTATCAAATCCGTAGACGGTGAAATGATTACGGTTACTGTAGATGGTAAGGATGAGGTGTTCGCCCTCGGCAACATCCAGAAAGCTAACTTGGTACCCCACTTTTAATAAAGTTCAATGAGGCAACTAGGATGAATAAAGAAATTCTGGCTGTTGTAGAAGCGGTTTCTAACGAAAAATCCCTCCCTCGTGAAAAAATCTTCGAGGCTCTGGAAACTGCATTAGCGACGGCGACCAAAAAGAAATACGAGCAAGAAATCGATGTCCGTGTTGAAATTGACCGTAAATCAGGTGATTTCGACACTTTCCGTCGTTGGTTAATTGTTGATGAAGTGACAATGCCAACGCGTGAAATCACGTTAGAGGCAGCACAATTTGAAGATCCAGAACTGCAATTAGGCGGTTATGTTGAAGATCAAATTGAATCTGTTGTGTTCGACCGTATTACGACGCAAACAGCAAAACAAGTTATCGTACAGAAAGTACGTGAAGCAGAACGTGCGATGGTTGTTGACCAATTCCGTGAGCATCAAGGTGAAATCATCACCGCTCAAGTGAAGAAAGTTAACCGTGAAAACATCACATTAGACTTAGGTAACAATGCTGAAGCGGTTATTTTGCGTGAAGATATGTTGCCACGTGAAAACTTCCGTCCAGGTGACCGCATCCGCGGAGTCCTGTATGATGTACGTCCTGAAGCTCGTGGCGCACAACTTTTCGTTACGCGTTCTCGCCCTGAAATGCTGGTTGAATTATTCCGTATTGAAGTGCCAGAAATTGGCGAAGAAATTATTGAAATTAAAGCTGCCGCGCGTGATCCAGGTTCTCGTGCCAAAATCGCAGTAAAAACCAACGATAAGCGTATTGACCCAGTGGGTGCTTGTGTTGGTATGCGTGGTGCGCGAGTTCAAGCCGTTTCAAGTGAATTAGGCGGCGAGAGAATTGATATTGTGTTATGGGATGATAACCCAGCTCAATTCGTTATTAATGCAATGGCTCCGGCTGATGTTGCATCTATCGTAGTCGATGAAGACAAATGTACGATGGATGTTGCCGTAGAAAGCAGCAACTTAGCCCAAGCAATTGGACGTAACGGACAAAACGTGCGTTTAGCGGCTCAGTTACTGAAGAAACACCGTGGTGATGACAAATGGGAACTCAACGTCATGACCGCAGAAGAGCTGCAAGCAAAACATCAGGCAGAAGCACACGCTTCTATTGACACATTCACCAAGCATCTTGATATTGATGAAGAGTTCGCCACTGCACTTGTTGAAGAAGGCTTCTCGACGTTAGAAGAACTGGCTTACGTGCCTATTAATGAACTTCTGGAAATTGACGGTCTTGATGAAGATACCGTTGAAGTTCTACGTGAAAGAGCGAAAGCGGCCCTCACCACCATTGAATTGGCTCAAAAAGAGAGTCTTGGTGATAATCAGCCAGCAGAAGAATTGTTGAATCTTGAAGGTATGGATCGTACTCTGGCCTATAATTTGGCAACTCGTGGTATCTGTACACTGGAAGATCTTGCTGAGCAGGGCATCGACGACCTGATTGATATTGAAGGTCTGGATAATGAGAAAGCAGGTACGCTCATTATGGCCGCACGTAATATTTGCTGGTTCGGTAACGATGCGTAAACACTGTAGCAGGAAGGAACGGCATGACAGAAACTGTAAAATCATTGGCAACGGAAATTCAAACTACTGCTGATCGCCTGGTACAGCAATTTGCTGAAGCAGGGATCACAAAAAGTGAGAATGACTCTGTTAGTCAGTCTGAAAAAGAAGCTTTACTGAACCACTTAAACCGTGAACAAGGCGGAGCAGCGGGTCAGCCAAGCAAATTGACACTACAGCGTAAAACTCGTAGTACGCTGAGCGTCCCCGTCACCGGTGGCAAAAGCAAATCGGTAAATGTTGAAGTCCGCAAAAAACGCACTTATGTGAACCGTGATGCTGAAGAAGCTAAAGCGGAAGAACAGGCGCAGCGTGAAGCGGAAGAGCAGGCACAGCGCGAAGCTGAAGAACTGGCACAACGTGAAGCACAAGCTAAACGTTTAGCAGAAGAGACTGCAAAACGCGAAGCGGATGAATTGGCAAAACGTGACGCCCAAGAGAAAGCAAAACGTGAAGCAGCAGATAAAGCGACGCGCGAAGTAGCGGAAAGAGAAAAAGTGAAACCAAGCGAAAATCAACAAAAAGCAGGCAAAGCGCCAGAAAGCAATGCCGACAAACAACGCCGTGAAGCCGAAGCTGCGGAATTAAAACGCAAAGCGGAAGAAGAAACTCAGCGTAAAGTTGAAGCAGAAGCGCGCCGCGTTGCTGAAGAAGCTCGTAAAATGGCTGAAGAAAACGGCGAAAAATGGACGGCTGAAACGAAAACTGAAGAAGACAGTGATTATCACACAACCACCTCTACGCACGCTCGTGCCGCAGAAGATGAAAGTGATGAGAAAGAAGAAGGCCGTCGTTCACGTAACCGTACAGCGAAAGCACCTCGTCAGAAAAAAGGTAACAAACTTTCTGAGAAAGCTGATCGCGAAGAAGAGCGTGCAGCAGGTCGTTCTGGTCGTACGAAAGGTAAACAGCGTAAAGGGAGTTCTTTACAGCAAAGCTTTACTAAACCAGCCGCTGCCGTAAACCGCGATGTCATTATCGGTGAAACCATCACTGTTGGCGAATTGGCTAACAAAATGGCGGTTAAAGGTTCTCAAGTCATCAAAACGATGATGAAGATGGGTGCAATGGCAACCATCAACCAAGTTATTGACCAAGAAACTGCACAATTAGTGGCAGAAGAAATGGGTCATAAAGTTATTCTGCGTCGTGAGAACGAGTTAGAAGAATCGGTAATGAATGACCGTGACACTGGCTCTGCGGCACAAGAACCACGTGCACCCGTTGTGACCATCATGGGTCACGTTGACCACGGTAAAACCTCTTTACTTGACTACATTCGTTCAACGAAAGTGGCATCAGGTGAAGCGGGTGGTATTACTCAGCACATTGGTGCTTACCACGTTCAAACTGACAAAGGTATGATTACCTTCCTAGACACCCCAGGTCACGCCGCGTTTACATCTATGCGTGCTCGTGGTGCTCAGGCAACAGATATCGTTGTTCTGGTTGTTGCAGCGGACGATGGCGTAATGCCACAAACTATCGAAGCTATCCAACACGCGAAAGCAGCGGGTGTGCCGATCGTTGTTGCTGTGAACAAAATTGATAAGCCAGAAGCTGATATTGACCGCGTAAGAAATGAACTGTCTCAGTACGGTGTTATTTCTGAAGAGTGGGGCGGCGACACTCAATTTATCGGTGTCTCTGCGAAAGTGGGTACTGGTATTGACGATTTACTTGATGCGCTGTTACTGCAAGCAGAAGTTTTAGAGCTGAAAGCGGTTTATACAGGCATGGCAAGCGGTGTGGTTGTTGAGTCATACTTAGACAAAGGTCGTGGCCCAGTGGCAACAATCCTTGTTCAAGAAGGGACTCTGAATAAAGGTGACATCGTACTTTGTGGATTTGAATATGGCCGTATTCGTGCAATGCGCAACGAACTCGGTAAAGATGTTCAATCTGCAGGTCCATCAATGCCTGTTGAGATTTTAGGTCTGTCTAGCGTTCCTTCTGCTGGTGACGAAGCGACTGTTGTTCGTGACGAGAAAAAAGCGCGTGAAGTTGCTCTGTATCGTCAAGGTAAATTCCGTGATGTTAAATTAGCACGTCAGCAGAAATCTAAACTGGAAAACATGTTTGCTAACATGGAAGATGGTAAAGTTTCTGAACTGAACATCGTACTGAAAACGGATGTTCAAGGTACGTGTGAAGCGATCACTGACTCTCTGATGAAACTGTCAACAGATGAAGTTAAAGTGAAAATCATCGGTTCTGGCGTTGGTGGTATCACCGAAACAGATGCAACACTGGCTGCGGCATCTAATGCAATTATCCTTGGCTTTAACGTTCGTGCAGATGCATCGGCTCGTCGCGTCATCGAAAGTGAAAGCGTTGATTTACGTTACTACTCCGTCATCTATAGTCTGATTGATGAAATCAAACAAGCGATGAGCGGTATGCTGGCGCCTGAATACAAACAGCAAATCATTGGACTTGCAGAAGTTCGTGATGTGTTTAAATCACCGAAGTTTGGTGCAGTTGCTGGTTGTATGGTTACAGAAGGTACCATTAAACGTAACAACCCAATCCGTGTCCTGCGTGATAACGTGGTTATCTACGAAGGTGAGTTAGAATCTCTGCGTCGCTTTAAAGATGATGTCAGTGAGGTTCGTAACGGTATGGAATGTGGTATCGGCGTTAAGAACTACAACGACGTCCGCGTCGGCGATATGATCGAAGTCTTCGAAGTCATTGAAGTTAAACGTTCTATCGACGGTTAATTTTGTGAGAGCCCACGAAGTATCGTGACTACAAAATAGTGTTAATAAGGGGGCGATTGCCCCCTTTATTGTCAGGAGACATAACGATGGCAAAAGAATTCAGTCGTTCTCAGCGCGTTGCGCAAGAGATGCAAAAAGAAATTGCGATCATTTTACAACGTGAGATTAAAGACCCACGTATTGGCATGGCGACCGTTTCAGGTGTCGAATTATCTCGCGACCTTGCATACGGTAAAGTCTTTGTCACTTTCTTCAATATCGCTAATGATAAAAGCGAAGAGGAAATGGTGGCAGATGGTATTAAAGCATTAAATGAAGCCGCTGGTTTTATTCGTTCGTTAATTGGGAAAGCAATGCGCTTACGTATTATTCCTGAATTAACGTTTGAATATGACAACTCCCTTGTTGATGGCATGCGGATGTCTAATTTAGTGTCAAACGTGATCCGTGATGATGAAAAACGTCGTGCGGATGTTAGTGATAAAGAGGAAAAATAATGGGGCGTCGTCGTAGCGGCCGTAATATTGACGGCGTAGTGCTGCTGGATAAACCCACGGATATTTCTTCAAATGATGCGCTGCAAAAAGTGCGGCGCTTTTTTAATGCTAACAAGGCTGGACACACGGGGGCACTAGACCCACTTGCGACAGGTATGCTGCCTGTTTGCCTTGGTGAAGCAACGAAATTTTCCCAATTTTTACTCGATTCAGATAAGCGTTATCGCGTGATTGCTCGTCTTGGGCAACGTACTGACACGTCGGATTCACACGGCGAAATTATCAGTGAGCGTAACGTAGAGTTTACACAGCAGCAACTGGATGATGCCTTAGAATTTTTCCGTGGTGATACATTGCAAGTTCCTTCAATGTATTCGGCGTTGAAACACCAAGGTCGTCCATTATATGAATATGCACGTAAAGGCATTACTGTCGAACGTGAAGCGCGTCCAATTACCGTCTATGAATTACTGTTTATTCGTTTAGAAAATAATGAGTTAGAACTTGAAGTTCATTGTTCGAAAGGCACGTATATTCGCACTATCATTGATGATTTAGGTGAGATGTTAGGTTGTGGTGCGCATGTCACTTATTTGCGTCGATTACAAGTGGCGAACTACCCTTACGAACGCATGGTGACATTAGAACAATTGGCGGCATTGAGAGCGAAAGTGGATGCAGAAGAAGGGTCATTTGAATCCTTGCTGGATGCCTTATTGCTACCGATGGATACCGCAGTTGTTCATTTTCCCGCGGTGAATATTACAGAGGAAACAGCGGCTTATTTCAAGCAGGGGCAACCTGTGCGAGCTGCAGTTCAAGGCCTTGAAGCTGGTTGCATGATTCGTGTCACCTGTGGTGAAGAGCAACGGTTTATTGGTATTGCGCTTATCAGCGAAGATGGCCGCCTTGCACCGAAGCGTTTGGTCGTGGAAAATGAACAATCCGCATAGTGGCTCTTATTGCTTTGCGGCGTTAAGCAGCGTAGAATAGCGGCGCTTAATCTTGAGATGCTAAATTAGAGATTGGCTCTCATCACTTACATTAATCATTTTGGAGTTTATTATGTCTCTAAGTAATGAAGCGAAAGCTAAAATCGTTGCTGAGTTCGGCCGCGGTGAAAATGACACTGGTTCAAGCGAAGTTCAAATCGCTCTGCTGACTGCACAAATCAACCACCTGCAAAGCCACTTTGCAGAGCACAAAAAAGATCACCACAGCCGTCGTGGTCTGCTGCGTATGGTTGCTCAGCGTCGTCGCTTACAAGCTTACTTGAAAGGTAAAGATATCGCACGCTACACAGCTCTGATCGAGCGTCTGGGTCTGCGTCGTTAATCTTGTCAGTTTCAGAGGAAAGGGGCCAAATGGCCCCTTTTCTTCTAAAAGTTATTTTGAAAGTTGAAGTAATACTCGAATTGTACTTAACTTAAATGTTAAGCTATAAGTCGTAATTAACTGTTTTAGTATGCCTCTTCGCTACATCCGATTCGCGCGGCTAATGAGAACATTGATGACTGGAATATCAATCTTCTCATTAGTCGCGAGGCTGTAGGAAGAATAAGCCAATGCTACCCGAGATGCTCAGGTAGCCTTACAAAAAGGGTATTATTGTGTTAAATCCTATTGTTCGTAAATTCCAGTACGGTCAACATACCGTCTCGATTGAAACAGGCATGATTGCTCGTCAAGCATCAGCCGCAGTTATGGTTAACATGGATGACACCGCAGTATTTGTGACTGCCGTGGCACAGAAAAAAGTTAAAGAAGGCCAAGATTTCTTCCCTTTAACGGTTAACTATCAAGAGCGTACTTACGCTGCCGGCCGTATCCCAGGGAGTTTCTTCCGCCGTGAAGGTCGTCCTGGTGAAGGTGAAACGTTAATCGCTCGTTTGATTGACCGTCCACTGCGTCCTCTGTTTCCAGAAGGTTTCTTGAACGAAATCCAAATTATTGCAACCGTTGTGTCTGTTAATCCACAAGTTAACCCAGATATCGTTGCGATGATCGGTGCATCTGCAGTATTAGCACTGTCAGGTGTTCCATTCAATGGCCCAATCGGTGCTGCGCGTGTTGGTTTTATCGATGACCAATATGTTCTGAACCCAACGGCTGATGAACTGAAAAAAAGCCGCTTAGATTTAGTCGTTGCAGGTACTGACAACGCAGTATTGATGGTTGAATCTGAAGCTGAGCTGTTAAGTGAAGAGCAAATGTTAGGTGCAGTGGTATTTGGCCATGACCAACAGCAAGTTGTTATTCAGAACATCAATGAATTAGTTAAAGAAGCGGGCAAAGAGAAATGGGATTGGCAGCCAGAGCCAGTTAACCAAGCCCTGCATGATCGCGTGGCTGCATTAGCAGAAAGCCGCATGGGTGATGCTTATCGTATCACTGAGAAACAAGAACGTTACGCACAAGTTGATTTAATCAAAGAAGAAGTCACTGCAGTATTAGTTGCGGAAGACGAAAACGTTGATGTATCTGAAGTGTCAGATATTTTAGCTAACTTAGAAAAGCAAGTTGTTCGAACTCGTGTTATCCGTGGTGAGCCGCGTATCGATGGTCGTGAGAAAGACATGGTTCGTGCACTGGACGTTCGTACGGGTGTTTTACCACGTACTCACGGTTCCGCACTGTTTACGCGTGGTGAAACTCAGGCGCTGGTAACGGCAACTCTGGGTACTGAACGTGATGCGCAAGTTATCGACCAATTAATGGGCGAATACACTGATCGCTTCTTGTTCCACTACAACTTCCCTCCATACTCTGTTGGTGAAACAGGCATGGTAGGTTCACCTAAACGTCGTGAAATCGGTCATGGTCGTTTAGCGAAGCGTGGTGTGTTAGCGGTGATGCCAGATCACGCTGATTTCCCATACACAGTCCGTGTTGTTTCTGAAATTACTGAATCCAATGGTTCATCATCAATGGCGTCTGTTTGTGGTGCATCATTAGCACTGATGGATGCAGGTGTACCAATCAAAGCCGCTGTTGCTGGTATTGCAATGGGCCTGGTGAAAGAAGGTGACGATTTCGTTGTTCTGTCTGACATCTTAGGTGACGAAGACCACCTAGGTGATATGGACTTTAAAGTTGCAGGTAGCCGTGAAGGTATCAGTGCACTGCAAATGGACATCAAAATCGAAGGTATCACACGTGAAATCATGCAAGTTGCTCTGAACCAAGCAAAAGGTGCGCGTCTGCACATTCTTGGTACAATGGAACAAGCGATTAATGGTCCACGTGAAGAAATCTCTGAATTTGCACCACGCATTTATACAATCAAAATTAATGCAGACAAAATCAAAGATGTCATCGGTAAAGGTGGTTCAGTGATCCGTGCATTAACGGAAGAAACTGGCACAACGATTGAAATCGAAGATGATGGTACTGTGAAGATTGCAGCAACTGATGGCCTGAAAGCGAAAGAAGCAATTCGTCGTATTGAAGACATCACCGCTGAAGTTGAAGTCGGTCGCATTTACCCAGGTAAAGTGACGCGTATCGTTGATTTCGGTGCATTTGTTGCAATCGGTGGCGGTAAAGAAGGTTTGGTACATATTTCTCAAATCGCGGATAAACGCGTAGAGAAAGTGACTGATTACCTGCAAATGGGTCAAGAAGTTCCTGTTAAGGTATTAGAAATCGACCGTCAAGGCCGTATTCGCCTGAGCATGAAAGAAGCCGTTGCACCAACTGAAGAGTCAGGTGCACAGCCACAGGACTCAGCAGAGTAAGCTGACCTAAAAAACAGCACCCTACATTGTAGGGTGCTATCGGCCAATTGGCTGAAACCATAATTTGTAAAGCGTGGTAATGTAAGGACGGAGTATGCTGAACAGTATCTGTCTTCGGATGAGAGATTATCGCACGCTCCCGCGTGTGCTCTTGGCGCTTATCTTTTTTGTTATTATTGGATGTAGTAGCAAAGATTGGCGAAAGAACGAGGTATTTGCCGTTCCTCTTCAACCTTCATTACAGCAAGAAGTGATATTGGCTCGTATGGAACAAATCCTTGCGAGCCGATCTTTAACCGATGATGAGTACGCACAGCTTTTATATGAGCGCGGTGTGTTGTATGATAGTCTCGGTTTAAGGGCGCTGGCACGTAACGATTTTTCGACTGCGTTAGCCATACGTCCTGATATTCCTGAAGTTTTTAATTTTTTAGGGATATATTTTACGCAGGCAGGCAATTATGATGCTGCCTATGAAGCGTTTGATTCTGTTTTAGAGCTTGATCCAACTTACAATTTCGCGCGGATGAATCGTGGCATCGCATTATATTACGGTGAACGGTACAAACTAGCGCAGGATGATCTGCTGGCGTATTATCAGATAGATCCAAATGATCCTTTTCGTACTCTGTGGCTTTATCTCGTCGAGAAAGACATAGACCCGCGTATGGCGCAAGATAATCTTGCTGCCCGCTACAACCAAGCGGAGAAAGGGCAATGGGGCTGGAATATCGTAGAATTCTATCTTGGCAATATCAATGAAAATACATTGATGGCGCGTTTGAAAGAAACATCTACGGATAACACTTCGCTCGCTGAGCATCTCAGTGAAACTAACTTCTATTTAGGTAAACATTACCTAAGTCTGGGGGATAAGGATAGCGCACTTGCGTTATTCAAACTGACGGTAGCTAACAACGCTCACAGCTTTGTTGAACACCGCTATGCATTGTTGGAATTGGCGCTGTTAGGCCAAGAACAAGACGACCTTTTAGAATCGGGCCAGCAATAGCTGACGAACATTTCATTGAAAAATTTTTAAGTCATCATCCCTCGGGGTGAAGGCCTATTTGTTCGTTTAATAAACACAATTTGAGCCAGTTCACATTTTAAATGAAAATGACCGAAATGATTTTCCGATGGTTATGTAAACTGGCTGCCACTATGTATGAGGCACCTTTACATGACTACTGAGACCGATATTTCTTTTGCTGAGTTAGGTTTATCAGCATCTATTTTGACAGCACTGAACGACCTGGGATACGAAAAACCCTCTCCAATCCAGCAACAATGTATTCCATTGTTAATGGATGGCAACGATGTATTAGGTATGGCACAAACAGGTAGTGGTAAAACCGCTGCATTTAGCTTGCCATTACTGCAAAACATTGACCCAGACTTGAAAGCTCCGCAAATTTTAGTGCTTGCACCAACTCGTGAGTTGGCTGTACAAGTTGCTGAAGCAATGAGCGATTTCTCTAAACATATGAACCGCGTGAACGTTGTTGCCCTGTATGGTGGTCAACGTTATGACGTGCAATTACGTGCATTGCGCCAAGGGCCACAAATTGTTGTGGGTACACCAGGTCGTCTGCTTGATCACCTGAAACGTGGCACGTTAGATTTATCTAAATTAAAAGGCTTAGTCTTAGACGAAGCTGATGAAATGCTGCGTATGGGCTTCATTGAAGATGTTGAAAACATCATGAGCCAAATTCCAGCAGAACACCAAACTGCGCTGTTCTCTGCAACAATGCCTGAGCCAATTCGTCGTATTACACGTCGTTTTATGAAAGACCCGAAAGAAATTCGTATTCAGGCTAGCATTACAACTCGTCCAGATATTGCTCAAAGCTATTGGACTGTGTACGGCATGCGTAAAAATGAAGCGTTAGTACGTTTCTTAGAAGCAGAAGACTTTGACGCAGCGATTATTTTCGTGCGTACCAAAAATGCAACATTAGAAGTCGCTGAAGCGTTAGAACGCAATGGCTACAACAGTGCGGCACTAAACGGTGACATGAACCAAGCACTGCGTGAACAAACTTTAGAACGCTTAAAAGATGGCCGTTTGGATATCTTGATCGCGACTGACGTTGCAGCGCGTGGTCTGGACGTTGAGCGTATTAGCTTAGTGGTTAACTACGACATCCCAATGGATGCAGAGTCTTACGTTCACCGCATCGGTCGTACTGGCCGTGCAGGTCGTGCAGGTCGTGCATTACTGTTCGTTGAGAACCGTGAGCGCCGTCTGCTGCGTAACGTTGAACGTACCATGAAGCTGACTATTCCTGAGGTTGAGCTGCCAGATGCTGATCTGCTGAGCCAACGTCGTCAGGCGAAATTTGCTGAGAAAATTCAACAGCAATTAGAAAGTAGTGATTTAGACCAATACCGTTCACTGTTAGCGAAAATGTCTCCATCAGAAGATGTGGATATGGAAACGTTAGCTGCGGCATTATTGAAGATGGCTCAAGGTGAACGTGCTCTAATCCTGCCACCAGATGCACCGCGTCGTCCACGTCGTGAATTCAATGACCGTGATGACCGCCGTGGTGGTGACCGTCGTGACCGTAATAGCAATGGCAATGGTTTTGACCGTGCAGAGCGTGGCGAACGTGGTGGCCGTCGTGAGCGTCGTGATGTTGGTGACATGGAAATGTACCGTATCGAAGTGGGTCGTGATGATGGTGTGGAAGTTCGTCACATTGTTGGTGCGATTGCTAACGAAGCGGATATCAGCAGCCGTTATATCGGTAATATCAAATTGTACGGAACTCACTCGACAATTGAATTACCAAAAGGTATGCCAACAGATGTGCTAACTCACTTAAGCCGTGCGCGTATTTTGAATAAACCAACGCAAATGCAACTGATCGGTGATGCACAGCCATTCGAACGCCGCGGTGGCGGTGAGCGTCGTGGTGGCCCACGCCGTGAAGGTGGTAGCGAAGGTGGTTTCGGTGCAGGTCGTCGTAATGACCGTGGCGGTGAGCGCCGTGGTGGTGGTGAACGTCGTGGTGGTGGTAACCGTGACCGTGGTAATTCCGCTCCACGCCAAGATGGCCCGAATGCGGCACCTCGTCGTCGTAGCAGCAGTCATAACGCGTAATTGCTAGGTTTTAGGGAAGTTATTCCCTAATAAAATGAAAACCCGCACTTCTTGGAAATGCGGGTTTTTTGTTAGCCATTTTTACCTAAGTATGTAGTAGCGATAAAGCGTTTTTTCTAAATCTTGTGCTGTGCTGATAAAAAGTAGGATAACAACGTGATTTGTTTGCATATCAAATTCATATAAACAACGATACTGGCTAGTTATATCGATTCGCTCCCGAATTAGTAGACCATTATCGGCTAACATTTGATTTGGGCGATAACACTTAGGATCTTCTGATATTGCTCTAACGGATGATAAAAGTAGCTCATCAACAAACGCGGCTGCTTGAACACTGCTCATAAAATTGATTTTAAACGATTCTACATCCTGTAGTGACCATAATGCAGTTTCTGCGAGGGTGACCGTATAGGGGTGTTCCATCACAATTTCCTTTCATTATTTTCTTGCTGCACGTAATTTTTCTAGCGCTTCTTCTGGTGATAAGGTTCTTTTATTTTTAACATCATCTTTTGCTGCCATCACCAATTTTAGCAGCGCATTTGCTTGGCGCTCTCTTTCCCTTTCTTTTAGCTCTATTTCACGTTCTTCACTTGTTTGGATAAACAGCTCAGATTGCCCATTTTTTGTTACAAAAACGCCGCCCTTAAAGAGCTCAGGGTTACCAAGGCCTTCACGTGCTGCTTTTTGCGACATTGTATTAGACATATTTTGTTCCTATAAATAGTGAACACACAACCCAGAATAACGTATTGTGTATTTTTTGAACTTATATTTCTGATTATAGAAAAAATCAGTTAGATGTACAAATTTATTATTAATTTATACACCAAGTTTGTGCGTAGGAAGTTGAAGTGTCACTCAAACCAACCCCAGCGCCTCTTTTAGCGGCTTTAGGTAGCGGCGGCTGACAGGAATATGTTCACCAGAGCTGAGCACCAACTCGGCTTGCCCGCTATCACCAAACAAAATTTCATTCAGTTGGGTCATATTCACCAAATATTGTCGGTGGCAGCGCACCAGCGGGGTACGCATCTCTAATGTGCGTAGTGTCAGCTCAGTAAAACCTTCTTGTCCTTGTGTGCTCATCACATAAACACCGCTCATACGCGATGTGACATACAAAACTTCATCAAGCTTCATCAAGTAAATACGGCTATGGCCTGTACACGGGATAAATTTCAGCGGCTCATTGTTGCCCAGAAGTTCAAGGTTCTGCTTTTGCTTACCTTGGCGTAAGCGATTTAAGGTTTTTTCGAGTCGTTCAGGTTCAAGGGGTTTTAACAGGTAATCAAACGCATGTTCTTCGAATGCTTGGATGGCAAATTCATTGAAGGCGGTCAGAAATACAATATAAGGGCGGTCTTCGGGATCCAACATGCGCACCATTTCTAAGCCTGTTAGTCGCGGCATTTGGATATCAAGAAAGACCACATCAGGCTTTTTTTTATGAATGATGCCTATTGCCTCGATGGCGTTCGCGCATTCACCAATAATGTCAATATCATCGTGTTCTTCGAGTAAGCAACGGACGTTTTCCCGCGCAAGGGGTTCATCATCAACAATTAATACATTCATAGGGTTACATTATCATTATTAGGGTGCCGCCAAGTACGGCAGACGGATTTTCATTCGGGTAAATTTTTCTGGTTCATGTTCTACGTTAATGCCATATTGTTCGCCATATTTTAAGCGCAGGCGTCTATCGACCAAGCCCATCCCAAGACCATCACTTTGTTTTGCTGGTTTATATAACCCCGCATTGTCCTCTATTTCGATATATACATGTTCACTGCCGATATAGCTGCGTATTGTAATATATCCTGTCTCTAATAACTGTGAGGTGCCGTGTTTAATTGCATTCTCAACAAGGGGTTGCAAGGTAAATGCGGGCAGTTCGACGTGTTTAGCTTCTTCTTGAATTTCAATATGGATTTGCAAGCTATCTTGAAAACGCGCTTTTTCTATCTGCAAATAGGCATTGATATGTTCGATTTCCTCACCCAAGGTAGCGCTTTGTTCTGGACGTTTGAGGTTATTACGGAAAAAGGTCGAAATATATTGAACCAACTGCCCCGCTTGTTGGCTGTCTTTGCGGATCACGGCCTGCAACGTATTGAGTACATTAAACAAAAAGTGAGGATTCACTTGGGCATGGAGTAGTTTCACTTCCGATTGCAGTAGTGACTGTTTATTGCGTTCGTATTGACCCGCTAAGATTTGTGCAGAAAACAAGCTGGCAATACCTTCGCCTAATGTACGGTTAATTGAGCTAAATAAGCTATTTTTGGCCTCATAAAGCTTTATGGTGCCAATGACTCGGTCATTTTCACCCCGCAAGGGGATGACGAGAGCAGAACCGAGTTTACACGTTGGGCACAGAGAACACTTATAGGGTGTTTCATTGCCATCAGCATAAACAACTTCGTTATTATCAATGGCTTGTCTGGATTGATTGGATGAGATTGGTGTGCCAGGTCGGTGATGGTCTGCACCGATACCAATAAAGGCGAGTATTTTTTCTCGATCCGTAATTGCAACCGCGCCAATTTCGAGTTCTTGATAAATAATTTTGGCGACCTTCATACTGTTATCTGCATTGAAGCCTTTGCGTAAAATACCCTCAGTGGTTAAGGCGATTTTAAGGGCTTGTGCAGAAAAGGCAGTGGTGTATTTTTCCACAATCGCACGTCTGTCGAGCAGAATACGAATAAACATGGCAGCGCCAATGGTATTCGCGACCAGCATTGGTGCAACAATACTTCTCACCAGTTCAACCGCTTCATCGAAGGGGCGAGCCAATAACAGGATAATGAGCATCTGAAGGACTTCAGCAACAAACGTGGCACAACTGGCGGTAACAGGGTTAAAAATTTTATTAATTTCACCGCGTTTCATATAGTAACGATGCACCAACCCACCAATTAGCCCTTCCACAATCGTTGAAACCATACAGGCAAATGCACTCATTCCCCCTAATGAATAGCGGTGGATCCCACCTGTAAAACCGACAGCAAATCCAACAGCAGGGCCACCAAGTAAGCCGCCTAATACCGCACCAATAGCACGAGTGTTAGCGATGGAGTCATTGATATGCAGGCCGAAATACGTCCCAATAATACAAAACACAGAGAAAATCAGGTAACACATCACCTTATGAGGTAAGCGGATAGTGACCTTTAATAATGGAATGACGAGCGGAGTGCGGCTAAGGGCCCAAGCAATAACCAGATAGACGCACATTTGTTGGAGTAATAGTAAAATTAAATCAAATTCGTACATGCTTGTCATATGCTCGTCATATTTCACATTGCGGGGGTGTTGACCGCACTCGGCTACTTGGGTCACATACTGATGTATGCTCCCCAAGATATCCTCTCTGGTCGCCTACCCACAATGCGAACTATTTAGAGCATGGCTCGTCGTGTTTCACATTGCGGGGGTGTTGACCGCACTCGGCTACTTGGGTCACATACTGATGTATGCTCCCCAAGATATCCTCTCTAGTCGCCTACCCACAATGCGAACT
Source organism: Providencia sp. SP181 (assembly GCF_050446505.1). Lineage (NCBI taxonomy): Bacteria > Pseudomonadati > Pseudomonadota > Gammaproteobacteria > Enterobacterales > Morganellaceae > Providencia > Providencia sp. SP181. Next base: position 90,791 of record NZ_JBBPXM010000003.1, read on the forward strand.
ATTTAGAGCATGGCTCGTCGTGTTTCACATTGCGGGGGTGTTGACCGCACTCGGCTACTTGGGTCACATGCTGGTGTATGTTCCCAAGATATCCTCTCTGGTCGCCTACCCACAATGCGAACTATTTAGAGCATGGCTCGTTAAATTTTGCATTGTGGTAAGTGGATAATTCGGCGATTTCACGACAGACTTTTTAGCGCTGTGTATGAGTGGAATTATTCACTTGGGCTATCTATTTTTAATATTTATTTTCTTCGTAATTATACCGTAAGTCATTGGTTAAGTAATCGACATTTGAATTAGGGTGTTTCATCATTATTTGACATAAGAAAAAAATCGATTCAATATTAGACAAAGACCTGCCTTTTCGTGATCTTGCGCACGAATATATTAACGCTATACCTAATTTTCTTGTCATACTCTAGGGATGATAGTTTCCCCCGTTATTATTTAAGGTTCGCATAAATAATGAAAAAAAGAACAATAGTACTGATTTTGCTGATGCTTATCTTAATTGCAGCAGCGGCGTTGTTTCATTCCCATAATCAATATTTATTGTTACAGGGAGAAGTGGATGCGCCTGAAGTGATTGTGACTTCAAAAGCCAAAGGACGTGTGATGGAACGGCATGTAGAGCGTGGCGATGATGTTAAACAGGGACAATTATTGTTAACCCTTGAAAGCCCTGAACTGCAAGCACAGTATGAAGCTGCCAAAGCAGCAAGAGACCAAGCCAAAGCACAACTTGACCAATCTCTAAATGGGACACGAGCGGAAACTATTCGCGACTTACAAGCATCGTTAGCGCAAGCCAATTCGCAATACCAAAATGCATCCCGAGAATATGCGCGTTTAAGTAATTTAAAAAGCAAAGGCTATGTTTCAGCAAATGAGCTGGATAATGCACGTAAAGCCAAAGAGGTTGCTTTCTCACAAGTCCAAGGGGCAAAAGCCCGTTTAGATGAAGGGCAACATGGGGACCGTATTGAGCAGCGTCACCAATATGAGGCGGCTTTACAGCAAGCAGAGCAAAAACTGGCTGAGATCCAAGTACAAATTGATGATTTACAGGTCAAAGCCCCTGTCGATGGTGAAGTTGGCCCCATTCCTGCCGAAATTGGTGAGTTATTCAATGCGGGGAGCCCGCTGGTATCACTGATCCGCCTACCGCAAGCATATTTTATTTATAATCTGCGCGAAGATATTTTAGTGGGTGTGAAAAAAGGCGATAAAGTTCAGCTCGATATCCCCGCTTTAGGTAATAAAATGGTTGAGGCAGAAATTCGTTATATTGCACCAAAAGGGGATTATGCGACGAAACGAGCGACGCGTGCAACAGGGGATTTTGACTTAAAAACCTTTGAAATTCGTTTATATCCTGTTGAGCCAATCGATGGGTTAAGACCTGGTATGAGTGTGTTATGGCACTGGGATAAGTAAAGGTGTTGCCATGAAATTAAAGTTCGCTTGGCACGGCTTTGAACATGCTTTTAGCCGCGAAACACAAATGGCTATCCGTAGCCCTGTTTTTCATTGGTTGAGCTGGTTGTTCCCGCTGATGTTGTTTACGTTAGTTAGCGCTAACTTTTCTGAGGGAACTTTGATGGATCTGCCTGTTTCGGTGGTGGATGATAACCATAGCCCAGTGTCTCGGCAAATTATTCGCGATCTGAATGCGGGACCTCATGCAGATGTAAAAACGGTGGACGATAACCTCAGTACCTCCATTAAAAGGCTGGGGAGCTCAAAAGACTACGCATTATTGTATATTCCCCATAATTTCGAAGAGGATGTTCTTCGCGGGCGTCAGCCTGAATTACGGATGTATTACAATGCATTATTTTACGCGTCAGGGAGTTACGCTATTCAGGACTTTAGTGGGCTGGTGGCAGAACTCAATGCGAAATACCGTCAAGAAATGGCAAAGTCGATGGGAAAAGCCTTGCCGCCGTTAGCGCAAGTGACACTTTCCTATGACAGCTTGTTCAATCCAAGTGGCAGTTATATTTATTATCAACAGTTTGCCGCGACAATCCATATGCTCCAACTGTTTGTAGTAACGGCGACAATTTACACGATGTCGCGCGGTACGACTTTGCAGAGTGTCAAGCCTTTTGCCACTGCTTTGTTAGGTAAAATGGCACCTTATACGTTATTTTTCAGTACATTATTATCCATTGAACTGGCAGCATTAGTCACAATTTTTGACGCCAAAGTGATAGGGAACCCGCTGTATATGATTGTGGTTGGTTTCTTCTATGTGATAGCGGCGCAAAGTATCGGGTTGTTGCTCTTTAGCTTTACCTCGAGCGCCATCATGGCTTACAGCTTAATCGGGATGCTAGTGAGTATCGCATTAGCTTTCTCTGGGATGGCTGTGCCTGAATTAGCGATGATTTTGCCTGCGCAGATTATTTCGAATATCGAGCCGTTAACTCATACGCTTAATGCCATGTTTGATATTTTCTTACGAGAAATTTCGTTTGGTCGGATAGTCGAAGTCTGTTTGTTTTTACTGATTTACCCTGTTGTTACCGCTTTTTTAGTGCGTAAGCGTTTGGTGAAACGATTGGAAACCCAAGGAGGCGCTGCATAATGACTGTGTATTTTGCGACCTTCCGGAAAGTGTTACTTGGGATGCTAGAAAAACCTATGTGGCTGCTCCTTTTGGTCTCACTGTGTGTGATGAGTTTGGTGTATGCGAGACCCGTATTATGGGACTTACCCGTTGCGGTGATTGATATGGATCACAGCACGGCGAGCCGTGAATTGATCCGTGATTTAGATGCGACCCCTAAAGTGCAGTTGCACGGTTATGATAATCTTGCGCAAGCTCGCCAAGATATGATTGCTCGAAAATTATTTGCGATAATTATCATTCCAACAGATTTTCAACAACATTTATTAAGTGGTAAAAATATTACCGTGCCTGTGTATGGGGATGCAACAAACCGCTTGGCGAGTGGGCAAATTCAGCAGGAGCTTTCTAAGGCGTACCAAACATTGCTTAATGCCTATAACACGCAATTATTAACCAAAGCGGGTTATAGCCAAGAACAAGCCAAGGTCATTATTACCCCTGTGCGTAGTGAAACAGAGCCCTTGTATAACCCAGGTGTTAGCTTTGCGGCGATTGTTTTCCCAGGTTTGTTGGTTATGCTGTTACAACACTCCTTGTTGATTGCTTGCGTGCGAGTCAGTATTGCTGTTCGTTCTACACCTAAAGGAAAACCGCCGTTAGCTGTTTATTTAGGGGCATTATCGGCGTTGATCCCGATTTGGCTGTTTTTATCAACGGTATTTTTTGCCCTTTGGCCATGGGTATTGGGGTTCCGACAAGAAGCGCCACTGTATGTGATTTGGTTGTTTACTTTCCCATTCTTGTTAGCTGTGCTTGGCCTTGGCAAGTTGGTCACGGAATGCTTACGCAGTGTGGAAATGATTTACTTAACATTGGCGTTTATCACTACACCCGTGTTTTATATGTCAGGTACGATTTGGCCGTTACAAGCCATGCCCGATTGGGTGCGAATGATAGCCTCTGCACTGCCGTCTACATGGGCAACAAATGCCATGGCTGGCCTTAACCAAATGGGCTTACCGTTTAGTGATGTACTTATGGATATTGTGATGATGCTGACGCTAGGCGTGATTTATACCGTCATCGGGGTCTTTATTGGTATGCTGCGTGATGGGGAGTTACGTCATTTAACTCACTCGTTTAACCGCTGGCGTCGGCACCACCGCTAGGTTTCTACTCATTCGAAAATAAGCCTGCCATAATGTGAGGCTCGATGGTTTGAGACACCATTTGAGCCTCTTTACTTAATGTTTCCCAGTCATCGGGGGGATCCCCAGCTTTCAGCATGGTGGAAAAGACTTTGTAGGCATCATTCTTTGAGCCATAAGCACGTAATGTACTGAAGTCGTTCACCCAGCCAATGATGATAGTGTTATTCTTCTCACTATAACGGAAGAATAAGCGAAATTGCTGTAAGAATTTAGCTCGAAACCAATGTTTATGTTCTGTACCTAACGTGTTTCCTTGGTAAAACATCGGGTCGAGTGGGTTAACGGCTATACGCTCTTCAATGACCTTATTGATTGCAGCCAATAATTTGGTTGGTGCTTTCTTTTTATAGCCTGCTGGATCGGCAATTTTTAAGGATTGAACTGTGCTGACTAATGCCACTAGCTGCTCTAAAAAACAGGCGTGAAAAAAAATTTTCCATCCATTAATTTCTAACATTTCCCTGTTACCTCATCTTACTCGTCAGTCAGTGGCGCATCTAAATCAATATTTATATTAGCGGTCAGTTCATTGATCTTATTCCATAATGCTACAGGGGCAGGGTAGATATGTCGTGGGTTTTCTCTCATGTCTTTCTCAAGGAATGCCAAAAATTGAGAGACAATTGGGTCGTCTTGTGGCTCAGTTTGGCGAGACATAATGACATTACCATCCGCAAGTAGCGAATATTCAATGGTTTCACCGGGTTTTAAGTGTAGAGCATCACGTATAGCGGCGGGGATCGTTGTTTGGCTGCGTTCGGTCAGGCGGGATTTGGCACGCAGCGATACCGTAGCTGGGTTTAAATCAATCATTTTATTTACCTCATCGCATTTCATTCTGCAAAGAGTGTAATGCAAATGCATTGTGCAATGCAAGTGCATTACTTTTTATGTGTGCGAATATGATTTAACTAAGACACCATAGACAAGCCCGCAATTTGTCGCCAGTAGCCGTTACAGCTCTGGTTTTCAATACGCAATGGCACCATGCCATCTTCATTGGCTTTAAACTGAGTAAGTATATCTAAGGACTCAACGCTTTCAGGGGAAATGCGCACAATATCCACCAAACCTTTCATCGATGCCAACTCATTCCCGAGGTTATAGCAGTCACCACTGAGTGTTTGGATACCATTTAAGGTAAACACTTGTTGTTGCTCTTGGGAAAGCACCTTGCGCCCTTGAGGGTAATTAATACAGCAGGTTTCACAATCATCTTTTTGTTTGTTTTCTGAACGTGCGGTAAAGCAGCGTGCAGAATAGGCAAGGGGAAGATGACCGTAACTCATGACCTCCACCTCGAATTTATGACGAATACCGATTTCTTCACATTGATTGAGTAAGTTAATCAGCCAATCACGGGAGAGCTCAACAGGCATGCACCAACGGGTCATTCCTTGGCGCAGTAGAATATTCAGCGCTTGGGCGTTGTAGCAGTTGAGGCCATGCCCAGCCACAAATGGCAGTTTTCTATCCACTAACATGTTAATCACGCCAAAGTCGTGCGCTTCAAGTAAAAACTCGCCGTTATCGACTAATTTTGTTATTTCTTTTAGTTCTGAAGGTGCTTGCAGTAGAGCAAGGGAGCTCAATACAATCTGCTTGCCACTTTTAGCTAATTGCTGGGCAAGATCTATCCAATCATTGGGTTTCATTTCACGGCGCTTGCTACACACCATTTCACCGAGATAGATAATATCAGCTTCACTTTGCATAGCGAGTTGATAAAAGTCGTTTAATGTCTGTTTTGACCAGTAATAAAGCACTGATCCTAAAGAGTACTGCATGATAGTTTTACCTTTTAATTATTGCCATTTGCGATGATAAGCACCCAATGTGGTTTGACTTCCTTCAGAAAGCTTTCCTAGCGCTTTCATCCATTTAGGATCGGTGACAAAGTTATCGGGGTTGGCTTTATAACGGTCAATGGCTTGGCGCCAAATACGTGCCACTTCAGAAACATAAGCGGGGCTACGTTGGCGACCTTCAATTTTCACGGAGGCAATATTCGCCGCCATTAGCTCAGGTAATAATTCAATCGTATTCAAGCTGGTGGGCTCTTCGAGAACATGGTATTTCTGCTCATCCACCAAATAGCGCCCTTTACACAAAGTGGGGTAACCTGCGTTTTCATCGGCTTTATAGCGGTCGATAAGTACATTATTTAGGCGTGATTCCATGCCATCAGCCGTTTGTTGCCAACGCACAAAGCGGGCAGGGGAACAGGCTCCAACGGTATTTGGGGATTCTCCCGTTAGATAAGAGGATAAATAACAGCGCCCTTCAGCCATAATACACAGGCTGCCAAATGCAAACACTTCGAGGGGAACAGGGCTATTTTTTGCCAGCTGTTTAACTTGATGAATCGAGAGTACGCGAGGCAGCACCACACGGTGAACATCAAAGTTGCGTTGGTAAAAGCGGATCGCTTCGGTGTTGGTTGCAGAGGCTTGAACAGAAACATGTCTTTCAATGTGCGGATATTTAGTGGCGGCGTACTCTAGCATCGCGATATCGGCGATAATCAGGGCATCAGCGCCAAGGTCAGCGGCAAGATCTACCGAATCTTGCCACCTTTGGTAGCCATCTGGGTGAGCAAATGTATTGATGGCGATATGTAGTTTGCGATTGCGGCTGTGAATATAACGTTCTGCTTCATGCAGTTTTTTTTGCGTAAAATTTAAACCTGCAAAATGGCGTGCGTTAGTATCATTTTTTAGCCCGATATACACCGCATCAGCCCCATTATCCACGGCGGCTTTTAAAGCAGGTAAATTTCCTGCTGGGCAGAGTAATTCCATTGACCTATCCCTGTATAAATTTTGATAGCCGCTATTTTAGTCAAGGGAACTGTTATAGATTTTGATTTAGAGCAGAGAAATTGTTAATGGATGTTTGTATTCGTTAAGCAAATAGCAAAACAGGTAGATAAAAAATAAATATTGGCGAGATGGGCAAAAATTGATATAGGATCAGACTCATGACCCTATTTTTTGGCAAGATACTTATCATAACCCAAATAACGCATCAATAATATCAATGAATGTGATTATTGATTGTTAGAATTTTTTTAAATTGTGTGTATAGACAACATGTTACCCTAATTACTTCGAGCTGCTACTCTGATTAGGTAGTTACACGAAAACGGGCAGACAATGAATACGGGAGTCAGTATTGTGTTAGGTAAAATTCGTTCTCAACTCATCACAAAAGGCCCTTCACTTTTGAAATTGCCTTTAAAAGTGACCCCATTTGCTGTGCAGCGTCAGGTACTTGAACAACTGTTAAGTTGGCAGTTTCGTGAGTCAGTAAAAGAAGGGGAGCTTGATTTTCTAGAAGATAAATGGCTCAAAGTCGAGATCTACGATTTAGCGTTGGTGTGGTTTATCAGCTTGCAAGACGGCCAGCTTGTGGTTAAGAAACATGCAGAAGAAGATGTCAGCGTCAGCGGTAATGCCAATGATTTAGTACTGATCGCGGCTCGCAAAGAAGACCCAGATACATTGTTTTTTCAACGCCGTTTGGTAATTGAAGGGGATACCGAGTTAGGGTTATACGTGAAAAACTTGATGGATGCTTTTGAGCTCGAAAATATGCCAGCGCCATTGCGGTTTGCATTATTGCAACTCGCTGGAGTGATAAAAACGGTACAAGACAACGAGGACGCAGAGCATAAAACGCCTGTGTTGACCTCATGCTAATTCGGGTTGAAATTCCTGTTGATGCCATGGGCATTGATAGATTGCTGCGTGAAACCTTCCCAACTGAAGCGGAGGCTAACCTTGTTCAGCATTTACGTGAAGATGGTTTGCTGACATTGGGGGTTGTTGCCACGAATGATAATGGCGAAGTGATAGGTTATGTTGGTTTCACGCCTGTTGACCTAAATGGTGAAGATGTACAGTGGGTAGGGTTGGCACCTTTAGCTGTTAATAAAGCTCATCAAGGGCAAGGCATTGCAGAGAAACTGGTTTATGAGGGGTTAGATAGCCTGAATGAATTTGGTTATGCTGCAGTCGTTGTGCTTGGCGATGAACGTTACTATTCACGCTTTGGGTTTGTCCCTGCTTCTAAACATCATATTCGTTGCCAATGGCCAGAGCTACAAGCTCACTTTTTAATTTGTGGGTTAGAAAATGGTGGGATAGGCGAGCAGCAAGGTGATGTGGTCTATTCTTCACATTTTGATAATTTGACCTGAGTTAAATAAGCGGTCAAATCGCTGGGCTGGTCGATGACCAGCCTTTCTTTTGTCTTTTTACTCAGTTGCTTCACCTTATATTCCATTTGGGATGCGGCTGAACGCGAACCGATCAGACATGAAAATGCTAATGTTAATGGCATTTTCCCTCTCAATGCTTTTGCCCCCGTTCCTGCTTTGTGTTGCTCAAACCGGCGCTGCACATCCGTCGTGATCCCACAATAAAGTGCGTTATTTTTCTCTCGCACTAGGTAGATATACCAGCTATTTTGCTTTAGCTCGCTTTTTTCTGAGGTGATATTTGTCATTTTGTGCTGCTTTTTTAGTTAAAAACAATGGGTTAAAGACGAATATATTCGTTAAGGGAGTTATTTATAACACATTAATATATAAATAAAAAAGGCAATAAAGTTGTCACAAAGCTGTAACCTCAACATAGGTTATCATTCAGTTTATTTGAACAACTATAGCAAAATATGCTAATTTTCATTCTAATTTAAAGCGCATAATATGATCCATATCACAGGGGGACAGTAAAAACCCCGATTAAAAATCAAGTTTACAAAAAGGAACATACGATGAAAAAATCAACATTATTTGCTGCTGCTTTAGCTTTGGGTGCTGCATCATTTGGTTCAATGGCGGCTGATGAAGTTCAACATTCTAGTCAACCAGCTGCGGGTTATGTCTCAGTTACTGGTGCAGTTAGCGTAAATGACCTAACAGCACAATTAGCCAAAAAAGCTGATGAAGCTGGTGCAACTTCTTTCCGTGTGATTTCTGCTGGCGGTGAGAATTCTATGAGTGGTACTGCAGCTATTTATAAATAATTTTATTCGTCATAATTCACGTTACAGCGTTGTTGGCTACGTTTACTCGCACTAGTCACATACTTATGTATGCTCCTAGCGTCTCGTTCACTTGCCGCCTAGCTGTACCACGAATTATTTAGAATAAATACTCGAATTTAGTTGGCGTATAGACCTAAAAATATTTAGGTTAATATTTCAGCTAGTTAGAGTATAGTAATAGCGAATTTTATGCCTACGTTCAGAACAGTTTAAGCAAGCTTAAGGGGAATCCCCCAAAAGCTTGTTCTGAACGGGTTTATATGGAAACCGCTATGACGCCTGAACAAACTTTAAAACACATCCAACGCTATATTGCCCGCCAACACGTTTTCTCTCTTTTTACTCATCATAACAATGATATTTGGCCTGCCAGTTGTTACTATGCATTTGATGCGAAAACGATGTGTCTGATTTTAATGACAGACCCGAATTCAAGGCATGGGCAATTGATGGTGGCTAACCCGCAAGTTGCTGGCACAATATCAGCGCAGACCAAAGCTGTTAATGCAATACAAGGTATTCAATTTACAGGTGAAATTAAAATATTAGAAGGTGAGGAAGAACGGCTTGCCCGCGGTTTTTACTGGCGTCGTTTCCCTGTGGCATTAGTAGCGAAACTGCCTGTTTGGCAGCTTCACTTGCAGAATATTAAAATGGTCGATAATAAATTAGGTTTTGGCACCAAGCTATATTGGGAACAGCAAATTTAACGTAGTTTGTGGATCACCTGATTTGAACTGCCGCGCCAAATTAAGCGCGGGTCATGTAAATCCTGCTCAAATTTACCGTCAATCACGGTATTAACTAAACTCACCACTTTTTGTTGTTCAAGCGTCAAATCACTCAATATGTATCCTGTCCATAACCAAATGTCTTTATCTGGGCAAACCGCTTTCACTCGCTTCACTAACTTGAGCACCGCTGGCAAATTAGCTGGGTGCAGAGGGTCTCCGCCAGAAAGGGAGAGCCCTTGTCGGCGGATGCGGGTATCTTGCAAATCTTGAATGATTTGGTCTTCCATTTCTTGAGTGAATGGCACACCTGAATCCACTCGCCACGTACTTTGATTGTAGCAACCGCGGCACTGGTGGACGCACCCCGCGACAAACAGTGTGCAGCGGGTACCAGGGCCATTAACCACATCAACAGGGTAATATTGGTGATAATTCATACCATTAACCTATTTGACTATTGCCTAAATGCTTGATACGGCGCTTTACTTCTTCTTGTTTACCTGCATTAAACGGGCGTGCATCTGGGCTACCTAAATAACCACATACACGGCGGATCACTGAAACGCGGTTGGTGTCATGGTTACCGCAAGCTGGGCAGGTAAACCCTTTGCTGGTACAAGAAAACTCGCCAGAAAAGCCACATTCATAACATTCATCTATCGGTGTGTTGGTGCCATAATAAGGAACGTGTTGATAGCTATAATCCCACACGTCTTCTAGCGCTCTGACATTATGTTGCAAGTTCGGGTATTCGCCGTAACAGATAAAACCGCCATTCGCGATTGCAGGGTACGGCGCTTCAAAGTCAATTTTGTCGTACGGATTGACTTGTTTTTCAACATCTAAATGGAAGCTATTGGTGTAGTAGCCTTTATCTGTGACGCCATTAATGACGCCGAATTCCGCGGTATCGATGCGGCAAAAACGGTCACACAAGTTTTCGCTCGGCGTGCTATATAAGCTGAAGCCGTAGCCTGTTTGTGCTTTCCACTCATCGGTTGCTTGGCGTAAGCGAGCGACAATAGCGACTGCTTTTTCACGTAACTTTTCGTTGTCATACACGTGGGTTTCTGAACCGAATAGTGCATTGATCGTTTCATGTAACCCAATGTAGCCTAAGGAAATTGACGCTCGACCATTTTTGAAAATCTCAGCGACATTGTCGTCTGCTTTTAATCTTACACCACACGCACCTTCCATATATAGGATAGGAGCTACGCGGGCTTTTACGGTTTCTAAGCGGGCAATGCGTGTCATTAAGGCTTTTTTCGCGATAGCGAGGCGCTCATCTAAGAGTGCCCAGAATGCATCTTCACTACCTTGTGCTTCAATAGCGATACGCGGTAAGTTCAGGCTAATGACACCTAAATTGTTGCGGCCATCATGAATTTGTTCGCCATTTTCTTCATAAATCCCTAAAAAGCTACGGCAACCCATTGGCGTTTTAAATGAGCCAGTGACATCAACAACACGATCATAATTGAGAATATCGGGGTACATGCGCTTGCTGGCACACTCTAATGCTAATTGCTTAATATCATAATTTGGATCGCTAAGTTTGTGGTTTAGGCCATCTTTGATAGCGAAAACCAGTTTAGGGAACACGGCGGTTTTGCGGTTTTTACCTAGGCCCGCAATACGGTTTTTTAGAATAGATTGCTGAATTAAACGCGCTTCTTTTGACGTACCCAACCCAAAGCCAAATGTAACGAATGGCGTTTGGCCATTAGCAGTATGTAGCGTATTTACTTCATACTCTAAAGACTGGAATGCATCGTAGCATTCTTTATCGGTACGGCTTTGCGCGTAACCTTCTGCATCTGCAATTCCCCACTCTTGTGCGACTTCTAAGTGTTTTTGGTAACTGATCGCCACATAAGGGGCTAAAATTTCATCAATTCGATTGATGGTTGTACCGCCATAAATATGGCTAGCAACTTGAGCAATAATTTGTGCTGTTACCGCTGTTGCAGTTGAAATAGATTTAGGAGGCTCAATTTCTGCATTTCCCATCTTAAATCCATCAGTTAACATACCTTTTAGGTCAATAAGCATACAGTTAAACATGGGGAAAAATGGCGCATAATCGAGGTCATGGTAGTGAATTTCGCCTCTTTCATGAGCTAGAACGACATCGCGAGGTAAAATATGCTGTTTGGCGTAATGCTTTGCCACAATCCCTGCGAGTAAGTCTCGTTGAGTTGGGATTACTTTACTGTCTTTATTGGCATTTTCGTTGAGTAAGGAAACATTACTTTGTTCAATCAATCCGCGAATATCATGGGTTAGTTGACTGCGTTTTTCACGCTCACTGTCCCTATCATGGCGATATTCGATGTAGGCACGGGCTAAATCTTTGTATGGCCCTGCCATCAGTTGGTTTTCGACAGCGTCTTGGATCTCCCCAATATCCACTTGGCTACGGTTGCAAAGTTGCTCAGTGACGATAGAGGCAACTTGAAGACAATAATCGTCATCCTTAACATCCACCGCAGCGGCAGCGCGCTTTACGGCTTCTTGAATCCTCGGAAGGTCAAAATTGACCTGACAACCATCTCTTTTAATGACAACCGTTCCCACTGTCTCTCTCCTTTTTAAGTTATCCACAGTGATAACGGCGTTATCCGTTATCTTCCTACTGAGCGTTTTTCTGTGGATAAAATGTGAATAAATACTACATATTGTGTCTATGTTGGTAATTAAAGCACAATATATAGGTTATTGCTTTTTTTTAGCTGACATTAGTTTGATCCAAAACAAAGAAAATAATTAAGTACCTGAATATCCAAAGCGGCGCTGAAAATAAATAATTTTGTGGGTAATAAAAAAGTTTCACTTAAGTTTCGATGCGGTTAATGGATGTGACGTAGTATTTGAGAAAGGCAATAAGCAGGAATAAGGGGATTGGGGAGAACAACACCCCACAGATATCATGGGGTGTCTATATTGAATTAAGCGTTATTTGCGAACGGCAATGGCTTCAATTTCAATTTTCACGTCTTTTGGCAGACGAGCAACTTCAACACAAGAACGTGCTGGGAATGGTGCGTTGTGTTGTTTGAAGAATTCTTCATAGGTTGCATTGACTGTTGCAAAGTCATTTAAGTCTTTAACGAATACAGTGGTTTTAACGATATCTGCTGCGGTTAAGCCTGCTTTTTCTAAGATTGCTTTGACGTTAGCCAGTGATTGGCGAGTCTGTGCAGCGATATCTTCAGGCACTTCCCCTGTTTTTGGATCAACAGGGATTTGGCCTGAAGTGATAACCATGCTACCCAAATCAACGCCTTGAACGTATGGGCCAATGGCTGCGGGTGCGTTTTCTGTATTGATTTCGTATGACATAATTACTCCGTTTCATCACGTAAGAGAAGCGACTCACCTAATATAACCTAGGCTGAGCCACATTTTTATGGCTATTAGGCGCTATTAAAACACGGATTGCGCCCAGACAACACCGAAGTCTACGCTGAAATAACCTATTGATTATTGATCACGGCGTCTCTATCGAACTCTTTTTCACAGAAACGGCAAGTCAGAGCAACTTCTTTGCCCACTTTTTTCACGCGGAAACTGCTTGAAACGGGTTCATTGTGGCTAATGCAGTTGCTATTTGGGCATACCAGTACGTTATCAATATGCTCTGGCAACGTTAATTCTAATTTTTCAACAACTTGGTAATCTTCAATACGGTTTACGGTCGCTTCAGGCGCGTACATCGCCAATTGGTTGGCTTGTTCAGGGGTTAAAAAGGTATTCTCAATTTTGATAATGTCTTTTTTACCCAGATTACTAGAGGGTAAATTTAGCCCAATAGTTATGCGCTCATCTGTTTTGGTCAATTTAAATAATTTCAGTAGCTTAAAACCAATTTGAGCAGGAATATGGTCGATAACCGTACCGTGGCTAATGGCTTCAACTTGTAGTTTATGGTCGTGTGTCATGGTGTTGTCCTCCTCAGATAGCCAATTCTTTATTTAAAACCAGTGATAGCAACGCTTGGCGTGCATAGATGCCGTTACCTGCTTGCTGGAAGTAATACGCATAAGGGGTGCTATCAACATCGACTGTGATTTCATCGATACGTGGTAGTGGGTGCAAGACTTTTAGATTCGATTTTGCCGAGTGCAGGTCTTCAGCACGCAAGATAAATTGCGCTTTTACATTGGCATATTCAGATGGGTCGAGGCGCTCTTTTTGGACGCGAGTCATATACAGAATATCTAACTCTGGCATGACTTCATCAATGTTATTGTGCAGGCTGTAAGTCGCCCCTTTTTCTTCCAAAATATGCAAGATATGGTTTGGCATGGATAGTGCTTCTGGTGCGATAAAGTAGAAGTGATTGCCTTCAAACTTAGATAAAGCCTGCGTCAGTGAGTGTACTGTTCTGCCATATTTTAGGTCACCGACCATTGCCACTTGTAAGTTTTCTAAGCGGCCTTGTGTTTCTTGGATAGTAAATAAATCCAGTAGCGTTTGTGTGGGGTGCTGGTTAGAACCATCGCCCGCATTGATAACAGGGATTTTGCCAGCAAACTGGCTAGCTAAACGTGCCGCACCTTCTTGAGGATGACGCATCACGATTGCATCAACATATTGGCTGATAACCGAAATCGTATCCGCTAACGTTTCGCCTTTTTTCCCCAACGATGTATTTGTGCTATCAGAGAACCCTACGACTGAAGCACCTAAGCGGTGGATCGCCGTTTCAAATGATAAACGGGTCCTCGTTGATGCTTCAAAGAAACAACTCGCAACGACTTTATGTTTTAGAAATTCAGGTTGTGGCTGTTTTTTTAATGACGCAGCCACGTTGAGCACAAGCTCAAGGTCTGAGCGGTCTAAATCGTTAATCGAAATAATATCGCGAAGATATAAAGGATTCGGCATGGTTGTTCTCCTTTGTCAGCAAGACATGTTAGGTCTATAGGCCAAAAAAAAGCCCCTCAATGAGGGGCTTTTTTATGAATACGGAGGGGAAAAACAGGCTGTCCAGACCGCTCGAAGGCAGTGCGTTGGAGGTGTTCTGTGTAAAAAATACAACAGCAGCGTTCATGGTTTCTCCCGACAAATTGTGGCGCATTATACGCATGTCTCTCGCTGACGCAAGCGTTTGCATAAAGAAAAATAAATTTTTTTTATTTTTTGTTTTTAGATTGAAAATTAAGCAAGCAGATAAAAAATTAAAAATCAGCAAGATGGAAAAATTTCCGCCGTCGTTATAGTCGGGGAATTATTTATGGGTAATCTATCGCCAAATTTCCTGCGAGGTTAAACGAGTGTTCGCCATAATCTCCAACAGTATTTGGAGCGATTCTCACGAGTGCTGCATCGAGATAATAAATTTTTTGGTTTTGAGTCATCGTAATAGCAATGCTTTTATTTGGTAGGATTGCCTCTCCCTGCCAACTCAGTTTGACGGCGTGCGCTTTACTCGAAGTCTGGAATAGCTGACTAGAATGGACACTTGCAGGGGCTGTAAATGATAACTGCGCACTCATTGTTGTTCTGCAGTCAATCGAAAGCGGAATTTTGTGTGTTCCAGTTTCTTGCCCCATTTTTTTAGAGGAAATAGGCCCATGAGTAAAATTTGAAAAAGAAGAGTTATCGGTAATTTGACACAATAATGGGGCATTTGAAAATGTTCCATTAATACGGATAGGCATATTTTGTGTTGCAGATAAAGAGTAAGGTGTAATACCGAATAATAATATAGATGGAATAAATATTTTTAATTTAATGGCATGCATTATAAATATCTCAAATAAAATAAGCGTTATTACTCATTTATTAGTATCAAACATTTTGAACTGAGTGATAATGTTACTCAGTTCAAAATGTAGAGATGATATATTACTGGTAAGTAATAGCTAAATTACCGATGATATCAAAAGTATGGTTACCAAAATCATTTGGACTGTTGGCAGATAAGCGTTTCATACTTGTCTGGAAAGTAATATGGTTAGTACCTTGACTAATTTTAATATCATTAGACTGACCAGGTTTTACTTCAGTGCTGTTGTATTTTAATTTAACACCAAAAGCATCACTCGATGTTTTAAATACATCAGGTGCATTTGGTGCATTATTGGCACTGAACGTTAACTTTGCGTTGGCAGGAAATTCGCAGGTAAAGTTTAAATATCCTGAGCTTCTGTAGGATGTTTCATCACCCACTTTTTCTAGCGTGTTAATCGCGCCGAAAGCAGTGGTACTTTCAAGCTTAGCATCAGTACAAGGTTGGGTAACATTAGAGAATGTGCCTTTAATATTAATTGGCATATTTTGAACAGCGGATAGAGCAGGTAAAGAGACACAGACAAGCAATGCTAAACCACTTTTTTTTAGCAAGTTCATGAAAAAATTCCTTTTAATTAATATTAAGATTAAATATTTTAGTCAATATATTATTTTTATTGAAGAGAGATAGTGAAAATAAAGATATAATTTTTGGTTTAATGAGCAATACAAGGTTAAATTCTTTTTTTAAACTGTAGTAGATTAGTTGGTTTAAATTTCTAGCATAAGTACTTAATGATATTTTTTTAATTTAATAATTTAATTTTAAATTGCACGTTTAATTACGTAAGTATTATTTTATCTTTTATGGTTAATTTTCATGGGTTATTTAAAATAAGTTAAATGTGTTAATTTATTTAAACTGAAAACGATATTAAAATAGAATGCAAAAACCTTATAGTTTTTTTAGAGGGGATTTTTGACCTAATGCGGTTGTTGTTATCCCCTCAACCCAATAGCTGGCGTTGAGGGGGGGGAGTTTAGAAAATATTATTAGGTAACTCAGGTGCTAATGTTGCTACCATCACGGCCTTAATCGTGTGTAAACGGTTTTCTGCTTGGTCGAAAACAATGCTATAAGGGGATTCAAACACGTCCTCGGTGACTTCTAAACCGCCGTACATATTGAATTCTTTCGCCAATTGCGCGCCGAGTTTGGTGTCTTCATTGTGAAATGCAGGTAAGCAATGTAGGAATTTGACATTCGGGTTACCTGTTAACTTAATTACATCCATATTGACCTGATACGGTTTTAACAGGTTAATTCTTTGCGCCCAAACTTCCTTGGCTTCACCCATCGACACCCACACATCCGTGTAAATAAAGTCTGCACCTTTAACCCCTTCGGCAACATCTTCCGTGAGCGTGATTTTTGCCCCTGTGGTTTTGGCAACGTCTAGGCAAGTATCAATCAACGCTTGCTCAGGCCAGCAGCTTTTAGGCGCCACTAAACGTAAATCTAACCCCGTCAGTGCGGCAGCTTCTAACATAGAGTTACCCATGTTATTGCGTGCATCGCCTAAGTATGCAAATTTGATTTCAGAAAATGGGGTGTTTGGTCGGTGTTCTTGTACGGTAAGTAGGTCGGCTAATAACTGTGTGGGATGGAATTCGTTAGTTAGTCCATTCCATACAGGCACTCCCGAGTGTGCGGCTAGTACGTCAACGGTGCTTTGTGCGAAGCCCCGATATTGGATACCGTCATACATCCTACCGAGGACTCTTGCAGTATCTTTCATGGTTTCTTTGTGGCCAATTTGGCTGCCTGAAGGCCCTAAATAGGTGACTCTAGCCCCTTGATCAAAGGCACCGACTTCGAAAGCACAACGGGTACGAGTGGAGTCTTTTTCAAAGATCAGAGCAAAATTTTTCCCCGCAAGCAGAGGTTGCTCTGTACCTGCTTTTTTTTCTGATTTTAACCATGCTGAAAGCTTTAACAGTGAATGAATTTCGTTAGAGGTGAAATCTAATAATCTTAGAAAATGCTTACTATAGAGGGGATTCATAAAATGCAGCCTTTTTTGATTGAATTAATATTCAATTTATATTCATAAAAATTCAAAATCAACCCCCAATGAAAAAGAATTATTCTGAAAAGTATGGTTTCACTGTTAACCCTATGGGAGAATGGCGCAGAGAATAGCGATAATGGAATAAGGGGTGTGGATATGGTTGATAAAGCGGAACTCGACGCGCAGTACGAAGAAACTCGTCTAATTATCGAAGAATTACTGGAAGATGGCAGCGATCCTGACGCATTGTATGCCATTGAGCATCACTTTTCAGCGGATAACTTTGCGTTATTAGAAAAAGCTGCGGTTGAAGCGTTCAAACTGGGCTATGAAGTGACAGACGCAGAAGAGCTCGAAATCGAAACGGGTGAAACATTAATGTGCTGTGATGTAATCAGTGAAAGTGCATTAAATGCAGAATTAATTGATGCACAAGTTGAGCAATTAATGAAACTGGCTGAAAAAATGGGCGTCAACTACGATGGTTGGGGCACTTATTTTGAAGATCCAGATGCCGAATATGATGATGAAGACGGTGACGATATCGAACCAGAAGACCGCGTTCATTAATTATTAGTCACATCGTTCAAATACTTAAAAGGATAGCTAAAAACTATCCTTTTTTGTTTATGATAGAACTATAACGCCTTCAACATGCGAATTTCACAGTCGCTATGGCCTGTGCTTCCGAGAGCTTCATCAATAAATTCAAAGCCTAACTTTTCATACAGCTTAATGGCTGCTTGTAGTTCTTTTGTGGTTTCCAAATAGCAGCGAGTATAGCCTTGTGATTTGGCAAACTCTAATGACATCAACACAATTTGCTTCGCTAAACCTTTGCCACGTAGAACCGAAGACAAATACATTTTTTGTAGTTCAGCTGTTTTATCATCACCGCCTGCCAGTTGTGACACGCCGCCACCCCCGACAATCTCCCCATCCATTTCCACCACCCAATAAGCGCTACGTGGTTGGCTATAAACTTCAAATAAGGTGTCTAAAATAGGATCAGCCACTGCGAAGCCTTTGTCCGCGGTTAAACCATGTTCTGCAGAAACCTCACGGATTACTGAGGCAATCCCTGCATTGTCTTGTTGCTCGATAAGACGAACTTTGTAGTTTTGTGTTGTCATGTGAAACTCTTGATTATTATTGTGTACAACTCAGTGTAGAGAGAACCTGAAGGGCACTTCAATCTGAGAACTGCGAACGCAGTCTTTTAATGATACGCGAATTAGTCAGCAAGAAAAAGCCCTTATCCGCGAACGAATAAGGGCTTTCAAACTGATTGATTAATCAATGATTATAAAGAGGCGATCGTCACTTTCTGCGCTTCAATTTTCGCTTTCGCTTCAATATTGGCAGCGAGGCGCTCACGTTCTTTTTCGACAACCGCAGCAGGTGCGCGGCTGACAAAACCGTCATTGGCCAGCTTGCTTTCGATAGTGTCGATTTCTTTCGTGACTTTTTCCAGCTCTTTATCTAAGCGTGCTAATTCTGCGTCTTTATCGACTAAGCCCGCCATTGGGATCAACAGCTCTGCACCGTTAACCAGTTTGGTCACAGACACAGGAGCCTCTTCACCGTCCGCTAAAACACGGATTGTTGCAAGGCGAGCCATCGATTTGATAAAGTTTTGGTTCTCTTCAACGCGACGTTGTGCATCTGCTGAAGCGCCGCGCAGCATGACATCCAGTGGTTTACCTGGGGAGATATTCATTTCAGCACGAATATTACGTACTGCAATAATCGCTTCTTTGATCCACTCAAGGTCGTTGAGCGCTAGCTCATCCACTTTCGCCGCATCAAATTCAGGGAACGCTTGTAACATAATGGTATCGGCTTCGATGCCTTTAACCACTTTCACCCGCTGCCAGATAGTTTCAGTGATAAACGGAATGATAGGGTGTGCAAGGCGCAGTAAGCCTTCAAGCACTTCAATCAGCGTGAAACGTGCTGCACGAACTTGGGCTTCGTTACCTTTATGAACCGCAGGTTTAGACAGCTCTAAGTACCAGTCACAGAATTCGTTCCATGTGAAATCGTACAGGATATTCGCTGCGATATCATAACGATAGGTATCCAACGCTTCACGGTAAGCTTTAACCGTTTGGTTAAACTCTGCCATGATCCAGCGATCGGCTAATGAGAAGCTCATTTCGCCCCCGTTTTGGCCGCAATCTTGATTTTCTGTGTTCATCAGCACGAAACGGCTTGCGTTCCAAAGCTTATTACAGAAGTTACGGTAGCCAGATAACCGCTTCATATCCCAGTTGATGTCACGACCCGTTGAAGCCAGTGCCGCTAAGGTGAAACGCAGGGCGTCAGTACCATGAGCTTCGATACCTTCTGGGTATTCTTTGCGAGTACGTTTAGCAATTTTTTCAGCCAGTTGTGGCTGCATCATGTTGCCCGTACGTTTTTCTAGCAGGTCTTCCAGTGAAATCCCGTCAATCATATCCAATGGGTCAATCACGTTCCCTTTGGATTTCGACATTTTTTGGCCTTCTTCATCACGAATAAGACCTGTCATGTAGACGGTTTTAAATGGTACTTGTGGCTCGCCGTTTTCATCTTTGATGAAATGCATGGTCATCATGATCATACGGGCAATCCAGAAGAAAATGATATCGAAGCCGCTGACTAATACATCTGTTGGGTGGAATGTTTTCAGGGCATCGGTATTTTCTGGCCAGCCGAGTGTCGAGAACGTCCATAGGCCTGATGAGAACCAGGTGTCCAGCACGTCTTCGTCTTGGCGCAGTGCAACATCTGCCGATAAATTATTTTCACGGCGAACTTCGTCTTCATCGCGACCGACGTAAACATTGCCTTTTTCATCATACCATGCAGGAATGCGGTGACCCCACCATAATTGGCGAGAAATACACCAGTCTTGAATATCGCGCATCCAAGAGAAATACATGTTTTCGTATTGGCGTGGGACGAATTGAATTCGGCCATCTTCAACGGCTTTGATAGCGTCTTTCGCTAAAGGTGCAGTACGCACGTACCATTGGTCAGTTAGCATTGGTTCGATAACAACACCACCGCGGTCGCCATAAGGTACGGTTAAATCGTGTGGTTTAACTTCAACTAATAAGCCGAGTGAATCGAATTCAGCAACGATGGCTTTACGTGCAGCAAAACGCTCCATTCCACGGTAGTTTTCAGGAATTTCACAGCTGTACGCGGTAGATGGGTGCCCGTTAGTATCAAAAACTTCCGCTTCGTGACGAACGTTACCGTCTAAGTCCATCATGTTAATCATGGTTAACTGATGGCGTTTACCCACTTCATAGTCATTAAAGTCATGAGCTGGGGTGATTTTCACGCAGCCTGTGCCTTTTTCCATATCTGCGTGTTCGTCACCCACAATTGGAATACGGCGATTAATAATTGGTAGAATGATTTCTTTACCAATTAAATCTTTATAACGTGGATCTTCGGGGTTAACTGCAACACCCGTATCCCCTAACATGGTTTCAGGGCGAGTGGTTGCAACCACTAAATAATCTTTGCCTTCAGCCGTTTTTGCGCCATCAGCCAGAGGGTAGCGCAGGTGCCACATGGAACCTTTGATTTCACGGTTTTCGACTTCAAGGTCAGAAATCGCGGTATGCAGTTTGGGATCCCAGTTAACCAGACGTTTGCCACGGTAAATCAGGTTTTCTTTGTACATGCGTACGAAAGCTTCTTTAACCGCTTTGGACAGACCTTCGTCCATGGTGAAGCGCTCGCGATCCCAATCAACAGAGTCACCTAAACGGCGCATTTGTTGGGAAATTGTGCCGCCTGATTCTGCTTTCCACTGCCAAATTTTGTCGATGAACGGCTCACGACCGTAATCGTAGCGAGTTTTACCTTCTTCTGCCGCGATTTTACGCTCAACCACCATCTGGGTTGCGATACCCGCATGGTCAGTACCCGTTTGCCATAAGGTATTTTTACCTTGCATACGCTGGTAACGGATCATGGTATCCATGATAGTTTGTTGGAAAGCGTGCCCCATGTGCAGGCTACCCGTGACGTTCGGTGGTGGAATGACGACACAGAAACTGTCCTGGGTGGTATCCCCATTAGGTTTAAAATAACCGCTTTTCTCCCAATGAGCATACAAGTTTTGCTCAATCTCTGCGGGGTTATAGGTTTTATCGAGCGAAGGCTCATTCATTGGGCTATCTGGTTTCTTTTCCATCGTCTTTATATTCAGTAAGTTGGCGGCGTCGCCATAGTCAAATTGAAGCCGACGCTACGGTATGTTTTATACCGTTCACGCGCCAACTGTTTTAAAGTTTCATCAATAGGTACGAAGTCTATCACTTCATGGAAAGCTGTTGCAAAATCTGCGAACTTCGACTGCAAATTAATCAAAATATCCCGCGGCGTATTACCCCGCTTTGTTGGCCAACAAATTTCAATGGGTGCACCATAACGAGGGCCTTCTCCAGCCAAATTATGCGGCACAAACTGATGAGGGTCACGTTGCCACAAAGCTTCATCAATCTTTTCGGCTTGCTGCTGTGTTTCACAAGCAATCAAAACCCGCTTCCCATGACGCCACATTTGTGCGGCAAGCTCACACGCTAACCATTCGTGGGCTTCGTATTCAGCTTGTGGGGAGGGCTGGTCAAGTTGATAGAATGTACCTTTTTTCATAATACCCGTTATACCCGTCATACTTAAATTTGTAGGGGTGTTGGCTTCGCGCTTTCACCTTAGTCACATACTTTTGTATGCTCCTAAGGCCTCAAGCCCTTGCCGCCTACCTACAAATTCAATTATTTAGGGTATAGCTAAAAATGCCATACTTAAATTTGTAGGGGTGTTGGCTTCGCGCTTTCGCCTTAGTCACAGTCTTTTGTCTGCACCTAAGGCCTCAAGCCCTTGCCGCCTACCTACAAATTCAATTATTTAGGGTATAGCTAAAAATGCCATACTTAAATTTGTAGGGGTGTTGGCGACACTTTTTAAGTCGCCTAGCGCAAGATGATATCTATGCTGAATTATATCCTTTTTTGTGGCTGCCTCAAAATGGCTTTATGCGTGTAGCGAAAACCAAAAAAACAATATCCCGAATCGCTATTGCTCATCGGGATATTTTTATGGACGAAGTACAGCGATTTCACCTAAACGGGATTATTCGTCACCATTTAAGCCAGCACGGTTCAATAAGAACTGCGCTAACATGGAAACAGGGCGACCTGTTGCCCCTTTCGCTGCGCCTGAACGCCATGCTGTTCCTGCGATATCGAGGTGCGCCCAGTTATATTTGGTCGCAAAACGAGATAGGAAGCAGCCCGCAGTGATCGCACCCGCTGGACGCCCACCCGTATTCGCTAAATCCGCAAAGTTCGGCGTGATTTGGTCAAAATACTCATCCGCTAACGGTAAGCGCCATGCTCTGTCACCTGCTTGCTCAGAGGCATTTAACAGCTCATGCGCCAGAGGATTATGATTCGACATCAAACCGGTGTAGTGGCTACCTAAAGCAATCACACACGCACCTGTTAGGGTTGCGATATCGATAACCAATTCTGGGTCAAAACGCTCAACGTAGGTCAGCGCATCACATAACACTAAACGACCTTCCGCATCGGTATTTAACACCTCAACTGTTTGGCCTGACATGGTTGTGAGAATATCACCAGGGCGATAAGCACGGCCACCTGGCATGTTTTCACAGCCAGCCAGTACCCCAATCACGTTGATAGGCAACTGTAACTCAGTGATAAAGCGCATCACACCGTAAACAGACGCGGCACCACACATATCGTATTTCATTTCATCCATGCCATCGGCAGGTTTGATTGAAATACCGCCTGAGTCAAAGGTTAAGCCTTTGCCTAACAGAACGATTGGTTTGCTCTCTGGGTCTGGATTGCCTTTATACTCCATGATGGACATCAGGGATTCATTCTGTGAACCTTGACCCACTGCGAGATAGGCATTCATACCCAATTCTTTCATTTGTTCTTCACCGATCACGCGAGTGGTCAGTTTGCTGTCTGAAAGGTCTGCTAATTGGCGTGCTTGAGACGCTAAATAACCCGCATTACAGATGTTTGGCGGCATATTGCTCAAGTCTTTAGCGGCTTTAACACCCGAGGCGATAGCCAGACCGTGAGAAATTGCACGCTCACCGCTGGTCAGTTCACGGCGAGTTGGTACATTAAACACCAATTTACGCAGTGGACGGCGATGTTCTGTTTTATTACTTTTCAGTTGATCAAACACATACAGCGATTCTTTTGCAGTTTCGACGGCTTGACGGACTTTCCAGTAGTTATTGCGGCCTTTTACATGTAATTCAGTTAGGAAGCACACAGCTTCCATTGAGCCTGTTTCATTCAGAGTACTAATTGTTTTCTGAATAATTTGTTTAAATTGGCGCTCGTCTAACTCGCGTTCTTTACCGCAACCGATAAGTAGAATGCGTTCAGACAGAACGTTAGGCACATGATGGAGTAGCAGGGATTGACCTACTTTACCTTCAAGTTCGCCACGGCGCAGCAGGGCGCTGATATATCCGTCACTGATTTTGTCCAACTGTTCAGCAATTGGGGACAGACGGCGTGGTTCAAAGACACCGACAACGATACATGCGCTGCGTTGTTTCTCCGGGCTACCACTTTTTACACTAAACTCCATGCGTTCTCCTGAATCTTAAAGACAAAGGCCGATGCTCCCGCTAAAATTAGCGTTTCGCATGATCTACCTCATAGAGAATAAACTCTTTATGTTAAACTAACCATCTATACGCGAAATAACTCACGTTGTATGCTGTTTATCGCGAAACAACGTGAAGTATGGCAAGTATATCTGGTTTCACGAATATTAAGCATGTTCTGATATTTCAATCAGTATAGAGAATGCTTTTATATCATTCTAGCCATACAATAAACCAGAGTATATGTTAGTAAATGGCAGACATTTAACGAACTTAGCCATTTTCTTCCCAAAAGACAAGTTTTCACAGGCGTAATAAGCGTGATCATTATTAGATATTTGGTACGGGAAACCCTGAAAAGTCAGTTAGCCATACTTTTTGTATTGATGCTAATCTTTTTTAGCCAGAAGTCGATAGACATTCTGGGCGCAGCTGTTCAGGGCAATATTCCCTCAAACTTAGTACTTCCTTTGTTGGGGTTAGGTGTGCCTGAAATGGCGCAGCTTATCTTGCCTTTAAGCCTATTTCTTGGGCTATTGATGACATACAGTAAACTTTACACTGAAAGCGAAATTACGGTGATGCATGCCTGTGGCTTGGGCAAAAGTGTGTTAATTAAAGCCGCGTTAGTTCTTGCCGCGATCACCGCCATGGTCGCGATTGCCAATATTACATGGATGTTGCCATGGTCATCGCAATATCAAGAACAAGTGCTTGCGGATGCAAAAGCAAATCCAGGGCTTGCGGCAATGGTGGAAGGGCAATTTAAAACCACAAAAGATGGCAACTATGTGCTGTATATTGGTGATGTTAAAGGAAGCAACTTTAAAAATGTTTTCCTCGCCCAGTTACGTGCGGCGAACGAACAGCGCCCTTCAGTTGTCGTGGCAGATAGCGGCTATATGAAAGAAGATCCAGACGGTCGCCAAGTGGTTGTTCTTAATGAAGGAACTCGCTACGAAGGAACGGCATTGCTGCGAGATTTTCGTATTACAGATTTTGTGAATTATCAAGCAATTGTGGATCATCAATCAGGTGAAACACGTAATGACCGTGTTGAGCAAAAAAATATGCTGCAACTGTGGGAGGAAAATACCCCAGAAGTCAATGCAGAGTTTCACTGGCGCTTGACGATTGTTTTCTCTGTGGTGGTCATGGCCTTGATGGTGGTGCCATTAAGTGAAGTGAACCCGCGTCAAGGGCGCGTGCTCAGTATGTTGCCTGCAATGTTGCTGTATTTAATTTTCTTCTTGCTGCAAAGTACCTTACGTAATAGTGCAGATAAGGGTGATATTGACCCGCGTTATACTATGTGGGCGGTGAATTTAGGCTACTTGGTCTTGGCGGTGATCCTCAATACGTGGAATACAGTCCCAATGCGCCGTATGCGTCTTAAATTGAGTAAAGGGGCAGCTTGATGTTTGGAGTTTTAGATAGATATATCGGGCGAACCATCCTAAATTCCATTTTGGTGACGCTATTTTTATTGGTTTCGCTGTCTGGGATCATTAAATTTGTCGAGCAGCTTCGCAAAGTCGGTGATGGTGATTACACTGCGTTGAGTGCAGGGGTGTTCACCCTCTTGACCGTACCAAAAGACATCGACATTTTCTTTCCGATGGCTGCGTTACTAGGTGCTTTAATGGGACTTGGCGCATTGGCCTCGCGTAGTGAGTTAGTCGTTATGCAAGCCTCGGGTTTTACACGCTTGCAAATCGCCTTGTCTGTCATGAAAACGGCTATTCCTCTGGTGATTGTCGCGATGTTTATTGGCGAGTGGGTTGCGCCCGCGGGTGAGCAATGGGCGCGAAATTACCGTGCAGAAAAAATTGTCGGTAACTCGTTAGTCGTGACAGATGAAGGAATGTGGGCGAAAGATGGTCGTGACTTCATCCATATTCAGCGCATTAACAATTCAACATCGATCCAAGACATCTCTGTTTATCGCTTTGATGAACAACAAAAATTAAAATCGGTGATGTTTGCTTCAAGTGGTGAGTATGATACCGCTAATCAGCAGTGGGTGTTATCTCAAGTGGATGAGTCAATTTTAAGCAGTGAGAAAAAAATCACAGGTTCACAACGACTTAGTGTTGATTGGAAAACGAATCTGACCCCTGAAAAACTGGGAATTGTCTCTCTGAATGCGGATTCGTTATCAATCCGCGGACTGTATCAATACGTCTCATACCTTAAAGAGAGCGGCCAAGTGGCGGCGGTATATGAGCTGAGTTTGTGGAAAAAAATCTTAGCTCCATTGTCTGCGGCGGTCATGATGTTAATGGCGGTTTCCTTTATTTTTGGGCCATTACGTACCGTACCCATGGGTGTGCGAGTCGTATCGGGGATTGTCGGCGGTTTCTTATTTTACGTGCTAAACCAAGGGTTTGGTAACTGGAGCCTTGTCTATTCGGTTCCACCCATTATTGCTGCTATCTTGCCAAGTTTACTGTTCTTAATTGTCAGTATTGTCTTATTAGTCAAACGAAAATAATCGTTTTGTTATTGATAAAAGGCTGTGGGTCTTCGGATTTCACAGCCTTTTTCTTTTATTGCCATTTACTCAGAAAATAATTACCCAAGTTGCTGATGAGTTCGAGTAATTTAGTTTGTGGCCGAAACAAGATGTATTGCTGCTTATTTCCTTCCGTTGCCCTGATATATTCCCCTTTAACGCCAATAACGTTCGAACCGCTTCTATTGGCTAATTGCTGCGCATAAGAGAAAATACCACCATTGGCTGTGTAGGATTGCTGTATACGATAGGCATTTTCCCACTCTTTTTTTGCAAATTCTTTCTGTACTTGTTGGCGTGTATCACTGACCAATTGCTTATATTCTTTAGTGTCTTCCAGCTTAATTTTATATGTTTTTAATTGATGACAATTTAATTGGTTAAGGTCTATTTCGATACTAGTGGGTTTCTTAGGGGCAGGAAAAGCCATTTGGTGATTGCAGATCTTTCTGAGCTGCTGCGCTAATTCAGAGACGTTTCCTTGCTTAGTGGCGCTGGGGCGGAGTACATGAGGTAATAAAAAAGATGCGATTTTCATCTTAAATCCTGTCTTTTGTGGCCGAAGAGGTTTTAAGAATATCGTTTAGATTGGACGAGGTATTATACAAAACGCTGAAAGGAAAAACAGCCTGAATGGCTCAGGCTGTTGTTGCAATTAACGTGAGAACTCGGGTAAACCCGCGTTTTAGGGTAGGGGTATAGCTCGCCATTGCCTGCAAAGCGTCGACGGTACCCTTTCAATGTTTTCCATACGCATGGTTAGATGAGAGGGATGCGACCAGGTCATTGACGCCAATAGTTAACTTACTAAATTTACTGCTATCCTTGCGCGTCATCACCACAAAGACCCCAATATTTTGTTGTGGAATCATCGCCATATAGGTATTAAACCCACCACCACCACCTGTTTTTTGGTAAATGCCAGGAATGCCATTTTTCGGTTTCATATACACCCAACCAAGGCCTAACCCATCAGCATGACCCGCAACATCCATTCCTTTAATTTCTAACAGCTTTTCACGAGGGAAATAAATACCCTGTTCTCGCGCAGCTGTAGCTTTACGCAGGTTAGTATCAGTGGATAAAAACTGTTGCATCCACTTTTGCATATCCGCAGGGGTTGAGTACACACCGCCACTGCCAGCCGCCGCAAGGGTGTTATGACAAGGACTTGGTTTAGTCCCTTCCATTAAACGGGCGCATTGCGCATTACTTGGGGTATAGGTGGTTTCTGTCATTTTTGCAGGTGAGGTGACATAGTGGCTAAATAATTGCGGGTATGGCTGTCCAGTGGCTTTTATCATCGCGTCAGCTAATAAGTCGTAAGCAAGGTTGGAATAGGAGGCTTCTGTTCCTGGTGTTGCATCTAACTTGCCTGTTTTTAGCCATGTCCAGCGGTTATCTTGTGTCGGCCAAATAAACACAGGGCGACCCCATTTCCCACCAGGTTGTTCACGCGGCAAACCACTGGTGTGGCTAGCAAGATGATATAAGCGAATTGGCTGCCCACTGGCGTTATCAGGCACGGTAACACCTTGATAAGCATACTGTTGTAGTGGGTCTGTAATTAGCAGTTTTTTGTCTTGTTCAAGCTTAATTAATATTTCGCTTGTCATTAATTTGGTAATTGATGCTATGCGAATTAATGAATTTGGGCCAGGTTTTTTTCCATTACCCGGTGCAGTTTCCCCATAATAACGAGATAACGTTTGGTTATTATCGATAACAATAATCGCCATACCTCGCGCATCACTTTCATTAAAAATACGATTAGCATATAAATCGACAATCTTAGCGACGCGCTCGTAAGTCCTTCTATCTCCCTCAAAAACCTGCCAATCTGAGGATTCAACATCATTACCTTGTAAAAACTTAGGTGTTTTCTCTGTCTTGGTTGAACATGCCATTAAAGCAAGGGACAACGCAGATACAGACAGAATTTTTAGAAATGATTTCTTCATGTTTGGAGCCAGCCGATATGATTGTTTGTAAGTGGCTTTTCAGCCAATCTTATTTTTTCTTAGCGAAAATCTTCATCACCACACCAATTAAGATGCCAATAAAGATACCTGTTGCTATCCACCCAACAAAACCCATGATAAAGCCTTTCAACATTGCACTAGATTGCGGTTAAACTAACAAAAATAATAGGCTATCGCTAGCCACCCAAGCATGGATACGATAAAAATAATTAGCAAAAAACTAACATACCCATAAATGAATATATAAACAAAAGAAGCTTTCCTACTCGCACACGATATTATTGTTCAATATGCTTTATTTTTAATCGAACAATCGCTCCTTGCACGAATAAGTGTTGCCAGTAGACACAAGGCAAGTATAATGGCAGCGTTTTCCAAGAAACACATCACTTCAGTGCCGGAGTGGCGGAATTGGTAGACGCAGTTGATTCAAAATCAACCGCCTTCGGGTGTGCCGGTTCGAGTCCGGCCTTCGGCACCATAAGAACATCAAGAGACGTCAACCGACGTCTTTTTTTGTATCTGAAATCTTAAGTTTACAAGGCTTTTCCCCGCTTTTCAGTCTTCCCAAGTATACTAAGGTCAACCCATATCAAGTACCTGCTGTTGGTATATGTGTTGGTATCTCTCGATTCGATAATAGTTTGTACCAACAGAAGGAGATAAATCATGGCTCTTACTGATGCTAAAGCCAGGGCTGCCAAGCCTTTGGATAAATCGTATAAATTGACCGATGGTGATGGTATGCACTTGATGGTACATACCAACGGCTCAAAATATTGGCGTTTGCAGTACCGCTTTGGCGGTAAGCAAAAAATGTTAGCTCTGGGTATCTATCCTGAAATCTCACTCGCAGAAGCCAGAGAGAAAAGAGATGCCGCCAGAAAGTTAATTGCTAATGGATTTGATCCAAGCGAGAAACGCAAAGAAGTAAAAGAAGAACAGCAAAAGGAATTCAATACCTTTGAGAAGGTTGCTCGCGATTGGCACGCAACGAATAAGAAATGGTCAGAAGGACATAGCCATCGAGTCCTCAAAAGCCTAGAAGACAATATTTTTGCTGCTATTGGTAAACGCAATATTGCCGAACTAAAAACTCGCGATCTCCTCGAACCGATTAAAGCCGTAGAGATGTCTGGACGTCTCGAGGTGGCAGCACGTTTACAACAACGTGTGACTGCTATTATGCGTTATGCAGTACAAAGCGGTTTAATCGACTATAACCCAGCGCAAGATATGGCTGGCGCAGTTGCCACGGGTAAACGAGTTCACAGAGCCGCATTAGAGCTTAAACGCCTCCCTGAGTTCTTACAACGCATCGATGATTATAAGGGAAGGCCTTTAACTAAACTTGCAGTCAAACTCACCTTATTAGTCTTTATTCGTTCCAGTGAATTACGTTTCGCTCGTTGGGATGAAATCGATTTTGATAATGCCATGTGGACGATCCCTGCTGAACGCGAAGCGATAGAAGGAGTTAAGCACTCTCATCGCGGATCAAAAATGCGTACTCCTCATTTAGTTCCTTTAAGCCGACAAGCTATTGAGATCTTAAAGCAGATCTATCAATTCAGCGGTAACCACGAGCTGATCTTTATCGGCGATCATAACCCGAGAAAACCCATGAGTGAAAACACAGTGAATAATGCATTACGTGTGATGGGCTATGACACTAAAACGGAAGTGTGTGGTCATGGTTTCAGAACGATGGCATGTAGTTCGTTGATTGAGTCAGGATTATGGTCGAAGGATGCAGTAGAAAGGCAGATGAGCCACCAAGAACGCAACTCAGTAAGAGCTGCTTATATTCATAAGGCTGAGCATATTGAGGAGCGGCGATTGATGGTGCAATGGTGGGCTGATTATTTGGATGCGAATAGGGTAGGGCATGTGGGGGCGTTTGGGTTTGGAAATTACTAAGTAAATTTTAGAATTTGAGTATAGGTTCAGTGATAGACAAATAATATATTATACTGCTCACTCTCCCTTGATATATTTCTATGAAATAGGGAGAGTTTTGTCTATGAAAAATGAATGGGTCTCATGAAAACTATGCCACTACAGTGTAGTTGATCATGAGATTAAGATGGTTGATTTGTTCCCGCTTGGGGTATTGACGCTGCAAGTTAAATTCAAATTCCCAGCCCTGCATCTGATGCTCACGCAAAATGAGGTCAATGACTTCCGGCACGGATTTATTGAGGAAAAAACGGTGAGAGCGCATTTGGTGGCGTAGCAGAGAGACAAACGGTTCTATGACAATTTGGTATTGGGCTTCATCGGCAGAACCGGAAAGCCGTTTAAAATGGGTGATCACCCCATGAACACGCTTTTGCGGCTCATTCAATGTATTTAAAGCGACCAATGGGATGGTAGGAGATGAAAAAGTAAAGTGGGCTGTGCGGCGAAGAAACTGTTGTGCTTGGAGATTTTGTGTGGGTGAAGTAAACGTAATTTGATAACGGTAGGTTTCACTAATCGCTTCTCGGCCGATAAAATGCTCAACATCCAGCGCAACTTGGCAATCTTGTATTTTTAAGTGATAACGATTATGGGAGTAAAACGTACGTTTAACCGAATCTATCAAGCTCATTGAATGTCCTTTTGCGGTTTTTCATGGCTACGCTGGATAACCAAACCTAAAGCTCCGCCAAATCAAATGTGATATATTTGAGTTAAGCTAACATTAAGGGTGGTGAAGGAGCAGGGAAAGCATGAAATAATTTGATGAATTCGACATAAAAAAGATTAATCTGAAATGATTGACACTTTTCATTAATAAATTTGTTATGAGCCACTTATTTTTCAAATGTGGCATTTGATAGGATCTTGCCACTAGTTTCACTCGCTGATGTGCGAAAAAACGGGATGAAGCCAAAAAGCTATTAGTGGATGGAATTGATAGTGGATGGAATTGACCCTGCTGAAACTAAAAAATGGCTCAGAAAATGTGAATGGCCTAGATGGTGATAGTAAATCTAATATGCTAAAAAGGTTTCAATCATAGACAGTTTAGACAAGTGGTTTGGTAGTGTGAATCTATAATTGTTTTTATATCCTAGTCAGTAAGGTATTTATAAAAAACTTACTGATTAGGATGTATTTATTAAATATATTCAAAAATTAGTACGCCACCACCACTGATATTACCAAAAGATGTATTAGCGCGACTTTTTCCTAAGGTTACCCCTATATCTAATGTTTTACTCGTAATACTTTGAAGCGTTGTGGTTAATTGTTTTTGGCCATCAACGGATAATTCACCGTACCAGCCAGATGCCACACTACCTAAATCTAAACTTGTACGAGTTGGATTTGCACTATCGATAGGTTTTGATGGCTGATAAGTTACTTTAATATTCCCAGGATAAACACAGCTAACAGTTATATTTTTAGTTTGATTTATTCCCTCGGCTACTGCTTGTGGTAAAGCGCCAAAATTAAAATCTAGTTGGGTCTTATCTACACGACATGTATTGACAACTTTTACATAAAAAGTAAGTTCAGCAGAGTTTTTAGGTTGAATAAGTGCAACAGAGCTTAGCCATTTAGATGGTACTTGTGCGTTTCTGACACCAAATAATGTCGTCTTTACTTTAATTTCATGTGGCGTATTTCTAATCGGTAGATTGGTATTACTCATTAACGTAATAGGTGTTTGCCCATTAAATGCTCGTGGGGTATACGGTACTCCCGAGCACGTCGCGCGGCCTACATTACCTGTACTTTGACCAATCTTTGCGTATTGTGTGTTTGGATATCCAGAAACTGTACCTAATGAATTGGGTAATACAATTCGAAAAGTAAATTTTTCATTGGTAATGGGGTCGATATACTCTGCTTCATTTGGTGCGATTACAAATTGCTCGTTAGTTGAACCAGGGGTATTACCATATGGAGGACATGCACGGGGCCCCCATGCATACTCAGTCATTTTACCACCTGAACTATTTAGCATCGCAATCAATGTTAAATTAACACCATTAAAGTTAGCGCCAGTCCAAGTCGTATTTGCTGTAAATTGAGTACCACTATACCCCATGACAGTCCAGTCATCTGGATCACCTGCTGCGAAGCTAAGACTTGAAATAGCTAGTAGCGAAACAGGTAATAAATAAAAAGCGGGTTTCATCATAAAATATAGTCCAAGTTATAAATAACTCATTAAGATAGCAACAGTACTATCGAAGCTACCTTCGGTTAATAGTGATTTATTAGGGGTAATCAACGAAGCTCGAAGGATAAATGAACCTTGTAGATCATTACGACCAAAAGGGATCCACTTATTTAAATCAAGATTAGTATTACTCTTGGTTAAAGAGATACCCAGTCCATTCATTGATGTTCGTAATACGTTATTACCTACTTGTGTATAGACACCATATCTGGTTGGATATAAATATAAGTTCATAACTTTATTAGCTGGAACTGAACTTCCTGTACAGTTATATTTTAACTGAATATCCTTATAGGCTGTTCCATTTTCAACTTCAGAGAAGTCAACATTATCAAAATTCACAAATAAAGGTGATTCATTATTTTCACCTAAAATAGTGCAAACCGGAGCAACTATAGTTGCTGTAATATTAATTAGGACATCAGCACGGCCATTATTAAAATCAGCAGCAGTTGCTACCCCAGAAAAGAGTAATAAGAATAATAACGCTTTTCTTATTTTCATTATATAAATTCCTATTATTAGTTATAATTTACCATAATGCTTGCAGTTCCATGTACGGTACCAGGTTTAGCAAAGTCACCTTTTTTTAGATATGTATTCAGTACTAACTCTGCTTTATTTTCTGAACTTACTCTAACTTCAAGAGGTTGATTGAACGAAATTAGTTCGCCACTAAGGCTCTCAAGACCAACGATTAGTCCTGTGCCTCCTTGTGTCGTTAAATAATCAATTCCATTTTGTGTATATATATTTGTAGAAGATAATGAAATTTTTATTATTTTATCCATCATGGTAGGCGTACAGTTTTCAAATTCAATTTTTAATGGTTTTTTATCTGAAATGTTACCGCTAACTTCAATATAACCTAGTGAATAAGGAATAAATTGAATGGTAATCTCTGATTGTTTAATTTCACATTTTTTATCAACTAGATTTCCATTGAAATTAATAAGCAAATCGCTCGAAAAAGCAATAGGAGCCATAATAATAATTAATATAGAAAATATGATTTTAATCATAATTTAACTCCATGATAGCTGAGCTACTTTTAGTATTTTTAGTTTGTATATAAAGTATATTTTTACCAGAATAAAGTGGATGATTAATATCATATGCTGTAGTTATTATGCTGTTTTTTTCGAGCAATCTAGCCTTAGCTTGTAAAGGAATTTTTATATTTTGATTGTTTACTAAACATTGTTCTAGTTCAATTAAAAAAATACCATTATGATATTCATCATCCAAAATAACGCACGGAGAGTACATTAATCCTACTTTAAAATGAAGTTCCCCACTTAAACCATCCATATTGTTAGCTGATGTTGCATCATGTGATGGAAAATAACGATTTTCATCATATTGGTTAGCTACACTGCTTAATGAAATAAAAAGTGAGAAAAATACTACAGGAAAATATTTCATTGTACCCTCATTTTATAACTGGCTATTGTTGGCTATCAGCTTTGCATACTGATGATTTGCAGTTAAAGGAAACTGTTGGCCTACCACCGTAATCATTTATATAGGTTAAGTATGGTTTCTGGAAGTGTGTAGTTTTAACTTGATGACTTCCAAAAGGGTCAATCATAAATGAGTCAAATGCACCGTTTTCAGATTTATTTTTATCACCAGCTAATCCAATGACTGTTAAATAAAATGGAGAGGTATTTTTAATAATATACCCATCATTTACTGTATTCAGTTCTAGATCTAAGGCCCAATCAGTTTTTGCTTTATCTAAAATAGATGTTGGGCGATAAAATAATTTAATTCTTGATTGTAATGCAACTTGCATTACGTTTGGCTTATCACTTTTCGGTGGTATCTCTCTTAAATTAAAATAATAAATAGACTCTCTATCTTTAGGTAATTTAGATACATCCGTAGTTGAAATTCTAATCATACTTTTTATATTCGGCTCTAAGCGCTGAACTAACGGTGTTGCAATTAATGGTCCTGTTGTAATTTTATTTCCATCTTTATCGTCAATCCAAGCTTGAGCTAAATACGGTAAAGTATCACTCTGGTTTTCGATATTAATAATTACAGGAGTAGAATCACCCTCAACTATTGCTCTTGTTCTATCAAGAGATACTGCCGCTATGCTGTTTTGTGCTATCAATAATAGCGGAATTAATAAAAATTTGTTTTTCATAAAATTCTCTACTTTTTACAAATTAAAATAATTTGGTTTGCATTATCTAGATTGGGTAATGTTGTATTGCACTGATTTTTATTAGACCAATTAATATTTAAATTTTCTTCAGATTGAACAGCTGTTAACCATACTAATCCATTATCGCTAATTATCCCTACTTCTCTACCTTTTTCATTCAGTACTTGAGCACCAAATGGAGGAGAACCAGAATTATCTGCCATTTTAATAGTTGCAAATAATTTGAATCCCTTATCGGTACTTATTTTTCTGTATCCAATTGCACCTTCTGTTAATGCGATGTCATATATCGTATTTGATGACTCAATATTATCTGGTAGTTTACTCATATCAACATTATAGCTATTTTTGTAATAGCTAGTCATATTTGGAATAACGCCTATGCCTATTCCATTTGTTACTGTTGTACCATTATTTAAAGGAACATCAGCGATATTATTTGTATCTATCATTAACCTAGCCGCAGATGAATATGATGAGCTATGTAAAGCAACACCATGCTGTGTTAATGTTACGCCACCATTTAACCCCATACCTAAGCTAGAATCGCCTTTATCTGAGATTGAAATATTACTATTTAAAGACGCGTAACGAGTTGATAAATCATACATACCTGCTAACGTACTTTGCTTTTTAGCATCCTTACCATAGCTCGTTGATGCACTTAAGTTATAGTAATCATTATCCTCAGTTAAGGTAGACACAGAAACCCGCGAATTATAGGTATCATTATATTTCATTGTATCAAAAGTGTAGAACTGCTTACCAAATGGAACTGAAAGCATCAAGCTAATTTGGTCATCATATTTATTTTGATAGTAACTTCTATTTGCTGATAGCGTTATACTTCCTCCTTGTAAATTTAAATAAGGAATATTAACGCTCTTACCTATATTTAGACCATATTGGTGTGTTTGTCCTCGATCCCAATATTGTTGTAATTGATAATTTAAATTTATATTAAACTCACCTAGACGCTTTGAAAGACTTATTTGATAGCGTTCTTTTTCATTATCAATAAATTTATCATTTCTTAAATCTAAATATTGAGACATGGTATAAAATTTTCTATCAGTAAAGCGATACCCTGCAAAAGTTAGATCCATATCGTAAGCATCAAAAGTTTTAGAGTAATTAATACTATATGAGTTACCTGATGGGCTATCGTGATCTAACTGAGCAAAAGAGCGAGCTACATTTAAAGATAACGCACCAAATTGATTCATAAATCGCCCAAAGCCTACTGAAACTTGTTGATAACCTTGGCTTATATCTGAAGCAGCGTTTAATGACCAATTATTATTTAAGCCATGTGAAGCTTCTCCCCTGAAGAAAAATACACCTCGGTATACTGAATGGTCTCGTTTAACAGGTTGCCCTACAGTTACATTATATCGAGTAGTCCCAGGGCGGGTTAAATAAGGCACATTAGAACTATTAACAATAAATTGTTGTTCAGATCCGTCTTGCTCAATAACTTTTACGAGTAATTCACCACGAGTACCACTATTCAATGATTGAATTTTAAATGGACCAGCAGGTACATTGCCATCATATATTACCCTTCCTAATTGAGTAATAACCACACGAGAATTGGTTTTAGCTATTCCTGTAATTTCAGGTGCATATCCTCTTAGTCTAGGAGGTAACATTGAGTCGTTTGTAAATAAAGATAACCCTGTAAATCTAAAAGGTTCTAGTATTTGTGATGGTGTTGTGCTTTCACCGATAACTAATTTAGCATCTAATGCTTTAATATTTCGATATAAATAAATAGTATTAAATAAGAAGTTGCGAATTGTCGATGTTTGGCTATTAGACTCTTGTTTTTGATAGTTACCATAATATTCGCTACGTAGGCGCCAAGCTCCCATATTAGCACCAATATATCCACTGATCGATGCAATTTGGTTTTTTAAGCTGTCATTATCGCTATATTGATAGTTGGCATTATAATCTAATAATAACCCGCTAATACCCTCATCCCAAAGGGTTTTAGGTAGCCAGTTCACGTCCATATACTCTAAATATAATTGAGGTATATTTAGAGTTACGGTTCCCTCAGGTAAATTTGGAGTAACACTAACACCTTTCAAAGGCAAGAAATCAATACATTCTCCATTATTCCAATAGGTCAGCTCTTTTATATATTTTTCTTTAAGACCTAAACTATTAATATAGTTTTTATCAATACAGATATCACTCACAGAATCATCGTTATCATTGCCTATAATTTTAATAGGGGCAGCGGATTGAGTTAATTGAGTACTATTAATAATTATATTGAAAAAGTAAGTCCCAGGAAGAATAAAATTTGGGTTTTTAAACCTTGATACGTCAATATTAGCTTTATCTGTGCTATCAAGTATATCTGTATTGAACTCTACAGAATAGGATACTTTGGTAAAGCAAAGCATCGACACCATTAAAATGGTCATTTTTTCTTTTATTGATAACATCGTAAATACTCATTAAATTAATAGTAATCAATATCAAATGTAATGATACTCGAAAATTCTCCTACTTGTGGCTTAAGCCCATCATCAAAAACAATTTCAGATAAAAAATCTAATTGTTGTTCATTGACTGATTTCGTTTTGCCCGCGGTTCTTTTTAAATCATAAATGGGATAATATTCATTAGGTTTGACAATGTTATTTCCGTTTAATATGTAAATAGCCAAACCATCGGCATCATTAAATTTAAATCCATTAAAGTTGTTTGTTACTGAACCTGAAAATTTGATTCTTATAGGTGACTTCTCATCCTCAAAATAAGAATTTGATAGCTGACAGTTTTTTAATATTATTTTAAACGGTTTTATTATCTTTTCTTCTTCAACTCTACTTAAAGGGTAATCACCAAATTCAATAATTTGGTTTTTACTTGTTAGTTGCATAGAACAACCTGACGCTAATATTTCACCTTTAACCGTCGCCTGTCCCCAATTCATTGCTGCAAATGCTGGAATGCTAAAAAAATGAGCAAAAAAAATGGCAATAATTAACAAGTTTTTCATAATAATATTCTTTTTCAGGTAATATGCTCCTCCACATAACAGTGGAGGAGCGTATATAACTTACTGGTATGCGATTTCAAAAGTAGAAATAGTTGTGAAATCACCTGCTGTTACAGCAGCAGTACCTGCTTTTTTAACAAAAGCAGCGTAAGTTAAAGTGTTGTCGCCATCACGCAGATTTAAACTAGCTGGGGTACCAAAGGTAATATCTTTAATACCTACTGCAACGTTTGCAGCGCTGCCTGTAGTTGCTAAAAGGTTTTGACCTGCGATTTTACTTACACCATCAAAAGTAATCGTTGCTGTTTTAGTTACTGTAGTTGGGTTTTGTGGATCACTATTATCAATAGACGTTAATTTGCAGCCTTTCAGATTTAAATCGAAGTTTTTATACTTAGAATCACCATCATTTAATTGGCTTAATGACAGTTGGCCAAAATCAACTATTGTAGCAGTACCACCTTGCCCTGCATCTAAGTTACAAGGTGTATCACGAACTTCACCTTTGAAAGTAACAGTACCAGTATTAGTATCTGCAAGTGAAGCAAATGAAGCAGTTAACATTGCAGCCGCTAGTACAGACATATATTTATTTGATTTCATACTATATTCCTAATATCTTTAATATTTTAATATTTATGTGGATTAAATTAATGTAATTTCATTACCTAACACAGATAGCTATACCTGTATAAGAAAGAATTTTAATTTTTTAAATATCTTTCTTATACAGGAATGTGAGACAGGTATAAAAACTTATACGCTCTCTACATATACGATTATTACGCAGTAAGGTACTATTCGTACTTATACATTAAAAGATTTTGTATCATTTAAATATGATGAGTATGAAATGAAGTCTGAAAATGATACATTCATAATTGATAAAATGAATACTAAATCTGGTAATGACAGGCCATTTGAGCCTCGTTCATAACGTGATATTTGTTGTTGACTCACACCAACTAATTTACCTAGTTGTGCGCCAGTTAACCCATTTTCAATTCGTATTTTTCTTATAAAATTACCAATTTCTAAATTCACATCTTTAACAAAAAATTCTTTTTCTGAACTAACCATAATAAATGCCTCAATAATTTATTATAATTAAACTAGCTGAAATATATTTCATTACTCATTTAATGTTCATTCAATCTAGCTTTTATTTTTCATTATTTAAAGATGTTTATATCGATCGATTAGTTATTTTTGATAGCTTATGCCTATCAAATGGCAGTTATTGATCGCTAAAACGGATCAATATGTGGTTATAACTACTATTTTAAGAAGATAACAATATGATTTTATAGCTATTTTTTTAATGAATATTAAATTGTTAATTTCGAGTGTGGCTATTATTGATTTATTTATTATTACAATTTCCGTATTAGATATAAACATTTTGTTACATGTATAGTGTATTTTGTTTCATAATTATATTGTTGCATTTTAAATTAATTACAGTGGAAACTATAACGTTAAGTTTATTTTACTTGTACATTAGAGTGAGATTGTTCTTAGTGTCGTCTGTCTTTTGAGTAAGATAATAGTATATGTATTGTAGGGTTTAGAGTATAAAATAGTATGAAGAAACTATAGGTGTTTTTAGAATTGCTATGATCTTCTATAATATAAATCTTAGACTATATATGGATTTTGTTCGGGTCTAGAATTGCTTTATTTAAATTCTATTATTTCTATTTCCCGTGGGGCGAATAGCCATCAATTCAGTAAACACTAACTAACCTCAAGCTTTCTACGAATTTAGAGTTATATCTGAAATTTTAATGTCTAAATGAATAAAAATTTTGCTGAGCTGAAAATGACTACAACTTATTAATATACATAAAAGCAGCGTATTTTAAGTAAAATACGCTGCTCAAATATCAAGTTGGTGAATGGTTGGGTTTTAAGTTTCTTATTAACTAATTAAATGCAATGATGACTACGGCATTGCCAGTGTAATATCCAGGAGTTACCGTTCCTGATGCATGTAATTCAGACGTGAATGTAAATGAATTCGCCGCATTATTTCCAGAAATATTCATGTTTGCCCCATTCCAGCCACTTTGATTGTTAATTAATGGGTCTGAATAAAAGTTAGGAGTCGAATTTAAATATACATAACGCTCACCCGTCGTTGAACGAGCAAATAAGTTGATATTTGTAGCCTGTGTACAGGCGATATTGCCAGAAACTGAGTTTCTCTTACCATTTAAGCTTGTGTTACTGAGTGCCCCGTGACTAACAAAAGAAGGTAAAGAAATACTACATGTTTGATTTGTCGGTGGAATTTTACCACAGACACTACCAGGCCATTGGATTGCATTCCTAACACCCGCAGTTGGTCTATGGTTAACATAGAATAATCCTATACAAGTTGCATTTGGGCTATCAATAACAAATGATGCACGATAAGGGATCCCTTTTGCAGATCGAAAAGCCTCAGCGACTTCTTGCGCTGTTCGATATTGGTTAATTCGAATGCAGTTACCATAATCTAAGCAAGAACCACTCAACGATGGTGCGCCAGATGCATACAGAACATCTGGGCCTATCCAGCATTCTGTTGACCCATAGCAAGGGTTAGTTACACCACTTGCTTCAGACCAAGAAAGAATATCCATCTCAACACGAGGCCAAGCTCCAGAGGTCATACTTACAGGCATTACATACGCGATCGCATTGGCTGGGCGAGATGGGAATAGAGATGCTAACGCGATGATTAATAATAAAATACTCAAACGGCTTGTATTTAACATTCCGTATATTTTTGTTTTTTTCGCATACATAATGATTTACTCATAATCTAATTTGAATGTGGCACTCGCAGCCCATGAACCGAGCACAATTGATTTATTTTGCAATGCAACTGGCTCAGCCCTTACATACGCTTGAAATCTAAGGTCATTATTATTTCCAGCATACAGCCCTTGGGTATAACTACCACTGTTAATTTTGATAGCTGCGCCAGAAATACTTTCAATACCAACTGCCACTCCGGATGCTTGACTTCCTGCATCTAGCGCTAGTAAACCAGGCAAAGCCGAACTTTCTGCGCCAATAAATGTGACTTTTACTTCATGGCCTAATGCTAAATCACAATTAATTAATCGAATGGTAAAAGGTTGGCTATTTGTTTGAGTATTCAGATACAGGTATTTATCCACTATCGTACCGAAATCTAATTCAATCGATTCGTCGCCTGGATAAACGTCACAAGCATCTTCAATCAACGTACCATCAAATTCCACATTTGCAGAAAATGCGGTGGTGGCACCCAAAAACCATAAGCCAAAGGCAAAGCTCATATTACGTTTAATATTCATAGTGATGACAGCTGCCTCCTATTCAAAAATAATGGTTAATGTGCCTGATGCAGTAAAATTATCCCCAACGAGTTCGCTTCCCGAACGCATAACAGGAACCGCTGAAAGGGATGGCAGAGAAGCTGCATTAATCAAAAAAGCTTCATTCAATGGCTGAGGTTGGCCATTTTTCTGAATTTGAATTCCTAATTTGCCATTATTCAACGGTGTCACCGTTCTTAATGTCGCATTATCAAATCCACTTCCCGCCGGTGTTCCTCCGAATATCAAGCTGATATCCCACGGTTGTGTCATATCGCCAACACAATTTAATTGAAAAGGAATAGGTTGCTTGAAGGCGGTACCATTGATTTTTCGTACGCCCACTTTACCGAATGAAACTTTTATCGGGTCGTCATGGCTTAATTGGCAAACAGGAGGAATAATTAACGTGCCATCAAATGCCCAATTTGCTTGCGCTGAAGATATGGACATCACCATTATAAACCCTGCCATCCAATGCTTAATTTGCTTGTTATTCCACATAATCATTCTCACTGATACTCTATTTTCAGTGTTGCCAGCGCGGTAAAAAATCCGCCATCGGTATTCGTAAAATCGGCGTTACTGTTTTTTACCGGCGCAACCTCCAAGGTTGGCAGCGCTGTATATAACACATTGAAAGGCTGGTTAATAACTTGCTTAGCATTGTTCACATAAAAGGAAAGCCCTAGTTTTGGGTTACTCGTTTTCAATGCGCCATTGCTATTAAATGATGTATCATCACCGATAAGCGTGAGCTTTATAGCGTTTTTCGCTAGGTTTGTGCAGCTGAGTCTCATCGGTACAATACGCTTGTATTGGATTCCATCGATACGTGGGAGCAATATATCGCCAAAATGTATAGCTTCTTGTTGGTTGTTATTCAAAATGCACTCGGGCGGTGTCACCAATAATCGACCTTTTAGCTGGATACTAAGTGTTGATGCTTGGCTTTGGCCAAACAGGCTAAGCATCATGCAGACCGAGAGAAGATAACGGAATAATTTCATTGATATCATCCTATTGGTAATCCAATACCATCGTAAGATTGCCCGTAAAATCACCACCCGATGTTAAGTTTAC
Organism: Providencia sp. SP181; assembly: GCF_050446505.1. Lineage (NCBI taxonomy): Bacteria > Pseudomonadati > Pseudomonadota > Gammaproteobacteria > Enterobacterales > Morganellaceae > Providencia > Providencia sp. SP181. Next base: position 133,158 of record NZ_JBBPXM010000003.1, read on the forward strand.
CCCTGTAGGTTTAACGGGGACGGCATATAAAGAAGGTGAACTCCCATAATTAAAATTGAGTGTCGCGCCATTACTGAGTCGGGTTCCATCACGGTAAATGGCAATACCTAAATCTGGGAGATTGGTGGTCACCGATGAGGCACCATTAATTTGCCTATCAGTCCATTTCAGCGTCATCTTTAATGTATTTTTATATAAGCCATTACATACCAAATTGTAATTAATAGGTGAGCGCCCATAAGTGCCGTCAATCTTTGCCTGATGTATATCGCCAAAATCTACAGAAGTCGTTGTTGCACCGCCAAGGGTGCATTCTGGCTCACCGTATACTGTCACACGAATTTGAATATTAGTGCTTAAGTTTGCAGCGATAACTTTGTAAGAAAAGCTGAGTGAAATCAGAGCACCAAAGAGTATTACCCCTGAGAGGGCAAGCGCTTTAAAGCATATCGTAAGAAAATAAGCTTCTCTCATCTTCATGCCCCTATTCATAACTTACCTGGAATCTAATTAACGCCTGATAAGCCCCTGCATTTAGTTGGGCGGAGGTACGCACTGGCGTCACATAGTAAGTTAATTGGTTTTGCCCAGGTGAAATCAACTGTGGTGTACTGTACTCACCTAAGTTAATTGGTGAACGCGAGGCATCACTTAATTGCAGGCCAATTCCTTGAACACCAATAACCTCTGCCAAGCGCGGGTCTTGAATATCGATAGGCGCTAAAAAGCGAATTTTCATCGCTGGCATCTGCTGGCTCCACAACAAATTCCCCTGTGCAGTGCGGCTGCGGCTTTCGCCACTTAGACAATCTTCTAAACGCAGTTCAATCGCAACAGGGTTACCTGTTTGCCCGACATGTTGAAGCTGTCCTGTTCCCACAGTACCTAAATTAATAGTTTGATACGCTGATGACATTGCTAAACGACATGCACTTTCCGTCAGGGCTCCATGGACATATAGCGTGCCATGTGAACCATCGACATCCCAGTTATCAACTTTATTTAGGGCGGTTCCCATCGCCATACTACTGAATAAATTCAGCGCTAAACTTCCTAAGCCCACATAACGGAGCATCCTGCTTGTGTTTGCCATGATATTCTCCTGCTATCTCATCGCGCATTTCAAATCAGTCTATTTTTTTTCAGGTACCACATGGCAGCTATTTCCCTGACATGTAAACGACAACGTTGGACGACCACCATAATCATTGATATAGGTCAGCACAGGTTTATTACCTAATGCATCTGCACTGACGTTCAGTGCTTTGCTACTTTTGGGAGCAACCATCACTGGCTCAAATCCTGCGACCGTTTGTCCATTTTTGTTGGGGACAGCATCGACAAAAGAAACGTAATACGCAGTTGGATTATTAATCGTATATTGGTTACCTTGGCGCGTAAGAGTCACTTTTTCCTGCCATGGGTTATCCATTTGTTCACGTGTTGGAATAATTGATTTTGGTCGATAAAACAATTTGATACGTGTCTGTAATGCCAATTGCAGCGTATTCGGCTTATCACTTTTTGGTGGAATCTCACGCAAATTAAAGTAATACACAGATTCTCTGTCTTGCGGCAGTGAAGCAGCACTTGGCAGTGCTTGGATTTTGATTTGGCTTTTTGCGCCAGGTTCAACACGCTGCACTGGTGGTAATACCGTAAATGGGTCGCTTATTTTTTCACCTTTCTCGTTTTCCACCCAACCTTGAGCGAGATAAGGTAATTGTTTGTTTTCATTGCTGATATTTAAACTGATCGATTTCTCATCTCCCGTGATAATCGCTCGAGTTCTGTCTAATGCAACCGCCGCTTGAGCAGAAGATAGCGTTGCTGAAGTTAATACAACGCCAACCAACGCTAATGCTGTTCTATGGGCATTTTTTTTATTCATCATTTTATTTTTCATCATGTTATTCATCATATTGTTATCTTCTATGGTTAAGGAGCATTCATCTCTCTTTGCGTACCACCATTTTTATTATTTTTGTAACCAGCGACCTGATGACTTTGGCGCAGTTCTTTCAACAACAGGCACAACAAGTTCTGCTGCTTTCGGCATTGCTTCTAATGCACGGCTGGCTGATGGTGTCTTTATGGTCGCTGGCGATGCGGCTTTTGCTCCCGGTTTATGGCACGGTAATAACCAGCTTGCCTGTAAATATTCATCTTCTGGCAAGGTATCAGGGAGTGTGATTTCACACTGCACTTGGTCATCCCAACGGACTTGCAAGGTATCTTTTGCTTTTAAACCAGTGAGATAGGTATTTCCATCATCACCCACCATACCGACTTGTTGGCCACGGCCATTTAATACGATTGCTCCGAAAGGCGGTGTGCTATTGTCCGACAGCCTTAACAACGCCATTGCACTGCTTCCAGCGACAACATCAAATTGACGGTAACCAATCGCCCCTTCGGTTAAAGTACCTTGCTTTATTGATTGGGAGACTTGCGCTTCATCTGGTAATGCATTCAAATCAACACTAACTTGATTACGGTAGTAACTATTCACATCACTAATAACGGCTTGTCCAAAGCGGTTAGTACGTACAATAGAGCCATAACCACGTAACGGGATATTAGGTACACCATCGGTATCAACAAATATGCGAGTACCGCCAATTTGGCTGCTACGATGTAGTACGGCGCCTTTTTCCGTTGCTGTGAAGCCACCTTGTAAAGAGAATCCCGCTGACCGATAACGGTCTTGCTGGTAAGTTGCATTCGCATTGAGCTGTGTTAAATCTCCTTGATGGGTGTAATAGCCACTCACGAGTGCACCTGAACGCGCCCACCCCGTACTTAGTTGATAATTATTTCTTTCATCGATAGTGCTGTAGTAATTCACACGCTGTGAGTTATCATTTTTATCCCAGCTACTGTTGTAACTAACAGAGCTTTTTTCTCCCCAAGGCACCGTGAGTGACGCATATACGCCATCATCATTACTTTCACGATAACGATTTCGATATGCCGTCAAGTTGAGGCTAAGATTCTTCCATTTACCAATATCAAAATAGCGCGCTAATGAAATGCTATAGCGGTCATTATCAGGCTGATCCCAATAGGTTTGATGGTAATAGTTGATAAATGCACTTAGCCCTAACTCTGAAAATTGTTGGTTATAAGAGATGGTATACATTTCTTTGCTGTTGTATTGGCGAGCACCTGTTTCCTGCGCATCCAAATACTCAGACATACTCATAAAACCTTGTTCAGAGAATCGATATCCTGCAAATGTCACTTGGCTGTTATAAGTGTCAAAACGCTTTGAGTAACTTAAACGGTATGAACTTCCTCGATGCGTTTTATTTCCAATATCACTTAAGTTGGTTAAATGTGCTCTGGCATGAGTGATATCAAATGATAATGCACCAAATACCATTAAGTCACGACCAATCCCTATAGCTGCGGATGCATAGTTTTCCGCACCAATTCCACCACCATACAGTGACCAGCCGTTGTTAACCCCCCAAGAGAATTCGCCACTTGCAAAAGTATCGCCGCTCACATGGTGACGCCAATTTGTTGGGCGTCCAGCGGCTAATTTGTAGCGCAGTTGTCCTGGTCGTGTTAAATAGGGAACACTTGCAGTATTTACAGTGAAATTCTGTGTTGAACCGTCTTGTTCTTTAACTTCAACATCGATTTGCCCAGCTAATGCATCGTTCAAGTCTTGGATACGAAATGGGCCCGCAGCGACTTGAGTTTGATAAATAATTCGTCCTTGCTGGCTCACAATAACTGTCGCATTACTTTTTGCGACCCCAGTAATTTCTGGTGCGTATCCACGCAGATTAGGCGGTAGCATATTGGTATCAGTAACCAAGCTAAGCCCTGTAAATCTGAAACTATCAAAAATATCAGAGGTTAAATAATCTTCACCTAAGGTGAGTTTTGCGCCTAATGATTTGATGGCTCGGTAGACATAATAACGAGTCCAATCTAAGGACGTAGTTGTACTTTGCCCTTGTTGCTTATCAATGCGCATTTGCCAGTCTGCACGAACACGCCAAGCGCCCAAGTTAACACCAGCAACACCATTACCGCTGGTACTGTAGTTGGTTTGTTGTCCTGAACGAGTTTGTTGGCCGACTTGGGCATTGAGGTTGTAATCAAATAGTGCACCAGGTAAGCCTTCTTCCCAGCGAGCAGGGGGATCCCAATTCTCAGCGGTATATTCGAGGTAGGCTTGCGGCAAACTAATGTACATAGCGGATGTCGCAAGATCAGCTTTAACCTCAGTTCCTGGTAAACTTTCAAGTGATAAACACTGCCCATCGTGCCACCACTTTAATGTCGACATCAACTCAGGCTTGATACCAAATTTTTCAACTAAAGTGGGGCTCAGACAAGGTAGGCTTTCATCCGATTTATCTTCAGGTGCATAATAAAAGACAGTTTCTTCAGGCATACTTTGCTTATTTAAGAAAACTGTAAAACTGTATTCGCCAGGCATGAGGTAGCCAGGGCGTGAAAATTGGCTTAAATCAATGTTGCTACGATCATTGACGTCTAGCATTTCCATATTAAATTTAATATCGGATGCGTGACCACCAAAGCTAATTGCCAATGCGACTAAAAGCCCTAATCTGCAAGGCCGAGTTATCCGTAACACAGGCGTGTGAATGAAATTCAGGGTCATCATCTCGACCTTCTTTTGCGTTCTTTTATCCGTAATGTCATTTCGCTCGTGAAGCTCACCTGTTAAAGGCGATCTTCATTGATGAGAGGAACCGACTATTCATAATCCAGTTTGAAACGTAATTGACTGTAGTATTGACCTGATGCTAATGGGCGATTATTCGCCACCAATCGCAGCCGATAGGTGAGATCTTTTGTTCCTGCCGTCAGTGAATTCACGGACATTCCTTGGCCTGGTATGGCAATTTCACCATCCCCCTCACGTTGAATTTGTAATCCAACACCTTGAGCTTGTCCGTTAACACCAAATAACCCTCTATCATGGGAGCCATCAAATGTTATACGAAAGTATTGCCAATTCGGCTTATCAGGATTTTGGCGTTCAAGAACACAATTCACTAATCGGATAACAAAAGGGCGAGCAGGTCCTTGCCCATCACGGCGAATTTGAGTCAGTGCAATACTTCCCATATCAATAGTTTGATCACGGCTGCCGACATCAATAGCACATGCTGTTTCAATAATGCTTCCATTCATATTCACTGAGCCTTGAGCCTTTGCAGTTGATACCGCGGTTAACAGGCTTAAACTTAAGATCAATGAAAACATTCCAAAGGTTATCGAATTATTCATTGCTTCCTCTCTTACACTCAATTCAGTCGAAATGAGCCAACAAATGAATTTTGTTGGCTCAGGATGAATTACTCGTAAGACAGAGTGAAATCCGCTACTGAGCTAAAGTCACCAGCAGTGATCGTACTGATATCGCCACCATTACCTTTTAAGTAAGCTGCGAAATTCAAGGTGTTATTACCATTTTGAATTTGTTGGAATGGTGCCGCTGTTCCTAAAGTCACCACATTACCGCTACCATTAGTGATCTGAACCCCCGCACCAGCACCAGTACCAACAATACCTAATGTTTTATTGGTATTGTCGAAAGATGCAGCAGCACCACTAAAGGTTAATTGAACGCCTTTAGTCAGTTTCGTGATATCACAGTTTTCTAAAGTAATTTCAAATGGACGTGGCGTTGATTTACCACCATCAACTAATGCCATATTAGAAATTTGGCCTAATTCAACAGTTTGGTCGATTGAGTTAGGAGAGATTGAGCATGGAGCATCGATAATAGCGCCTTTAAACGTTACTTTACCGTGACCTTGATCTGCTGCATTTGCTGCAGAAGCTAATCCCAGAGCCATAAAAGTTGCCATTGCAATAGATTTCATTTTCATGAATATAAAGTCCTATGTTTTTGTTAAATAAAGAATGAGTGTCAGTTTTCATTGCTCATTGCAGACACTCTATTTGCAATGAACTGGAAAAAGCAAAGCCCGAGGACTTGATTCAAAAAAATCAAATCCTAATAAATAAAATTGAGTTATTAATTAAAAATTAAAATCAAAAAATATATTTAGTCGTCTGTTAAAAAAACTTGAATTGGCACCTTAAATAACTCTGAAAACTGAGCTAGAAAATCAATGTTTATATGGTTTGCGCCTGATTCATAACGAGAAATTTGTTGCTGGCTTACGCCAATATATTGCCCTAACTCCTCAGCGGTTAATTTCATTTCCTTTCTATATTTTTTTATTTTCTTTCCGACAATAATATTAAATTTTTGTGTTTTTGTGATTATTAACATAATGTCAAACCTATTTCAGACATTGACTAGATAGGGAAAACAACCCTTCAGATTTAAAATAACACTCCATATTATGGATATAATTTATTGAGCTATTTTGAAATCCAACGCCATCTAATAAATAATTAATATCGATATCAAGCGAGCTAGCAATTTGCTGAATTTGTTCTAAATGCAGCCGAATAACTCCACGCTCAATACGTGACACATGTTGTTGTGAGCATAAAAGTAAATCAGCTAGATCAGAACCACTTAAGCCTTTTGCTCTACGGGCTCTAAGTATATTGCTCCCAACAATTTCCTTAGGAGATAAGTTAGATGGCATAAAATTCTCTCCGTGAAATAAATAAGTTATCTATTAACGGTTGTTTAACTATTGTCAAAATGCACCAAATTGACAACAGTAATGCTTTGTTAGAGTAATATTTTCAATATTGATTATTATTTTGTATTTAATTTTTTATTTAATGAATTATTGGTTAAATAATTCAAAAAAATTATTTCAAAATATTACAGCGTGTAAGCTTGGAGTGTTACGAAGAGTTTAAATAGATGAAAAAATTAATGAATTCAATGATTTTTCATAATGAGGTGTACTTGATTTTAGTAATATATACATAGCGTTATTTACACGCTACGTATTTGACGAGTATTTTCATTTAACTTAAGATGCACCTAATTCGTTACGTTTGTCAATTTGGTGCATTTTGACAACTCTTCTAGTGGTTTTCTCTTACCATACCCCCCGAAATCTTGCTGGGTTACTTGCTGTATATCGCACTGTATGTTGTATATTCGTGTGTCCCAAATAATCCTGAATTAAACGTGTATCGGCGCCTTTATCCGCTAATGCATAACCGCATGCATGCCGTAACATATGAGGATGAATACCTAAAGTCAGCTTAGCTAGCTCACCGAGTCGTGAAAATAGTTGATAAAAGCGCTGGCGAGTCATGGCAGTCCCTCTTTCAGATAAAAATAACCACTGATTTTCTTCTCCTTTCCATGTACGCCTTACATTTAACCAAGCTTTAATCAGCGGGATCTCTTCATCAATCAGTGGGTGATTAACAGAAAAACCGTTCTTTAAGCGATGTACATATAGCTCTTTACTTTCTAAGTTAAGATCAGATAACTTTAGCGATAGAGCTTCGCTTGCTCTTAATCCATGTATAAAGCACATATAAATTAAGCAAGAATTACGTTCGGGATGGCGAGATAAACGACAAGCAGCTAAAAGACGAGATATTTCTTGGTGAGTTAAATATTTACGAGTGGACATGAACATTTCCCATTTTAGTCAGAAAAAGCCAATCATATCTAAATTATTCAGCCTAACACATTCATTTTTTAGATAAATATAATGATTTTATTCCACCAGTGAAATAAAAAGTTATTTATTATCCACTCATTCAGAAATTAAAGTCTAATTAACTAAATTTAATATTTGTAAAATCATTTTTCACATATTTTTTGAATGAACGTTTATTTGGATTACCGTATTCATCTGGCTTTGAAGCTAGCTTTAATTACCTAAAACTAATATACCTAAATCAATAAGACCATAGGCTAGATTTTCAGCAGGTTCATTAAAGCCTAGCAGCTCGGCTGCTGCTTTGTCGCCTTCACATAAAGGGGTTTTGAACATCGCTATTTTCTTGGTCGATTCCCATTTTTTCTTCATCACTCCTATTAGCTCAGTCGGTTACTAGAGGCACAATCATTTTAAAATACGGCTTCTATGTAACTTATTGAAATAAAATTATTTAATGTTAATTTCTGAATCAAGGTCACCCTCCTTACTTTTGTCATACATTATTGATCGCGCACAATACCCATCTATATGCCCGCTATAAAATAACTATTGAAATCAGAGAAGTGAAAAATACCAAAAATAAATTTCAAAAAAAATTATTTATAACATTAAGAAGCAATGTTAAGTGAGGCAGATATGGATAAAGCATTATCTGATGGATTACTCCAATCGGAGATCAGCCGTCGAAAACTAGTGCAAACCAGTACGGTGGGCGGGCTCGCGCTTGCTAGCGGTGCATTAAGTTTACCTTTTAGCAATGTTGCCAATGCCAATGAAGCGACGCCAACCCCGGAAGAAAAAATTGTCTGGAGTGCGTGTACCGTTAACTGCGGAAGCCGTTGCCCGCTGCGTATGCATGTGGTGGAGGGGGAAATTAAATACGTTGAAACCGATAACACGGGTGATGACGTGTATGGCGATAAACACCAAGTGAAAGCCTGCCTGCGTGGTCGCTCTATGCGCCGCCGCGTGTATAACCCTGATCGTTTAAAATACCCAATGTTGCGTGTGGGCGCGAGAGGGGAGGGAAAATTCAAGCAAATCACTTGGGAAGAAGCTTACGACCTAATTAGTGGTAACCTCAAGCGCATTATTAAAGATTACGGTAATGAAGCGGTCTATTTAAACTACGGTACAGGTACTTTAGGGGGGACAGTTGCGCGTTCATGGCCGCCAGCAAACTCGCCAATTGCGCGTTTAATGAACTGCACGGGTGGTTATTTAAACCATTACGGAACATACAGCACAGCACAAATTAGTTGTGCAATGCCATATACTTATGGCAGTGGTGCGGGTAATAGCGTGTCCGATATCGAAAATTCAAAATTGGTGGTGTTGTTCGGAAATAACCCTGCGGAAACACGGATGAGCGGTGGGGGGATCACTTATCAATTAGAGCAAGCCCGTGAACGTTCTAACGCACGAATGATTGTTATCGACCCTCGTTATACTGACACTGCCGCAGGGCGTGAAGATGAGTGGATCCCTATTCGTCCAGGTACTGATGCCGCATTAGTGGCAGGGCTTGCCTATGTGTTGATCACTGAAGATTTGGTTGATCAGCCATTTTTAGACAAATATTGTGTTGGATATGATGAAAAAACACTCCCCGCGAATGCGCCTAAAAATAGCCATTATAAAGCGTATATTTTAGGGCAAGGGGATGACGGCATTGAAAAAACACCTCAGTGGGCAGCAAAAATTACGGGTATTCCAGCCGATAAAATCATCAAATTAGCACGAGAAATCGGTAGTGCGAAACCTGCTTATATTAGCCAAGGCTGGGGGCCACAACGCCATTCTAACGGGGAACAAACCGCACGTGCGATTGCTATGTTGCCGATTTTAACGGGGAACGTGGGGATCAGCGGAGGTAATACAGGGGCGCGTGAAGGAAATTACGATATCCCCTTTGAGCGAATGCCAACCCTTGAGAACCCAGTTAAAACCAGTATTTCGGTGTTCTTATGGACGGATGCTATTGAACGTGGCCCTGAAATGACCGCAACTCACGATGGTGTGCGTGGTAAAGATAAGCTGGACGTACCGATTAAATTTATTTGGAACTACGCTAGTAACAGCTTGATTAATCAGCATTCTGATATTAATAAGACTCACGACATTCTTCAGGATGATAAAAAATGTGAAATGATTGTGGTCATTGATAACCACATGACCGCATCGGCAAAATACGCGGATATCCTTCTGCCCGATTGCACGGCTTCTGAGCAAATGGATTTCTGTCTCGATGGTGCTGCGAGTAATATGGGCTATGTGATTTTTGCCAGCCAAGCCATTGAGCCACGTTTTGAAAGTAAAACTGTGTATGAGATGTGTACGCAAATCGCACGCCGTATGGGGGTTGAAGAAAAGTTCACTGAAGGGCGCACTCAAGAAGAATGGCTGCGCCATTTATATGAAATTTCAAGGGAAAAACTGCCTGAGTTACCAGATTTTGAGACCTTCCAGCAGCAAGGGATCTACAAAAAAATGAACCCGCAGGGGCACGTGGTGGCACATAAAGCGTTCCGCGAAGACCCGATTGCGAACCCATTAAATACCCCATCAGGCAAAATTGAGATCTACTCCGACCGTCTAGCCGATATCGCTAAAACATGGACTCTTGAAGAAGGGGATCTTATTTCGGCTATCCCGATGTATTCCCCTGGCTTTGAAAGCCATGAGGATAAACTGACTAAGCAATACCCACTGCAGCTGAGTGGCTTCCATTATAAATCCCGTGTTCACTCTACATATGGCAACGTAGATGTGATTAAAGCCGCTTGCCTACAGGAAATGTGGATCAACCCAATTGATGCTGCGCGCCGTAATATTAAAAATGGCGATATGGTACGTATATTCAATGACCGTGGTGAAGTGCATATCAATGCGAAAGTGACGCCACGAATTATTCCAGGTGTTGTGGCAATGGGGGAAGGGGCATGGTATGCGCCAGATGAAAACAAGATAGACCACGGGGGAAGCCTTAATGTCCTGACCACGCAGCGCCCGTCGCCGCTGGCAAAAGGCAACCCGCAGCACAGCAATCTTGTTGAAGTGGCTCGGGTATAGGGAGGAGATAAATTATGACAACACAATATGGTTTTTATATTGATTCAGCCCGTTGTACGGGGTGTAAAACGTGCGAATTAGCGTGCAAAGACTACAAAAATTTATCTCCCGAAGTGAATTTTCGGCGTATTTATGAATATACAGGCGGTGACTGGCAAGAAGATAACGGCGTCTGGCACCAAAATGTTTTCAGTTATTACCTGTCAATTTCGTGTAATCACTGTGAAGACCCCGCGTGCGTCAAAGTGTGCCCAAGCGGGGCGATGCACAAGCGTGAAGACGGCTTTGTGGTGGTGGATGAAAGTGTCTGTATCGGTTGCCGTTACTGCCATATGGCTTGTCCATATGGTGCACCACAGTTTAATGCTGAAAAAGGGCATATGACAAAATGTGATGGCTGTTATGAACGTGTGGCCGAAGGGAAAAAACCGATTTGTGCTGAATCTTGCCCGTTGCGTGCATTGGATTTTGGCCCAATCGAGGAGCTGCGCAAAACGTATGGCACCTTGGCGGAGATAGCGCCATTGCCTGAAGCGCATTACACCAAGCCAAATATTGTTATTAAGCCGAATGCGAATAGCCGCCCTGTGAACGACACCACGGGTCACTTAGCTAACCCAAGGGAGGTATAAGATGGGCAACGGATTACATGAATGGCCGCTGATCCTGTTTACAGTATTAGGACAAAGTATTGCGGGGGCAGTGATTGTGACTGGCCTTGCGTGGTTATCGACAGATGATAAACAGCAAAAACAGCGTATTGTGAATGCAATGCTGGCTTTGTGGGTGCTGATGGGGTTAGGTTTTTTGGCGTCCATGATGCATATGGGGTCGCCGTTACGTGCATTTAACTCAATGAACCGTGTTTTTTCATCATCACTGAGTAATGAAGTGCTGTTTGGCTCCCTCTTTTTTGCACTGGGGGGCTTATGGTGGCTGCTGGCTGTGCTGAAGAAAATGCCTGAAGGGCTCGGTAAAATTTGGTTGCTTCTCACCATGGCGATGGGACTGTTATTCGTCTGGGCGATGACTCGTGTCTATATGATAAGCACAGTACCGACATGGAACACGCCACATACCACGATTGGCTTCTTTATGACTGCCTTTGTCGTTGGGCCGATTTTAGGTACGTTGTTATTACGTATTGCTAAATTTCCGTGCCACAGTGGGCGGCTCGCACTGATCAGTATTGTGGCGTATGTGATTACGATTGCCTCTGTGCTGGTGCAAAGTGGTGAAATCGCACTGATAGCATCATCGGTACAACGTGCGAGTGCTTTAGTTCCTGATTTTGGTTCGCTGCAAATGGTGCGTTTAGTGGCAACAAGCCTTGGTTTGATGTTATGGATTTTACCGCTAATGAAGCAAAACCAGCCATCCGTTATCAGTTTGTTCATCGGCACATTGTTGGTGTTGTTCGGCGAATTAATTGGACGCGGGCTGTTCTATGGTCTACATATGACAGTAGGAATGGCAGTCGCCTAATCGGTAAAACATCTCAACGTAGGGAGCCAGTTTCCCTACGTTGAAAACGCAGAGACAATCAATATGCATGATGCGCAATTTCTTGAACACGTTGCTGTAACGGGGCGGGTTTTGGGTTCTTTATTTTATTTTGCTCCAGACAGTGAAAATAACGCGGAGCTCATCGCGATTTTGCGAGAGCCAACATGGCATGAAGAGTGGCCATTTTCGTTGGCATCACTCAATGAAATTAACGCATTATTTGCAGATTCAACAAAACAAAATGAGCCACTTGATGAAGCGTGGCAGCGGTTATTTATCGGCCCCTATGCCTTACCTGCACCACCTTGGGGCTCTGTGTGGTTAGATAAAGAAAATATTATTTTTGGGGATTCTACCGTTGAGCTGCGCCAATGGATGCGTTCAAAAGGGATTGAACCTGCCACAACGCAAAAAGAGCCTGAAGACCATATCGGTTTGATTTTGATGTTAGCCGCCTGGCTGGCGGAACAAGATAGGCGAAATGACCTTGAGGAATTGCTAGCGTGGCACTTGCTACCTTGGTCGGCACATTTTCTTGATGTTTTCGCCACGCAAGCCAATAGCAATTTTTACCGTGGGCTCGCCATGCTAACGCAAGAAACGCTAGCGGGAATTCAAAAGCAATTATCTTTACCCGTTATGCAAAAAACGGTGTATTACAAAGGGAATGCGCCGGAGTAATACCTGAAAAGAAAGCCAAATTTTTGGCTTTCTTTCTTTTGGACCGTTAAACCAACCGCCAAACCAATTCTTGCCTGTTATCTATCGTCCAATGTGATTTTTTTCCTGAAAAACTCACTCCGCCAACCCATCGTGTTTCTTCAATGTAATTGAGTGCATAGGCGTGACCATTAAGTACGTTTTCGCCTATATCACTAAGGAATAAAGGTTGTTTTTCAAAAGGTCGTTGTTGGTCGTTTGATGTTAATAGTGGTGTGGCACCGATTAAACAAGGTTTGAGTAGGCAATAAAACATCAAATCCCCTAAAAATGGCAAAGGTTCCAGGTGCTCAATAAGGGTTTTAAACGTATCCTCAAGGGTCGCACCAGGGTTATCACGGAGATAATGCAGTGCTAGGGATTCTGTGAGGGACAGCCCTGTTTGGTTATTGGGATACTCTTGCAACATTCTGAATAATGCAGGCGCAAGCAGTGGTAGAGTGGGGTAATGCTGCCGCGCGGCTTTGGCAAAATTTGTTGGGTTCTCATCGGTAAATGCTGCCCAGACGTGCTTGGCAATCTCAATTTCTGTCCGTCCGATAGTTCTTCGTTGTGCCCATAGCCAAGGTAAAATCTCAGGCGAAAGCTGGCCGAAGCCGACAAAGCGTTTTATGCCAGGAATGCTAGCTATATCAATCAGTTCAAGTGAAGGATAAGTCGGGTTGAGGTTTCCCAGAACACGAATTAAAAACAGTTGATCATATGGGTCTGCTTCACACCAGAAAATGACTTTTTCGCTCTCCGCTAGCTGAGATAGAGCATGGTATTCTTGATCAAATTGCTGGGTAATTTTCTTAAGTGGGATAGAAAAATATTGGCTAAGTGTATGAGTTCGCAACGAACGATACTGATCAAAAGGCAGAGAAGGGACGGGACCAAGGCAAAAGGGGTCAGTAAATGGGACAAAAGCTCCAGTAAAACCCGCCACCCGCAGTTTATGTTCAATATCATGACCGCAGCGCCAATGCGTTGTTTGGCTTTCATTATCGGCGCTAAAGTTTGGGTTATTTGCGGCAAATAAAACCGTATCGACATGGGCTTTTAGCTTTGGCCAGCTTGAAAAGCCAAGTTCATTGGCAACCAACCATTGTGCAGATGCTAAAGTGATATCAGCGTGAGGATGGGTTTGCTCAAGCAATAAACGTTGCTCTGAAGCTTGCCCCGCTTTCATTTGTTGCAGTAGCTTTTTGGCTTTTTTACGAAAAAAATTTAGGTTGATTAACCCGTTATTAACAGGAAATTTTGGCATACGAGCTCCTTGATTACCGATATCCGCATTCAGGTAGGGCCGTAAGATAAATGAATAAGTGAGTTAGCCTGAGCAGGGCTCTTTCCGCGGATGGATGCATGGCAGATGCACAGCTCGAAATATAGTAAAAATAGCGGGGAGAGGCAAATAAAATAGCACCGTAGCCTAAGCCAACGGTGCTATGCAACGATTATTCAATCAATCATTGTTGCGCTTCGCTTTGTGGGACATACGGTGTGTAAACACCTGTTAGGCTCTTCAAGAAAGCAACAATATCGTCGACATCTTTTTGTGGTAGCTCTTTACCGACTTGATAACGCAGCATCAGTTTCACTGCCTCATCTAAGGTTGCTACGTCACCACGGTGGAAATACGGCGCGGTTAACTCAACATTACGCAGTGTTGGGACTTTTTGACGCAGCTTATCGCGCTCTTCAGAGGTGACATTCATACGGCCAATATCTTGTGCAGTGACTTCACCGAATTCATAGTCTTTCTTCAAGCCTAACGGTTCGAAAGAACGACCACCGAGGATCACGCCGCCGTGGCAAGTCGCACATTTATTCTCTTTAAATAATTGGTAACCATGCAACTGTTGCGCCGTCAGTGCAGTGCTATCGCCACGTAACCAATTATCAAACGGTGAATCAGGGGTGATTAAGGTTTTTTCGAATTCCGCGATGGCATCAGTGATGTTGTCTCCTGTGAATCCTTCAGGGTAAACCGCATTGAAATCCTGTTTTAATACCGGGTCTTTATCCAGTTTTACAATGATTTCATCCCATGATTTGGACGCCATTTCAATTGGGTTTAATGGCGGACCACCGGCTTGTGCTTGTAAGTCAGGGGCACGACCATCCCAGAATTGCTCAACGTTAAACACGGAGTTAAATACGGTTGGTGCGTTGATTGGACCTACCGCCCCGCCAACACCGATAGAAGTTTTACGACCATCAACTCCACCTGCGTTTAGCGCATGGCAGTGAGCACAAGAAATGGTGCTGTCTCCCGATAAGCGAGCGTCATGGTAAAGGCGAAAGCCTAGTGCGACTTTTTTATCATCCACTTCCATCGATTTTGGAATAGGTTGGATTGGTTCATTGCGGTGCTCCGCAGCAGTGTCTTCAGTGGCATAATGCTCAGCACGTTGCTTCGCAATCCAATTGAGTAACTTGGTGCGTTCTTCATCACTCACGCTACTTGCCCAGTGCAGTGCGACATAGCGTGTTGGTGGCATGGTGTGATTCTGCATCACCCACTCAATTTTATTCAATTCACTCTGAGGAACGGGTTCTCCCGCAATTAACGCAGCGCGAGCGGCTTCAAGGTTAAAGGATTTATAACCCAGCTGGATATCGTATTCCATCAGTTGTTTAGCGATTGGAAATGAGGCATAAGCAGGTAAGTCAGTTGACGGCGTGTGACAGTAATCGCATCCTTTTTCGGCAAAGAATTGGAGGACTTGATTATTTTCTGCAATTTTAGATGTCTGAATGTCATTATTTTGTCTTCGTTGATCATCGTGGTACCACACATATCCCGATAACCCAAAATAACCGAGTAAAAGCAAAAATATGACAGCGACCGTAATGCGAGTAAGTTTTTTCATTACACTATCCTTGGAAGATTGCGGTCAAATATAATTAAATATTTTTAGTTAATATAATTCTATAGCTGGACTATGATGGATAAATAAAGCGCAATGGTTCTTGATTTTTATCAATGATAACCATTGGTTTAATCGATTGCTGAAATAAGATTTACCTATCAATAAGAATAAAATATATTTTTATCGTCTTTTGTTTGTTGTAGTTTGCTGATTTTATTGAATTATATTTATTTTCGTGATTTTATTTTTATTTGAAATTATCATTTATTGCTGACTGGTCATTAATGATGACTTTGCTGTTAATTCAAATAAATTAAGTAAATTTAACCAATCTCAATATAATTTAAGTCAGGTTTTATGTTTATTGCAAATTAAATGCATATTTAAAATGAATCAAATAAAGAAATAAATAAAGCGTGAACTAAAAATAATGATGTAAAAATAGTGAATTATTTTTATCTTATTACCGAAAAATCGTTAAAAATGATTCAGTCAGTAAATTCTCTTCTAAAATTCATTTCCTTCGAAAATCTTTGCGATTGCAGATGTGTGTCGATAATGGCTATTTACCCCCCTAACTTCATCGTCATTAGTGTCGAACTTTTAATGTTTTTTATTTAATTAATTGATAAATAACAAAAATAATCATGGCATGAAATATGCTAATACCATCCTATCAATATTAATAATTCGACCAATTTGATTGGAGGGTAAGGCGAATGAATCGCTTTGTGATTGCCGACCCGCAACTCTGTATCGGATGTAATACCTGTATGGCTGCATGCTCAGAAACACATAAAGCACAGGGATTACAATCACATCCGAGACTGAGTGTGGTGAAAGTAGGAGAGCTAACCGCCCCGATGCTGTGCCGTCAGTGTGACGATGCACCGTGTGCGCGGGTGTGCCCAGTGAATGCGATTACACATGAAAATGACATGATCGTATTGAATGAAAGCCTGTGCATCGGGTGTAAGCTCTGTGGTTTAGTGTGTCCGTTTGGGGCGATTACGCCATCAGGCAGTAAACCTGTCGATATGCCTGATTTCTTTGAGCAATATGTGCCAAAAGAAATGCTGCTCGATGTGCCAGACAGTTTGCCGACCATGAACCCATTCTTAGCGTGGAATGCGGGTATTCGCAATATCGCCGTGAAATGCGATTTATGTGACTTTAGCGAAGATGGCCCTGCATGTGTGAAGGTTTGCCCAACCGATGCCCTCCATCTGGTTGAGGAAAACCAATTGGAACACGAAAGTGCGAAACGCCGCAATGCGTCTGTCGATGCGATGCCGCCTGAGTTCGACATTTTTGTCTCACGGCAGGAGAACCTTTAACATGACAGCGCTTCAATTACTTTTGTGGTCAATTGCCTTATATACCGTCGGTGGGTTTGCTTCACTGCTGTTTAAGCGCCAAGAAAAAATCGCTATTTATGTGGCGGGGATTTCGGCAATCATTGGTGGATTATTGGGACTATGCAGCGCCATCCCTGTCTTAATGAACGGTGAGGTTCTGACGTATATGGCGCAAGGGCCATTCCCGTTTGCCCATTTTGTGGTGCGGATGGATAGCTTAGCCGCCTTTATGGTGATGGTGATTTCGTTGCTGGTTACCGTTAGTGCTCTGTATTCATTGAACTATGTTCAAGAATATTGCGGACGTGGGGCGTGGAGCATGGGCTTCTTCCTCAATCTGTTTATCGCCTCGATGGTGGCCTTGGTGGTGATGGATAATGCGTTTTATTTCATTATCTTATTTGAGATGATGTCACTCGCATCTTGGTTTCTCGTCATTGCTGACCAAGACGATAAATCGATTCGTGCTGGCCTGCTGTATTTCTTTATCGCCCACGCAGGGTCGATTCTGATCATGATAGCGTTCTTCTTAATGTGGCGACAAAGTGGCAGCTTAGATTTCGATTCCTTCCGCCAACTCACCCTTTCGCCAACCATGGCATCCGTCGTGTTTTTATTGGGATTTTTTGGCTTTGGCGCCAAGGCAGGGATGCTCCCATTACACAGTTGGTTACCGCAAGCTCACCCCGCAGCACCGTCACACGCCTCCGCTTTGATGTCAGGGGTGATGGTGAAAATCGGTATCTTTGGGATCATCAAAGTGGGTATCGACCTATTAGGTGCAACCCAAGGCTGGTGGGGTATTGTGGTGTTGGCCTTCGGTGCTGTGTCTTCTGTCCTTGGAGTCATGTACGCACTGGCAGAGCACGATATTAAGCGCTTACTCGCTTGGCATACCGTTGAAAATATCGGGATCATCTTGATGGGGGTTGGTGTTGGCATGGTCGGTATGGCAAATAATATGCCAGTACTGGCGACCATTGGCCTGCTCGGTGCGGTTTACCACTTGCTCAACCACGCGGTATTTAAAGGGCTGTTATTTCTTGGGGCTGGGGCGGTGATTTACCGCATTCATACCCGTGATATGGAGAAAATGGGTGGGTTAGCGAAACTCATGCCACTAACGGCAACGGCCTTTTTAATCGGCTGTATGGCGATTTCAGCGTTGCCACCCTTAAACGGTTTTGTCAGTGAGTGGTACACCTATCAATCCCTTTTCTCAATGAGCCATGAAGGCACATTCATCATGCGTATCAGTGGCCCTATCGCCATTGTAATGTTAGCCATCACAGGGGCGTTGGCGGCGATGTGTTTTGTGAAAGTGTACGGTGTCAGTTTTTGTGGAGGCGCGCGCAGCGAACAAGCCACTAAAGCACGGGAAGTGCCTTGGACAATGACCGCGGCGATGCTGATTTTAGCGGTTATCTGCGTGATCTTAGGCGTGGGTGCCAGCGTGATTGCTCCAGTATTGGCAAATGTGGCGATGTCATTAACTAGCGCAACGGATATTACCGTCGCCCAAGGAGCGATGTTAATGCCTGATAGCGCGGCACAAGCGATGATCTCCCCAGCGATGACCTTCGTTTTGTTGCTCGCCTTACCGCTTATTCCGTTCATTATTTACTTGGTATTCAAAGGCAAGCAAATGGGCTTTCGCCGCAAAGGCGATGCGTGGGCATGTGGTTATGCATGGGAAAAAGACATGTCTGTATCTGCGGGGGGCTTCACTCAACCGCTGCGTTCTATGTTTGCGCCACTATATCGCATGCGTGAACAACTCGACCCATCGGCACGGTTAGCACAAACCTTAGAAGTGACGAAAGCAGGGGCGGGGCAAGTCGAGCCTTTCTGGGATGAAAAAATTATTTACCCATTCGTCCGTTGTATCAATCGAATTGCGAAGCGCATGCAGTGCTTACAAGGTGGGGACTTCAGACTGTATTGCCTGTATGTCGTTGCTGCGTTGGTGGTGCTGCTCGTCGTGATCGCGGCGTAAGGGGAGAAATCATGACAATTCAAGAAACACCGACATTGATGATGGGCTTCTTTGCCGTAATTCAAGCTGTTATTTTGCTGCTGCTAACCCCGCTATTTACGGGTATTTCACGGCAAATTCGCGCCAAAATGCACTCGCGCCAAGGCCCTGGTATTTGGCAGGATTACCGCGATATTACCAAACTGCTAAAACGCCAATCTGTTGCGCCACGTGACTCAGGGGCTATATTTCGCATCATGCCGTATGTGCTGCTTGGCAGTATGCTGCTGTTAGCGATGGCTTTGCCCGTTTTCACCCTGAACTCGTTGTTTAGTGGTGCGGGCGACTTAATCATCGTGCTGTACATTTTTGCCCTTTTCCGCTTTTTCTTTTCACTTTCAGGTTTGGATACTGGCAGTCCATTTGCAGGAATTGGCGCAAGCCGTGAGCTTACCCTTGGGGTGTTAGTCGAACCAATTCTATTCCTTGGCCTCTTGGTGGTGGCGCTGATTGCCGGCTCAACCAATATCGGCACCATTAGTTCAGTGATGAGCGAAGGCTGGATTTCGCCCACCGCCACTTTTTTAGCACTGTTAGCGTGTGGTTTTGCCACCTTTATTGAAATGGGGAAAATCCCGTTTGACGTGGCAGAAGCAGAGCAAGAGCTACAAGAAGGGCCATTAACGGAGTATTCAGGTTCAGGTTTAGCGTTAGTGAAATGGGGCATTGGCCTCAAACAAGTGATTGTGGCGGTGCTGTTTTTATCCATCTTCTTCCCATTTGGTAATGCCAGTGTGTTGACAGTGGGAAGCTTGTTGATTGCGTTAGTGCTGTTGCTGGTGAAATTACTGGTGATTTTTGTGCTGGCGTCGCTGGTGGAAAACAGTTTGGCGCGTGGGCGTTTCTTACTGACACACCATGTGACTTGGCTAGGATTCGGTGTTGCGGCACTCGGATTCGTTTTTTACCTCACTGGCCTATAAGGAGCGACACAGCATGTTAGAAAATATTGCACTCGCCACGCTACTTATTCCATTTATTGGCGCGTTACTGGTGAGTAGCTTACCCACCCGCATGGCACCGTGGCTGAGCACCATTGTTGCATTGATTGCTTCAATCGGCACAGGGATACTCGGCTGGTTGTATTTATTGGGTGGCAAAACCGCTACCTCACTGACGCTCATTCAAGCAGGGGAGGTCGAACTATTTGGCTTCACAATTGACGGTGTCAGTACCCTGATTGCGTTTGCCGTGGTGTTCTTGGGTTTTTTAATCTGTTTATATTCAACGGGTTATTTAACTGAGGGGAACCGTGAACACGCCCATGGGCCAACCCGCCGTTATTATGCGTTCTTGCTGGTATTTATCGGGGCAATGGCTGGCGTGGTGTTATCGTCCACTATTTTAGGTCAGTTGGTCTTCTTCGAAATTACAGGGGGATGTTCTTGGGCATTGATTGGTTATTACCAAACCGAGAAATCCCAACGCAGTGCGATGAAAGCGCTGCTTATCACCCACATTGGTTCGTTAGGGCTGTACTTGGCTGCTGCCACCTTATTTATCAACACAGGGACATTCGCGTTGAGTGCCATTGGCCAGCTCAATGAGTCTGCAAGTTTGATTGTGTTTGGCGGAATTTTGTTTGCGGCATGGGGGAAATCAGCCCAATTGCCTCTGCAAGCTTGGCTACCCGATGCGATGGAAGCACCCACCCCTGTGAGTGCTTACTTACACGCCGCATCAATGGTGAAAGTAGGGGTCTATATCTTCGCCCGTAGCTTGATGTCTTCGGATCATGTGCCTGAAATCATTGGTTGGGTAGGCGTGGTGATGGCAGTCATCACTCTGGTGTATGGTTTTATGATGTACCTGCCACAAAAAGACATGAAACGTCTGCTTGCATGGTCAACCATTACTCAACTGGCTTATATCTTCCTTGCCTTATCGTTATCTGTTTTTGGCTCTAAGGAGGCCTTCCAAGGGGGGATCGCCTATATCTTCAACCACGCATTTGCCAAAAGCTTGTTCTTCTTGGTTGCAGGCGCGCTGAGTTATAGCTGTGGAACAAGGATGTTGCCACGTTTACGTGGCTTAGCAAAACGTTACCCACTGTTGGGCGTGGGGTTCTGCGTTGCCGCACTGGCAATTGCAGGGGTACCACCACTTAACGGCTTCTTCAGTAAATTCCCTATCTTCGCAGCAGGCTTCGCCCTTTCTGAACACTTCTGGATACTCACACCAATCATGGTGCTGGTGTTGATTGAATCGGTCGCGAGCTTTGCGTGGCTGTTGTACTGGTTCGGTAAAGTGGTGCCTGGTGAGCCAAGTGAGGAAGTGGCGAATGGTAGCGCGGTTCCATGGGCAATGCAGTGGGTGATTGGTTTGCTGATCGTGATGTCCTTCTGTTCGAGTGTCATCGCCGTCATCTGGCTCAATTAAGGGAGAGAAAGTATGACTGGTTCCATGATTGTGAATAATTTAGCGGGATTGATGATGATCACCTCGCTGTTGGTTATCGGGGCGAAGCGCCCGGTGACCTCGTGCTGGTTCTATGCCTTGCAATCGCTGGTGTTAGTGGCGATTTTTGGCACCTTGTCCCAGACCCTCAATGCGCCTGAATTAGCCATGTGGGCAGGTTCGGCTTTTATCACCAAGGTCATTTTAGTTCCTGTGATTTTAGGTTATGCATTTCGCAAGCTGTCTGACCCGTCAGCCAACGGTGGGGTGATCAGCCCTGCGTGGTTAATGCTAGCGGCAGCAGTGATTGTGGTGTTGTGCTGGTTTGTAGTCGAGCCTATCAAATTGCCGATTGCCACAGAGCTTAAACCTGCGTTGGCAGTCTCCCTCGGTCACTTTATGTTAGGCCTACTGTGCATCGTGACGCAGCGCAATATCCTTAAACAGGCGTTTGGTTACTGCTTGATGGAAAACGGCTCTCACCTAACCTTGGCCTTACTTGCTTATAAAGCGCCTGAGCTAGTGGAAATCGGTATTGCTACTGATGCGATTTTCGCTGTGATTATCATGGCGGTACTGGCGCGTAAAATCTATCGCACGCTCAACACACTGAACGTGGATCAACTGACCGCGCTGAAGGGGTGATGAGATGAGTCAAAGTATGTTGTTAACATTATTAATGGCAACGCCGCTGGTTATTTCACTGCTGGCCTTTGCGTGCCGATTGCTGGGCAACGGTGCAAAGCCAGTTGTCACACTGGTGCATATCGTCGGCATTGTGGCGCTGTTGGTTTTGTCATTGTGGATGGTCAATACCATCAATGAGGTTGGTGATTTACTGATGGCAGGGAATTGGATCCATTTGGATAGCCTTGCAGGGTTATTTCTCGCCATCTTAGGTATTGTCGGATTCTTAACGGGTTTGTATTCCATCGGCTATATGAATCATGAAGTGGCAGATGGTGAAATTAGTGTAGGAACATTATGTAATTACTATGGTTTCTTCCACTTGTTCTTATTTACCATGCTGTTGGTGATCACCAGTAATAACTTGATTTTAATGTGGGCAGCGGTGGAGGCAACCACACTTAGTTCGGCATTCTTAGTGGGTATTTACGGGCAGCGTTCTTCACTGGAAGCGGCGTGGAAATACATCATTATTTGTAGCGTAGGCGTTGCATTTGGTCTGTTCGGGACAATTTTAGTGTATGCGAATGCGGTCAATGTGATGCCAAACCCTGAACTGGCCATTTTCTGGACCGAAGTGCTGAAATACACTGAATTACTCGACCCAACCTTAATGCACTTAGCCTTTGTTTTTGTGCTAATTGGCTTTGGTACCAAAACGGGTCTATTCCCAATGCATGCTTGGTTACCCGATGCGCACAGTGAAGCACCAAGCCCAACGTCTGCATTACTTTCTGCGGTACTGCTTAACTGCGCGCTGCTGATCATCATTCGCTATTACATCATTGTAACCTCGGCGATCGGCGGTGAATTCACTCAAACGCTACTGCTAGTGTTTGGTTTGCTCTCTGTGGCGGTTGCGGCATTTTTTATCTTAGTGCAAAAAGATATGAAACGCCTGCTGGCCTATTCCAGCGTGGAAAACATGGGGTTGATTGCGGTGGCGTTAGGTATTGGTGGCCCACTTGGCGTGTTAGCAGCGCTGTTGCATACCTTGAACCATAGTTTGGGTAAAACCTTGCTGTTCTGTGGTTCTGGGAATGTTCTATTGAAATACGGTACGCGAGATATCACCGTGGTGAAAGGTCTACTGCGTACCATGCCATTTACGGCAGTGGTATTTGCGGGAGGCGCATTAGCCCTTGGCGGGATGCCGCCATTCAATATTTTCCTCAGTGAATTCATGATTGTGGTTGCGGGGATCGCAGCTGACCATTTTTGGTTAACACTGTTGGTTTTAGTATTGATCACTATCGTGTTAGGTGGGTTAGTACGCATGATTTCGAAAACCTTATTTGGCGCGCAACCTGATTGCGTGTCCCGTGGTGAGCTGGGTATTTTAACTACCTTACCAATGGCTATTCTCATCGTATTGATGTTAGTGATGGGAACGCATATTCCGCAGCCTGTAAGCCGCTTACTTGAAAATGCTGCCACCATTGTCTTAACCGATAGCACAGCACCAACAGAATCTACTCAATTACATTATCAATGGCCGTGGGGTGTTAGCGCCTCTACCGCATCAGTGCAGGAGAAATAACGTGAGCTATCAGAACTATACAGATACCCTTCAAGGCGTTCGTAAAGGCGTTGGCTATCTGGCACAAGTCCGCGAGAAATTTCCCCATGCGGTACTGGATGAAGAGTGGCAAACCGCTAATCAGCTCACCATTACCGTAAAAACGGATATGCTACCTGACGTGGTAGAGTTTCTTTACTACGGCTGTGGCGGTTGGCTGCCTGTTTTATGGGGCAATGATGAACGCCCACTTAACGGCCAATTCGCGGTGTATTACGCACTCTCGATGGAAGAAGGGGAAAAATGTTGGGTGACAGTGAAAGCCTTTGTTAGCCCAATCACCCAAGAGTTCCCGTCTGTAACGCCGCGTGTCCCTGCTGCAGTGTGGGGAGAACGTGAAATCCGTGATATGTACGGCCTGCGCCCTGTTGGCTTGCCTGATGAGCGCCGCTTAGTGCTGCCCGATGATTGGCCTGAAGATTTATACCCGCTGCGCAAAGACACGATGGACTATCGCCAGCGCCCTGCGCCAACCACAGACACTGAAACTTACGAGTTTATTAACGACAGCAAAACCCAAAGCCGTGTTGTGCCAATCGGCCCATTGCATATTACTTCTGATGAACCAGGTCACTTTCGTTTATTCGTCGATGGTGAGCGTATTGTCGATGCGGATTACCGTATGTTCTATGTGCACCGTGGGATGGAGAAACTTGCGGAAACTCGCATGGGCTATAACGAAGTGACGTTTTTATCTGACCGTGTCTGCGGGATCTGCGGCTTTACTCACAGTGTGGCGTATACCTCATCCGTAGAAAATGCCCTTGGTATCTACGTGCCGCAACGTGCGCACACCATTCGCAGTGTCCTTTTAGAAGTTGAGCGTCTTCACAGCCACTTGTTGAATATTGGCCTAGCGAGCCACTTTACAGGGTTCGACACTGGGTTTATGCAGTTTTTCCGTGTGCGTGAAAAATCCATGACCATGGCGGAGTTGCTGACAGGGGCGCGTAAAACTTACGGAACTAACCTGATTGGTGGTGTTCGCCGTGATTTTCTCAAAGAACAGCGCGTAAAAACTA
The DNA here is from genome assembly GCF_050446505.1 of Providencia sp. SP181. Lineage (NCBI taxonomy): Bacteria > Pseudomonadati > Pseudomonadota > Gammaproteobacteria > Enterobacterales > Morganellaceae > Providencia > Providencia sp. SP181. Next base: position 157,999 of record NZ_JBBPXM010000003.1, read on the forward strand.
TTCAATTGGTACAAGAAATGCGCCGCGACGTTACTCAATTAGTGGATATGCTACTGAGCACGCCAAATATGGAGCAGCGTACCGTGGGTGTTGGTCGCTTAGAGCCACAAGTTGCCCGTGACTACAGCCCTGTCGGGCCCATGATCCGCGCGAGTGGTTTTAAACGTGATGTGCGCTTTGATCACCCATTTGCCGATTATGGCAACTTACCAAAAACCTTATTCAGTCTTGATGGCTGCGATGTGTATTCAAGGGTGATGGTGCGTATTAAAGAAACACTGGATTCCTTGTCGATGATTGAATACGCGCTGGATAATATGCCAGAAGGGCCAATCCTCACAGAAGGCTTTACCTATCAACCACATAAATTTGCGTTGGGCTATACCGAAGCGCCGCGTGGGGAAGATGTTCACTGGAGCATGTTAGGGGATAACCAAAAACTGTATCGCTGGCGTTGCCGTGCGGCGACCTATGCCAACTGGCCAGTGCTGCGCTATATGCTGCAGGGCAATACCGTTTCTGATGCGCCGCTGATCATCGGTAGTCTTGACCCTTGTTACTCTTGTACCGACCGTGTGACGCTGGTGGACGTGAAAAAACGTAAAGCGAAAACAGTGGCATACAAAGAACTTGAGCAGCACAGCATCGACCGTAAAACGTCGATAATGAAATAGGCGGAGGGCATATTATGTTTAAACTGTTTAAAACCCTTCAAAATGCAGGAACGGCAACGGTGAAATACCCGTTCAAGCCCCTCGAAGTGGCACACGGATTTCGCGGTAAACCCGAGTATGACCCACAGCAGTGTATTGCCTGTGGGGCTTGTATTTCGGCTTGTCCCGCCAATGCATTAACCATGGAAACTGACTTAGCAAGTGGTGAGCGTCGTTGGCAGTTATTCCTCGGGCGCTGCATCTACTGTGCCCGTTGTGAAGAGGTATGCCCGACTCGCGCTATCCATTTAACGGAAGAATTTGAAACAGCAGTCATGAACAAGGCTGATTTGTACATGAAAGGCACTTTCCGCTTACAACATTGCCGCGAATGTGGCGAAGCATTCGCCCCTAAAAAATCGGTGGATTACGCGATGGCGTTAATGGTGGCATCAGGTATCGAAGAAAGCGGTATTGAAGCGCTACGCCCGATGTATGAAACCTGTCCATCCTGTAAACAAAAAAACAATTTGCTGAACAATGGCCGCCAAAATTTCCGCTTGCACATTGAGGGAGATAAATAATGAGTCTGCCAGATATTCCTATTAATCACCATGTTAGCCAGCCTATCCAATTGGATGAGCAAGTGGCTAAACTGAAAAGTACGCTGCTCAAAGACATCAAGCGCTCTGCCTATGTGTATCGTGTTGACTGTGGTGGCTGTAATGGCTGCGAAATCGAAATTTTCTCGGCAATTACTCCCGTTTTTGATGCAGAACGTTTTGGGATAAAAGTGGTTGCCTCCCCGCGCCATGCGGATATTTTGCTATTTACTGGCGCAGTGACTCGCGCCATGCGCATGCCAGCACTGCGGGCTTATGAATCCGCCCCCGACCCAAAAATTTGTATCTCGTATGGGGCGTGCGGTTGCGGCGGCGGTATTTTTCATGATCTGTATTGCGTGTGGGGCGGTAGCGAGCACATCGTGCCAATCGATGTGTGGATCCCTGGTTGCCCGCCAACACCTGCGGCGACCATTTATGGCTTTGCCGTGGCACTGGGTTTACTGAAACAAAAATTATCAGCGCAAGACCACCATGAAGCTGATGGTGAACGAGTAGAACTTTTATTGCCATCAATTCCATTAGCCACTCGGGTGATGATCGAACGTGAAGCACGCCGCCAAGCGGGTTATTACCAAGGCCGTGAAATTAGTGATCGATTTTTATCCTTATTGGATGGCGCAAGCCCTGCCCAAGTGCAAAGTACGCTACAAGCGTGGCTTAACGAAGAACAAGACCCTCGTCTGCGTGACATTGTTAACCGTTTAGTCACTGTGTTGAAGCAAGGAGGCATTCATGAGTAGTCCAGCTTCGGCTAGCCCTTCGCCAACGGAAGGCGAAGTCTTTTTTTGGTCTTTGCGCCAAAAGTTTGTCGACAGTGACGATGACATTCCAGAAGATGCCCAGCAAGTGATGTATTACTCGTTGGCGATTGGTCATCACGTTGGGATGATTGATTGCCTAAAAACGGAGTTAGTTTGTCCGCTAGCGGGTTATCAATCATGGGTTCAAGCCTTACCAGAGGGTGAGGCTCGTCGTAAGTTACAAGGCTTAATCACCTTTGGCGAAATTAATATCGACTCGACCCATACCAATATGTTAGCGCTGGCATTAGATGGTTTTGCCAAAGACCCGCAGTCCCCTTACCAAGCGTGGAGCGAAACGCTGATTCAGCTGCTAGGTGAAATTGAGCGGGAACCCGCCATTTATTTGATTGTGAAGCGGCAGGGCGTGGGGCATACAACCCGACAAAGTTCGATGTTATTCGACGATGAGCCTTCTGCAAAGAATTCATTACGTTCGCAAAATCAATTGCCTTCGCAAAATCAATCACCAGTGCAAAACTTAATGTTAGCGGTGGGGAATAGCATGATGGGGGACGACGGTGCAGGACCGATGCTATTTGATTTAATGCAAGCCAACCCCATTGAGGGCTGGCAGGCAATTAACGGCGGGAGCAGCCCTGAAAGCGTGTCTCACCAAGTACGTGCATTAAAACCCCAGCGCTTGTTGATTGTGGATGCCGCCGATATTGGTTTAGCCCCAGGGGAAATACGAATTATTGATCCCGATGATATCGCTGAAATGTTTATTATGAGCACCCATAATTTGCCGCTCAATTTTTTAATCGACCAATTAAAAGAGGATATTGAGGAGATTATTTTCTTAGGTATTCAACCCGATCTAGTGGGTTTTTATATGCCAATGAACGAGAAAGTGATTTCAGCTGTTCAGCAAGTGTATGCCGCGCTGCCGCAGTGGCAAGGGTTAGGTGGGTTTACCCTATTTGAAGGGGAATAAACAGCCCCTAAGGGGGGAGGGTCGCAGTGCGGTGAGGCGCTGCGATTTGTCCTCGGCTTAAGCATTACCTCGTAAAAAGTAGCCTACATCTTCCTCGACTTCTTCCATCGCCATGAGTGCGGCTAGCGTATCGTTGGCTTCTTGCTCATCAATGATGCTCATCGCAAAGCCCACGTGAACAAGCACCCACTTGCCAACCATTGCAGCAGTTTCCCCTTCACACACCAGCGCAATATTCACATCGCGTTTGACGCCGCAGACTTCAACTTGGGCGGTATCCATTGGGGACTCGCCTACGCTGACCACTTTCCCTGGGATGCCTAAACACATAACAAACTCCTACATAGAATATTATTCAACTTCAATCTGTTTGACCTGCATGCTACTGCTGCTGTCTACGTGCAAGTTTCGGCTACCACAGTGTGGGCAACCCGCTTCAAATTGGGTAATTTGCACGGTACGTTGGCAATCGCGGCATTGTGCCTGTGCGGGCACGGTAGACACATGGAGCATAGCCCCTTGCGCAAGGGTATTGCGGCAAATAATGTCGAAACAAAAATGCACCGCAGATTCTTCAACACAAGAGACCGCACTTAATTCGAGCCAAACCCCTGTGACGCGCTGTGCATGGTTTTGCTTAGCGTGTTGCTCAATGATTTCAAAGGCATTTTGGCATAATGCGACCTCATGCATGGCACGCTCCTTACAATAAGATTTCAGGGGGAATTTCAAAGGCAGCACGGCGTCGACGTTCTTTAACGATTTCATCCATGCGGTTTCTATCGACAATCATTAACGCTTCGGTTGGACACACTTCTACGCAGGCAGGCCCGCCCTCGCGGGTATGGCACAAATCACATTTATGGGCTTCAGCGCGGTATTGTGGAATGGTATTGAGGGCGGTCACTTGCTGGTCGACTTGGCGGCTAATGACTTCCATGGTGCCGTAAGGGCAGGCGATGACACAGGTTTTACAGCCAATACATTTTGATTGGTTAACATAGACAAAGTCATCTTTACGGCTAATCGCGCCATTTGGACACACATTGGCACAGGGGGCATCCTCACATTGGCGGCATACCACCGCCGTACTGACGGTATAACCTTTTAATACATGAATACGCGGGAAAAATTCATCTTTGACGACCGTGGCGATCCCCGTTTCTTGTTCTTGGTGGGACACCACACACGCGACTTCACAGGTATGGCAGCCAATGCATTTTTTTGGATCTGCAATGATGAAACGGTTCATCCTACTCTCCTGAATGATAGATGAGACAATACATTCAACGTTCCGATGTAATTGTTTTCAATTTAGATACTCAGTTATAAGCATGGATCGTGCCAAATTGATGGAATAATTAAATTCAGTTAAATCAGTAGATTAATAAATAACGAGGTGTTTTATCTGCGGAGAAAAATATATTCGACACGTCATTCGACAATAATGACGACGTTTAATTTTAATCGCTATATAAAAAAATATATTACATTTTAATTTGCAGAAAAAAATAGGGGATTGGATCAAAGTTAAATCAGTCAATGATATTATTTTTCTTTAGAGTCATTACAATAATCTTATTTGGTGTCGTATTGATGTTCAATTATATCAATGGCCATTAGTTTGAGTGTTTATAACATCTCAAGGAAATGATTAAAAAGAATGGGGTATTTGTGGGGATCTCTGAAAGCAATGAACGTATACGCCATGAACGCGACCAATATCGAATACTGGTAGATATTACTAATTCCGTTTTATCACACTTAGAAATGGATGGATTAGTTGCAGAAGTGTCTCGGGAAATTTACCGTTTTTTCGGTATTAGCCAAATTAGTATCGCCCTGTGTGATAATTATAGCTCAGCGGTATACCTTTGTTATTCAAGCTATTATTGCCGCGGAAAACCCGTTGAAAAGACCCAATATCATTTAAACGAATTACATCCTGATTTAACCCAAGTACTTGAAAATAACCAATCTATGCGGTTGACTCTTGACCAATCTACCCAAGACCCGCTGTATCAGCACCTGTGTGCTCAAGGGATGACGGAAACATTATTATTGCCGTTAGCATTTAACCATAAACCCCTTGGTGTTTTGGTATTATCCCATGAAGATACCCGCATTTTCACCGACGATAACTGCAATTTACTCAAGCAGATTGCGGCGCGTTTTGCGATTGCAGTGGATAATGCAGCGGCATATGGTGAAATTACACGTTTAAAAGATAGCCTAAAAAATGAAAATCTCTGGCTGAATGAGCAAATTCACGGCAATGAAAGCTTTAGTGAAATTATTTTCCAAAGTGCAGCCATGCGTAATGTGCTCGAACAAGTGGATTTAGTGGCACGCAGCGACAGTACCGTATTGATTTTAGGGGAAACAGGGACAGGCAAAGAGCTAATTGCTCGCGCTATTCACAGGCTAAGTGACCGGCATCGCCGTGCAATTATTAAAATGAATTGTGCCGCTATCCCTTCAGGCTTGTTGGAAAGTGACTTATTTGGTCATGACAAAGGTGCGTTTACTGGGGCAACGACAACGCACATTGGCCGCTTTGAAATGGCGGATAAAAGCACGCTTTTTTTAGATGAAATCGGCGATATGCCATTGGAATTGCAACCAAAATTACTTCGCGTGCTGCAAGAACGTGAAATAGAACGTATTGGTGGTAACAAAGTCATTCCTGTGGATGTGCGCTTGATTGCGGCAACTAACCGTGATTTAAAGGGCATGACGGATGAGCGTGAGTTCCGCGAAGATCTGTATTATCGGCTGAATGTGTTTCCGATTATGATTCCTCCGCTACGTGAAAGGCCTGAAGATATTCCACTACTTGCCACCCATTTTACGCAAAAAATTGCGCAGCGTATGAACCGTAAAATTGAGTGTATCCCCCGTGATGCACTAGCGCAGCTATCGTTGTATCCATGGCCTGGTAATGTCCGTGAGTTGGAAAATGTCATTGAGCGGGCAGTGATTTTAACCCGCGGAAATACCTTGAATTTACAACTGCATGAACTCAGTATCCCAAAGCCTTCACGCCTTAAAAATGCTTTTGAAAAACCAAGCGCTATAGAAAAACGCATGCAAACAGCTGCCCCCGAAAGTGATGATGAAGAAAGGGATCGAATTATTGCGGCGTTACGGGCAACAAACGGTGTGGTCGCTGGGGCGAGGGGGGCGGCAACTCGCTTAGGGTTAAAACGCACCACATTATTATCACGTATGCAGCGGTTAGGGATCTCGGTTCAAGATTTATTCTAATTCTTTATTTTTTGATTATATTTATCAGGCTGGTTATTGTTATTTTTGTATAATTGGTAGTCATATGAAAATAAATAATAATTTCCTTAATGAAATTAATTATTATTTATATTTGAAAGTCACTACTGTGATTAAATTTATTCAAATATAATTTAATTTTTTTGAAATCAGACTGAATAACAAATTACCAATATTTTATTAATATATTCATTATTAATTAACTAAATAAAAAAGCCAATGGTTTGATTGAAACCATTGGCTTAATTGATTGTTTAACGCAAATTAAAGGCCTTCTGCGGCCTCGCGTAAACGACGTTTAATTCCAGTGTATTCCTGAACAACGAAGTACTCGGCTTTTTGTTGATCCGCAATCGGTTCAACTCGCACTGCACAGTACTTATATTCAGGGGTCTTGGTGATTGGACTGAGGTTTTCTGCCACGAGCTCATTACAGGCACCAATCCACCACTGATAAGTCATATATACCGCGCCTTTATTGGGTCGGTCACTGATATTGGCTCTAGTAATGACTTTGCCTTGCCGTGATGCCACCCAAACCAGCTCCTGATCTTTTATCCCTAACGCTTTTGCATCTGCGGTATTGATTTGCACAAAACCAGGTTCATCCGCTAATGCTGCCAACGCTTTACAGTTCCCCGTCATTGAGCGACAGGAGTAGTGACCCACCTCACGCACTGTAGCTAACACCATTGGGTATTCCGTGCTGACTTGATCAATCGGTGGACGCCAGTCGCAGGTAAAGAATTGGCCTTTGCCATTTGGCGTGTCGAATTGACCACCTTCGTACAAATACTCCGTGCCAGGGCTTTCTAATGTCTTACACGGCCATTGAATATAGGCTAAGTCCGCCATTTTTTCATAGGTCGCGCCATAGTAAATCGGGCACAATTCACGTAACTCATCCCAAATTTCTTTGGTGTTGTTGTAGTGCATTGGGTAGCCCATGGCCGTTGACATTAGGCTGATGATTTCCCAGTCTGTTTTCACGTCACCGACAGGCTCAACTGCTTTATAGAAGCGTTGGAAACCACGGTCAGCGGCGGTATATACCCCTTCATGTTCCCCCCAAGAGGTGGCAGGGAAAATCACATCGGCAATCGACGCAGTTTTGGTCATGAAGATGTCTTGGACAATCAACAGCTCGAGCTTATCGAAGGTACGGCGGATAGTGGCAAGGTCTGGCTCTGTTTGTAGTGGGTCTTCCCCCATCACATAGTGGGCTTTTAATACGCCCTCATCAATAAAGTGTGGTACTTCGCTCAGTGGAATACCGTTTTCTGCAGGCATGCTTTCAATCCCCCAGAATTTGGCAAATTTTTCCAGTGCAGCGGTATCCGACACATATTGATAGCCTGGCAGAGTATTTGGTAGTGCCCCCATATCGCAGGCACCTTGCACGTTATTTTGACCACGAACAGGGCCAACACCAACATGTGGTTTACCTAAATTCCCTGTTAATAGCGCAAGGCTAGTAAGGGATTGAACGGTTTCAACACCTTGATAGAATTGGGTGACACCCATGCCCCACAAAATTGTCGCGCTTTCTGCTTTGGCGTACATGCGAGCCGTTTTGCGAATGTCTTCTGCTTTGATACCCGTCGTTTCTTCCACTGATTCAGGAGTATAAGGTGCGACTAAGGTACGATATTCATCGAATTTTTCAGTATGTGCATCAATAAACGCTTTGTCATACAGATTTTCTTCGATGATCACGTGGGCAAACGCATTCAGTAACGCAATGTTTGACCCGTTTTTCAAAGGTAAGTGAATATCTGCAATGCGCGCAGTTTCAATATAACGCGGATCGCAAACAATAATTTGAGCCCCTTTTTCTTTCGCTTTTAAAATTCGGCGAGCGACAATAGGGTGTGAGTCCGCGGCATTGTAACCGAAGACAAAAATACATTTGGTATCCTCAATTTCAACAATTGAGTTGCTCATTGCGCCATTACCGACCGAACGCTGCAGACCTGCAACCGAAGGGCCGTGTCAGACACGTGCGCAGCAGTCGATATTATTGCTACCGACTGCCGCTCGAACAAATTTCTGCATCACAAAGTTGGCTTCATTCCCTGGACCGCGGGATGAACCTGTCGTCATGATGGCTTTAGGGCCGTATTTTTCTTTGATTGCCAGTAATCGAGAACTGGCAAATTCAATGGCTTCTTCCCATGAAACCACTTCAAGTTTGCCACCACGCTCACGACGGATCATCGGATTTTTTAAGCGAGGCGTTAAGATTTTCGTATCGTGAATGAAGTCCCAGCCATAATAACCTTTTAGGCAGAGCTCCCCTTCATTGGTGTGACCATTTGCGCCCTCTGCGCCGATGATCTTCCCGTTTTCCACCTTCAGGTATATTTTACAGCCTGAGGCGCAATACGGGCAGACGGTGATGACTTTTTCCATCAACATTGCTCCTGTGTTTTTATGTAGCGGTCATTGCCGCCTTAACACTTAAGCTAATGCAGGGTTTATGCCAATTTTTAAGGTAAATTTATTGTTATCTAACTGATTGAATTTATTGTTTTTGATTTGTCTAGCATCGTCTTGTAGCGTTTGGCGAACTCCGTGATCGTCAAAAGTGTCGACGGCTATTGACGAGCTAAATGGTTGATAAGCTGCTCTACCGCAGGGGAAGATAATGATTGGATGGCATAACATACGCCAATACGCCGAGAAAGTGCATGAGTTGGCAAAGGGTGAAAAACAATATTGGCATGTTCACTGGCAAGGGATTGCGGCACGATTGCTACGCCTAAGTTGAGCGCGACTAGACCAAGCGCGAGGGAAAAGGTGCTGGCATGGGCGGAAGGGGAGTTTGCCGTCGCGCCGTAAATCGGTAAAAAACGCTGGTGCCAAGTGAGCTCAGGGCACATAACCCAACACAATCCGTGTAACTCAGCGGATGTCATGGTCTTTTTACTGGCGAGCGGGTGCTCAGGTGACATTGCTAAAACAAAGGGCTCACTAATGAGTGGAATAAACAGCTCATCTTCACAGCGCATTTCTTCGCAAGCAAGACGGATATCCCCTTTGCAACCCGACTCTAGGACAATTAATAAATGAAAATCAGGGTCTTGAACTTGTTTTAGGAACGCGCAAATGTGCTGATTAGCGATATCCTCTTCAATGCCAATTTGCAGAGGCTGGCGGTTTTTTTCACGTTTAAAGCTGCTTGCCAGCGTGTCTAGTTCAGCCACCATGCGTTGTGCGTGAGGGTATAAAATTCGTGCATCTTCAGTGACATCAACGCCTCTTGGTAAGCGCTTAAACAGCTGAGTGCCTAGGTTATCTTCCAGCGTTTTGATCGTTGCTGAGAGCGCAGGCTGTGTGAGAAATAACCGTCGTGCAGCCGTGGTGATATTGCGTTCTTCGAAAACGGCGATAAAGGCGTGAAGTTGGCGATAATCCATAGATTTTTTTGATGTCTGTGAGAAGAATAAACCATTTTAATGTAACTTACGGATGAAATATAGTCTGCTCATGGTTTTAGACATCAATTAAATTTATATGGACGCAATATGCAAAATGTAAAATCATTAGTGGTGATTACTGGCGCGAGCTCAGGTATTGGTCTTGCGACGGCAAAAATGTTATCCAATGAAGGTCATGCACTTTTATTACTGGCACGCCGTATTGAGCCAATGTTGGCATTAAATTTACCTAATACGTTATGTAAATCTATAGATGTTACGGATAGAACCGCATTTGTGAATGCCGTTAAAGAAGCAGAGGCGCAGTTTGGCCCAGTTGATGGCTTAGTCAATAACGCAGGTGTTATGCTTTTAGGTGACATGACTAATCAAGATCCAAATCAATGGGATATCATGGTGGAGGTGAATATTAAAGGCGTGTTGAATGGCATTCATGCAGTTGCGGATGGCATGGTTGCGCGTAAAAGTGGCACGATTATTAATATCAGTTCAGTTGCAGGGCGAAAAACCTTTCCAAACCATGTGGCGTATGTGGGCACTAAATTTGCTGTTCACGGTATTTCTGAAAATTTACGCGAAGAGCTTGCCCCGCATAATGTTCGTGTGATCACCATTGCACCGGGAGCGGTTGAAACAGAATTACTTAGCCATACCACAGATGAAGGGATTAAATCAGGTTACCAAGAGTGGAAAAAAGAGATGGGGGGACTTGTGTTGTCAGCAGAGGATGTTGCCAATACCATTCGTTTTGCTTATCAACAGCCACAATCGGTGTGTATCCGTGAGATCGTTCTAGCGGCAACTCGCCAGCAGGCGTAGTCTGTTCATTGTTTCATCACTTTGTCATAAAACTACCATCATGTTGTCATGCATCTGACTTAAGTTCGCAGTAACTCAGCTCGGATGGAGATAACATGATGTTTAGTGTCGATGCCTTACTCCACGATATATACCCACATCAAGCCCCACCTGCATGGAAACGCAGTGTATTAAAACGCCTCCTTTTCGAAAAAGAATTTAGCCAATTTGCCCAAGACTACCCCCATTTGAAAGGGTTGGATCTTATTGAACAAGTCATTGAGCATTTCAATATTCGCTGTGAATTAACGGATGGTGATTTGGAAAATATCCCCGCAGAAGGCCCTGTTGTTTTAGTGGCAAACCATCCAATAGGCTCGTTAGATGGGCTAGCATTATTACGAACCGTGGCAACCGTACGCCCTGATGTGAAAATTGTTGCAAACCAGTTTCTTAACTATATTGAACCACTAAAAAGCTTGTTTATTACCGTTGATAATATCAACAACCGAACCAATCGCCAGCAAGTGGAAGCAATGCAACAGCACTTGGATAACCGCGGGGCGCTAATTGTATTTCCAGCGGGGGAGGTTTCACGGCTCAGTAGTAAAGGCATTCGCGATAATCACTGGCGCACGGGTTTTTTACGCTTAGCCGCGAAAGCGCGCGCTGCGATTGTGCCAATGCATATTCAGGGGCGAAATAGCCATTTGTTTTATTTTGCATCATTGGTTTACAAGCCTTTGTCCACGTTGATGTTAGTCAGAGAAATGTTTCAGCAACGGGGTAAAAAACTCAAAATTCGTGTTGGGGGGCGTATTCCTTTTAGTCATTGGTATGATGGCCACACGAAAGCCCACGAATTGGCAGAACGCTTTCGCCGCCATGTCTATTTATTAGGAAAAGAAAAAGAAGGGCTGTTTAGCAGTGAAGCGGCAATTGCATTACCTGAAGACCGACTTGAGCTGAAAAAAGCATTGGCGGCTTGTGAGCGTTTGGGGACATCGCCAGATGGCAAAGCGATTTACCTTTATCAACGGCATCAAGAAGTTCGCTCGCCCATATTGCGTGAATTAGGGCGACTTCGTGAGATTTCGTTTCGTGCGGTAGGGGAAGGTTCAGGCAAGCGCCGTGATTTAGATAGCTATGATGACGATTATTATCACTTGGTGTTGTGGGATGACGATGAGCTCGATATCGTTGGCGCTTATCGTTTTATCCCCACTGAAAAGCAAATTGAAACCAAAGGGTTAGCGGGGATCTACAGTTCTAGCTTATTCCACTATGACGAAGGCATGCTTCCCATTCTTGCTCAAGGTATTGAATTAGGCCGTAGTTTTATTCAGCCGAAATATTGGGGAAAACGTGGGTTGGATTATTTGTGGTTAGGCATTGGGGCCTATTTAGCCAAATACCCCCAATACCGTTATCTATTTGGCCCTGTCTCCATTTCGGGGGCGATGCCTATCGCCGCGCGTGATTTATTGATCACTTTTTACCGCTTATATTTTTCTGCTGAACAGTCAATGGCACAATCCCACAAGCCCTATCCAGCCTCTTTACCGCAGGTGTTAGCGCAATTCACTGGTGATAATTACCAAGAAGACTTGGTAAAACTCAAAAGCTTATTAAATAACATCGGTTGTTCTATCCCGACACTTTATAAGCAGTACACTGAGCTATGTGAGCCTGGTGGCGTGCAATTTATGGATTTTGGTACAGACCCATCATTCAATGATTGTATCGATGGTTTGGTGTTGGTGGATTTAACCAAGCTAAAGCCAATACGTTATCAGCGATATGTTGGGGTGCACTTATAAATTTTGATTTCGGTACTGTTATTTTTTTGTAAATTGTAGTTTTTATTAGTGATTATCATTTAATAGAATGGTAATCACTAATAATATTCATTTTCGTGTAACAGCTTAATTTGTTTTCATTATGAAACAAATGCATCACTATTCCATTTTACTTATCTAAAATATACTCATTTAATAAGTTAATTTTTTTATTTTTACATTACCCATAAAATGGGTTATGAGTTTGGTATTCCTTTGATATTTAATTTTACATTGGAAAATATTGTCATTTTATCCTTGTTAATATGATTTAAATGCTATTTGGTTTTATTTTAATATTATTTCTCTCCCATGTTTCTATATAAAAATAAATGTAACTATATGTAATATTATATTTCATAATCAATTTAAAATATCAATTTATATGTTAAATTTTGTAATTAAAAAATTAAAAATATAACATTAAATATATTATCAAAAAATAAAGCAACCGTTTATTATCAGTTAGTTAATTGAGTTTTATTTATTTAGATGATCGGTATTTCCGATCAAATAATCTATTGTGATAGGTGGTAACTATCAATATTATATTATCGATCGGCACAAACGTTTTTACTCTAATATCATGTGCCAATATATTATGCGAAATCCTACTTATGTTGAATATTTGAATTTTATAATTAAATAGGGGGTAGGAATGAATGAATACTCTAGTTTTATAAGACCAAATATTTTTAATAAAAAAATTGGATGTTTTATTAGAAATAAAAGAAAACGCATGGACATAACCGGGAAGGATTTAGGTGTTATGTTGAATGTGAGTCAGCAGCAAGTATCCCGGTATGAGAATGGAATAACAAACATTACCGTTACAATGTTAAATGACATATTGAAAATACTAGATGTATCTTGGGAAGAATTTTTATCATTTAATGAGTTAAATGATAATTCTTAATGTTTAAGTTTTTATTTCGTAGTTTGATTATTAATTAAAAAATTAATATGCATACAAATATGGAGAGTTATTTAATGAAAAAATTATTATTACCATTAATGGTAAGTGGCGCGCTATTCAGTGGATATACCTTTGCTAATACCGGTGAAGTTCAGTTCATTGGCGCAGTGACATCAGAAACCTGTGATATCGATACAGAAGTGGGTGGGCTAGTTAAATCAACTATCGATCTAGGCCAAATGACCACTGCAGATAAAAATGGTGATTATGTTGAGTTTGATTTAGTCCCACGTACTGATGAATGCTTGAAAAAAACTAGCGGCCAAGTGGGTTGGCAGAGCGCAGGGTTTACTAACTCAGGCCTTGCAAACATGAAAGGGACTGCTAATGGCGTGTCAATCCAACTGACAGCAACCAACTCGACAACGCCTAACCAAGATGTCACGTATAACAGCCAAACCGTTGATTTTGGCAATGGTACTGATGCTATTGGAAACATGAAATTCAAAGCAAGAATGTTAGCGACGACAGGTCAAACTGTGACTGAAGGTACAGTGATTTCAAGCGCAACATATGCCGTAGCATATAAGTAATTAATATTAATAAATAAAAAGGGTCTTTGACCCTTATTTTAACTTACAAATAGCTATGGATAATATCAATGCGTTTAAAACCGATTAATGCTTTTATGTTATCCCTGTTAGTAAGTCCATTTTACGCAGATGCAAATTTAAATATGGACTTCTTACATGGAGGAGTTCAACCGCAAGCTGCAAGCGTTTTTGATGAAAGTGTTAAATACCCTGCAGGTCATTATATTGTTGAAGTCATTTTTAATCGTCGTTCTATTAATCGAAAAGAACTCATTATTTTACCAGAGGATAAAGAGGTTTTATGCTTAAACTCAGACTGGATATCAGAGTTATCATTACCGATTAACCTGACTTTGCTTGCAAATAATTTTGACGCGGCGAGAAACTGCTACAAGATTAGCCAGTACCCAGGCGCCGAAGTTTTGTTTGATAACGCAAAGCAGACTTTGTCTTTTAGTGTACCTCAAATTGCTTTGGATGAGACTAAAAATCAGCAAGAATGGGATTATGGCATTCCAGGCATTAAGGTGAATTATTCAGGATATATATCAAAAACGTCTTCTGAAAAAACTCAAGTTTATGGTGATTTTGATTTATATTCTAACATTGGCCGATGGGTGGCCTATGTCCGTAGTAGTTACCTTAATGATTCAGGAACTGAAACGTCTGAAGCCACTATATCTACTGCAATTAAGCCAATACAAGGCAGTTTTATTGTCGGTAAGACGTTAACATCTTTATCTATTTTACCTAATTTTGTTTTTTATGGTTTGTCTTTACGCTCTGAAAGAGATATGCGTCCTTGGGAAATGCGAGGCTATGCTCCTATTATTTCTGGCGTTGTTAATTCGAATGCGAAAATTACCATATCGCAAAATGGGTATATTTTAAGCTCACAAGTGGTTCCTGCGGGTGCCTATCAGTTAAAAGATATATCACCAGTGAGTAATGGTGATATTACGGTGACAGTTGAAGAAAATAACGGAACAAAAACAGTTCGTTATTACCCTGTTGCAACGCTTCCATCTTTACTGCGTGCCAATGAAATTAATTATAACGTCGCAGTAGGAGAAAGAGAGGTTACGGGAAAGCGAGAAAACCGTTTGTTTTTTCTTGGTGCATTCGATTATGGACTCACTCACTTTACCTTTCATACCGCAGGTATTTTGCATAATGATTATAAAAGTGCAGGATTAGGTGCGAGTAAAGACTTAGGGCAATTTGGTGCGATCTCATTTAATTTAAATACAGCCGTGAGTACGTTTCAAAAGCAAACTCCAACTATGTCAGAATCTCGGCAATCTGGGATTAGTTATATGCTTAAATACGCTAACTCATTGTCTAATAATACGAATTTACAGTTATTAGCTTACCGTTATACAGGTAAGGACTATGTTGATTTTAATGAGTTTAATTCAAATGCGTTATATCATCGAAGTAATCGCAAAGAACGTTATGAAACTATCTTATCGCAGAATTTTGATAATAGTTTTGTCAGTGTTTCAGGTTGGGTTCAAACATATCGTAGCCAAATACATAATGAAGTCGGTGCGAATATTACCTACAACACAACTTTGAAAGGTGTGGATTTATCTGTATCGGCAGATTACCAAAAGTTAAATGATTATGACCGTGATAACTATGTTTTATCTGTTGGTGTGAATATTCCATTTAGTTTATTTGATAAGAATCATTATTGGACAAACTCGGTGAATTATGACCGTAGAAATAAATCGAGTTTTAACTCAGGTGTTGCAGGTAATATTAATGAAAAAATCAACTATAGCGTAAATACAAATAAAGACCGCGAAAGTTGGTCTAATTCTGCTTATTTCGGGGTTAATCAAGATATTGTTAATACGGGGTTCGCAATTTCGAAAAATGAGAATAAAACAACAGGCTCAATAAATGCATCAGGAAGCTTACTTGCAACCCAGCAAACGGGATTATTGTTGAGTAATGTTCGGCGCGATACGGTCGCCATTGCGAATATTAGCAATATTAAAAATATTACCTTTAATGACTCACCCCCTACGGATAGAAATGGTAATACGGTCATTGGGGTATCACCTTACGTTGAAAATAATTTAAAAATCAATACAGAAGAAGTTCCTAATGACATAGAGTTGCTGGATTCAGTACAGGGGTTTGTGCCAACTGATAAGGCGATTATTTATCGTGAGTTTAAATTCTCAACGATTTATAGATATATATTAAGGCTGAAAAAATCAGACGGTCAATTTGTTTCAGCGGGTAGTTCGGCAAGAACAGAAAGTAATGAATATGTCGGGTTTGTTTCTAATGGTGGAGTGTTACTTTTAAACTTACTTAACAAACCGAAAAAGATTTTTATTTCTTCCTCAGATAATGAGGTATGTACATTAAATTTGGAAAATATAGAATCAAATGAAAATAAAATTATGGAAGTCGAATGTAATTAATAAAATGGCATCGCATTTTATTATATTGATATCGTTGTTTACCTGCGCAAATGCTTATTCTGCATTTACTTTGAATGGGACTCGGTTTATCTATGATGAGGGGCGTAAAAATATTGCTATTGAAGTAAAAAATAATAGCGATAAAACCTATGGCGGTCAGGTTTGGGTTGATAATTTAAGTGGCAATGATGTTTTTTTTATACCTGCACCTAATTTATTTAAAATTGCGGGTGAAGAAAAACAGTTAATCCGCTTACTTTATGTGAATGATATTTTACCCAAAGATAAAGAGTCTTTGTTTTGGTTAAATGTTCAGGAAATCCCCCCTATTGCTTCTGCTGATGAAGGTAACGTCCTCGCTGTTGCTTTGAATACGCAAGTGAAACTGATTTATCGCCCCAAAGTACTCGCTGAGGCCCGTGAAGATGCAGAGAAAAACCTCACGTATTCAGGATCTGTGTTGAAAAACCCAACACCCTATTATTTTGCATTGACTCAGGTGTTTGTGAATGGTCGTCCATTGGCTTTATCAAAAGAAATTGAGCAATCAATGAGTTTATTTCCCCCTTTCAGTGAAGTGAATTTACAGCAATCGTTATCTGGGAAAGTCACGGTTGAGGCCATTGATGATTACGGGGCTAGGCGTGTTATTGAGCTTCGTTAAGGACATTAGCATGAATAAAAAGTCTTATTATTTCATCGCATTAATGATTTTGCTTTTTTCACTCGATGCCTCTGCGGCAAGGTGTCGAAGCTTATCGTTGAAATATAACTTTCCAGCGCAAATTGATGTTACGAACAAAAAAGTCGGTGACCAACTCTATTCTTTTGGGAACCCTGGGGCGCCAATTACGTTTGCAGGGCAATGTCTACGAGCATCAAGTGGAGCAGGCAATACAACAGGCAACTTTATTTATATCGTTGATAAATTTGGAGCCTCTCCTAATGACTGTTCTTATGGAACTGTAGATAAAAACTCGGCGGATGGTTATTTAAGATTTCGTTCAACTGGAAGTTGTGGAAATACGGTTTGGTTATTATTGGCGGATTATAAAACAAGTGGAACAGGCTATACCAACTTAGCTGGGCCAGGTGGCAGTACAGACTCAGGTGTTGTCTATTTACAAAAGAAGCCACCCCCAGGAAAAACAACCGTTAACCCGACATATATGTTAACCCGAAATTTTTATTCACGAATTGGTGAAAACAGCCGGACATTACAAAAAGAAACCGTGGCTTTTAGTGCACCAACATCGATGACACTGATAAACAATGCCTCCTGTGCAGTTTCTGTCAACGATGTGGCTTTTGGAGTGCAAACAGCGAGTTCAGTAAGAGCGAATTCGATTGCCGCTAAAACAATCAATATTGCATTTACCTGTAATGCAGTACTTCCTGCATATACTTTAAGTTTTTCAGGTAGAGACGGCGTAAACAACGCAACGACTGGCATTATTAATGTAAAAGGGAATAGTTCGGTTGGTTATCAATTTACGTGGGGAAATAACACTGTGAAGCCAGTTAATAGTGCGGTGGTGATCAATGGCACGGCAATTACCCCTAATTCAAAACCCACAACCAATAACTTTACGATCCCAGTGACGGTAAAGCCTGTTGCTTTATCAACACAGCCTATTCCTGGGTTAGCGAACACCGCATTAACGATTAATGTGAAATTAAATTAAAAGGAGTGAATCATGATAAAGAAAACGTTATTTATTTCTCTTGGCTTTCTATTTTCTGTTTCTGCTAACGCGACCAGTTTTGCCTCTAATGTGACTGGCGGTACCGTAACATCAAATTTAAGTATGACCGTAAAAGCATCTTGTAGTGCTAGTGTTGCTGATGTGGCTTTTGGTGACCAAGCGGCGGGGGATATCAAAAAGGGAACTGTGGCAGATAAAGTAATGACATTAACAGTGACCTGCGATACAACGCTCGCAAATTATACGTTAGCGTTTACGGCCGCTGATGGCGTGAAAGATGTGGCTAATGGAATAATGAATACAAAAGGAAATTCAACGGTTGGATATCAATTAAAATGGGGAAGTTCTACGGTTAAGCCAGTCGATACCGCATTAGCGATTAATGGCACTGTGATTACGCCAACCACTAAGCCCACTGCGGCAAGTTTCAGTGTGCCAATTAAAGTAAAGCCTATCGCATTGGGCGATGTTGTTTCTCCAGGGGCGGCAAATACGGCTTTGAATATTAAGCTGACATTTAATTAGTTAAGGGCAACTATGTTCAGGTCTATTTTGCTTGCTGGTTTCTTCATACTTAGTGCGCTACCAAGTTATGGTGAAGTGCCAAAGCAAACATCGATTGTTGGTGAAGCAATTCAATCGCAGTTTAGTATGAATGTGAGAATAGCGACTTGTTTACCTGCAACTGTAGATGATGTGAGTTTTGGATCTCTCGATGCTGCAACGATTTTATCGGGTGAAATTGAAGGGCATTCGATACTTTCATTAGATTGCTCAGGAACGATTAAGCCGCAGCGAATATCAATACGGTTTGAGCCAGCAAACCCCCATTTAACAATGGCTTCCTCGGGATATATTGGCTCAAAAAATACGACATTGGGTTACCTTGTTTCATGGGAAGATGACCAAGTCGGTACTGTTGGCTCGGGGGTTCCTATGGGGCAAGACCTCTTTTTTAAAAAAATAGGCGCGTCTTTGATGAAGATAAAAATCAAAGTAAAGCCTGTTGTACTACCGCTTGGAGGGCAGTCTATCAATTTAGGCAGTGGGAATACACATATTACAATTAAGATTAAATATATTTAATGTGGATAATAATATGAATAAAAAGATATCAGCTTCTTTAATTGCCACTATTCTGATTGGCTATTCACATTACGTTTTTTCTGATGAAGTGTTACCCGACACAATATTAAAGATTTCGCTCGATATCGTGAATATTACCTGCGACATTAATGATGGAAAGGGGTTTAACAAAATCGTTGATTTTAAAGTCATTAATGAAGGTGATTTATTGGCAGGAAAGCAACCTGCGGTAAAGACGCAGTTTATTGTTGATTGCCAGAAAAGTGGCTTTAAGCCCAGTCATATCGATATTAAGTTTCGCCCAGGTAGCCAAGGTGCCCTTAATAATGGGACGGGTGGTGAACTAAAAACAAACTTATCGGGTGTTGGTATTTATTTATCTTGGTTAGATGCCACCCCCATTGATTTATCAGGGACGAATACGCGATTTAGTGCGAATAACAATAATCAGTTTGATATTAGCTTTTATGCAAAACCTTATGCTCAGGCTCAGAGTATTGAAAAAGGAGTGATGAAGAGTAGTGTAATCATCGATATGCTTTATAAATAAGATTAAGTTGAATGAAGTTTAACTAAAATATTTCATTCAACTTAATCATTAGAGTAGGAAAATTAAGGAACTGGTACCGCCTCACCCTTATAATTATCTAAAATAAATTTCTTCGTTTCATTGCTTTTCAGTGCAGCCATCAGTTTCGTAATTCGCGGGTCATTTTGGTTATCCTCACGCGTCACTACCACATTGGCAAATTTACTGTTAGCTGCAGGTTCGCTATAAATGACGTCTTTCGTTAAATCTAAACCGGCATTAATCGCAAAATGGCTATCAATAGAGGCAACATCGGCCTCGCCATTTTTATAAATTTGCGGCATTAATGGTGCATCATAAGTAAATAAAAACTGTAAGTTACGTGGGTTTTCAACAATATCGTCAATGGTTGCATCATCAGGGTCAATATCACTGCGTAATTTAATTAAACCTTCGTCTTGGTACAATTTTAGAATATGACCGTGTTGGGAAATATTGTTGCTGCTCAGTACTTTTGCTCCATTGGGTAAGTCTTGCAGGCTCTTGTGTTTTTGCGAAAAAAAGCGGTATGGGTGCATATGCACTGCGCCAACAGACACGAGTTTCCAATCTGGGTGGTCTGCCAATGTTTTATTTAAATATGGAACATGCTGGAAAAAGTTCGCATCTAATTCTTTGTCAGCCAATGCTTGGTTCGGAATAATGTAATCATTAAATACACGGATATCTAAATTAATTCCGTCTTTTTCGAGCTGTGGTTTAACGAACTCTAATATTTCCGCATGGGGTGTTGAAGATGCTCCAATTGTTAATTTATTGCTTTTTTCTTGTTGGTCTGGCTGGCAAGCAGTTAGTGCTAAACTGGTAATTAATAATGCCCCAAAACGTGTTAATAATGATAATTTCATACTGTTATTCCTAATTAGCTGAGTGTAGATAAAATTAATAATTCGTTGACCTAGGTTGATGTTATTAACGTTTATCAATCCACCGAACTAGGGTGTCTCCTATCACTTGAATACATAAAACAATGGCTAAAATCACTAATGTAGCGACCCAAACGACATCCATATGGCTGCGTTGGAATCCTTCTAAATAGGCCAAATTTCCTAACCCGCCCGCACCAATTGCACCAGCAACCGCGGTGCCTCCCACTAATGAAATCAGCGTAACCGTTAAGCCTGAAATCAAGGCAGGGGAAGACTCGGGTATCAATACATTAAAAATCAAGGTGTGCAGTTTTGCTCCCATAGACTGGCTAGCTTCAATAACCCCTTTATCGACCTCACGTAAGGCAATTTCCACTAACCTTGCATAGAAAGCACTCGCTGAAATCACTAAGGCAGGAAGTGCCGCGTTAACCCCTAAAATAGTGCCAACGATCCATTTGGTTACAGGGAATAATAAAATGATTAAAATAATAAACGGCACAGCACGGAAGATATTCACAATAAA
Source organism: Providencia sp. SP181 (assembly GCF_050446505.1). NCBI lineage: Bacteria > Pseudomonadati > Pseudomonadota > Gammaproteobacteria > Enterobacterales > Morganellaceae > Providencia > Providencia sp. SP181. The sequence continues at coordinate 179,102 of NZ_JBBPXM010000003.1, forward strand.
AGAAAGCACACGGTAAACCGCAATATTTTCTTTTTTACCCTCTTGTGCGGTTAAAAATAAAAAAGTACCAATTAAAATTCCCAACATGCCCGATAACGCACCAGAGACCAATGTCATATATAACGTATTGAGGGTTTCAATGCCCAAAACATGCAATTTTAAATAGGGTAAATAGCCACTAACCCAATGCTGTATATCATCCATGACTAAATCACCTCAACAACGATATTTCTTTTATTTTTAAGATACTCAATGGCATCCGTTAATTTTTCAGTTTCAGGTAGAAATTGAAGATATAAAAAGCCAGTACCTTGGTTAAACGCCCCTTTAATCAATTTAATCGGCTCATTAAATTGAGAAATTAAGTCATACAGCAAATAATGGCTCTGTTTTTCTTCATCTAAAACGACACGAATAATCGGGCCATCAGCCAATATTGCCTTTAAGTCTTCTGGGGTATCTGTCGCAACCTCACTTTGTGATAAAAACTGCCGTGTAATTGTATGTTGCGGGTCATGAAATACTTGGCTAACGAGCCCTTCCTCAACAATACGGCCTTTATCAATGACAGCCACTTTATTGCAGATACTCTTGACGACCTGCATTTCGTGGGTAATTAGCACGATGGTGATATTCAGCTCGCGGTTAATACGTGCCAATAATTGCAGAATAGTTTGTGTGGTTTTTGGGTCTAGCGCAGACGTTGCTTCATCACACAATAAAACATCAGGGTTGTTGGCAAGGGCGCGTGCGATACCAACCCGTTGTTTTTGCCCTCCACTCAGCATGGATGGGTATTCATCAGCCTTATCGGTTAGCTCAACTAATGCCATTAATTCATCAACACGGGCTTTACGTTTCTTTTTATCGAACCCTGAAATTTGCAATGGAAATTCAATGTTCTCTCGCACTGTCCGTGACCACAGTAAATTAAAGTGCTGAAAAATCATGCCTATGGATTGGCGTATTTTTAAAACTGCTTTCTCATCGCTGTGGGTAATATTATGTTGCCCAACAATTATTTCACCGCTAGTAGTCTCTTCTAACCGATTTAGCAAGCGAATGAGGCTACTTTTGCCTGCACCGCTATAACCGATGATGCCAAAAATATCCCCAGCCGCAATATTGAGGTTGATGTTATCAACCGCTACGGTCTGTTTTTTATTACGGCTGTAGATCTTGCTGACATTCTTGAGTGTTATCACGCTGATCCCCTTGGATGAATTGGTTATATCATAGATCCAAAAATGGATATCTAGACGTCTATACCGCTAAAATAATCAGGAATGTGATGAATGTCAAATAAAAGATAGGGATGAGTTAGATGAAAATAGTCTAATCAATAGAAACGTTAATAATCATTGGATTATTATTTTTTTGTTCGTTATTCAGAATAAGGATTATGGGATTAGGTTGAAATAGAAGAAGTTGAGGGAGTGATACTCCCCCAACCATTAAAAATTATTTCGAAAATCGATGGCCAATCAAATAGATAATCGAGGATGAAACTAACCCAGCAACGACAACGGAGAGTTCTGGAGCATAAGCATTCACGATTAACGCAATGCCAGAGGCGAGTATCCAAGAAACGAACGCTAAGGGCTGCCAATTTTTTGCTTCGTTATTTTTACGTTTGAGTACTAACTGATCCATGATGATAATGGCAGCGATTGGCGGCACAATTAAACCCAGTAAATTCAACCATGTTTGGAATGCATTCCAAATGCCTGTTACAGCAACGATGATCCCAATAACCCCCAGAATAATGGTTAAGGTTCTCATTTTACCTTTAGTAATATGAGACCAACCTACCGCACCATTGTACAAACAGTGAGTACAGCCAACGCCCAAGTTAACAAACACAAAAATAATCGCGAGTACGGAAAGCAGTGGGCTTGAATTTGCTAAAATAGTGATGAAATCACCCCCCGTGACTTCTGGGTGCATGACCACTCCAGTTGCCACAATAATTGCACCAATCACTTCCGCAAAAAATTTGGAAATCGGGAAGGCAGTAAAGGCAGCGAGAAAACCTTGTTTGCCATTTTTTGCCCAGCGAGTAAAGTCAGCCGTCATGGTGCCTGAATCTGTAAACGTGGAGAAAATCATGGTAACTGCAACACCAAAAGATAATGCTCCAGCACCTGCTAACGGTTGGTAATTGAGAATATCTGAAGAGCCACTTTTCATCGCAATGTAAACGGAGATTAACCCTAAAATCAAATACATTGGTGCTGCGATATACCCCAAAATGGCGAGGGCTTTAATGCCGATGAAGGTTGCGCCAACATATAGCACTCCACCTAAAATCGTCATCAGTAATAAGTCCTGCCCAAATGAGCGGAACATTGTATCACCCGTAAGGCCGACCATTAATGCAAACCAGCCGATAACAACAGTGGCAAGCAAACCTGAAACAGCGATATATCCACGCTGCCCAAAGGTTCTTTTTGCGGAGATCGCGAAATTTTCCCCGGTTTTCCCAGCTAAATAACTTAAAGATCCAATGACTAAACACAGTAATAAGTTACCCACTAAAATAGCGGTAACGCCCATTTTAAAGCCTAACATGGCAGTGACGACGCCACCAATAACAGCACTGGTTAATACTAAAGGGAAGCTATACCAAACAGCAGAAACAGAGGCAAAACTTTTTCGGTGTTCGAGGGGAACGGGAACATGTTCATATTCGGAATCTAATAAAATATTATCTTTTTCTTTATTTGACATATTAGGTGAACCTCATTTTAATTAAAATTAATTGGAGTACCTATAAAAATTAATAATAAAATTTCTATAATTTAAATTTTATGGATATGAATTAATTCGCTAAAAAAAGAAAATAAACCCCATGGTGAATAAATTGCTTTATTAACCTGTAATTAATTGATTTTTTTGGTTCGTTTTATGGTGTAGCAAGCATAGCAATAGTTAGTACAGAATAGAATCCATTTAAAAAGTATTCATCAATAGGGTGGATGATTGTTGATTTGTTTTCAATAAAGGTGTTTTAATGTGATTGCACGCATCGTTAATGAGTGAATTAATGTTGTTTTTAGATGATATTTAAAAATTAAAAATATATTTTTATATTTCTATTAAAAAATAAATTTAAATTTGTGATTTCAATCAAATTGAATGTTTTATATTTGTTAAAATATTATTTATATAAATATAATAGATTTATTAAGTTGTCATTTTCCATTCACAAAACCTTCATCAATCTGACGTATTACCCCCGTAGCATCATCGGCAACGATTAAGTCCCAAAGAGGATACCAAGATGATGCAACAGGCTCTCTCTTCATCGAGTGAGTGCTCGACTATTTTGCCTTTCAGGCAAACGGCGAGCGACTTACCCATGATCGCAATACAAAATCTATCACAGGCTTTTTCACAACAATATGTGCTTAATGGCATCGACTTAACGGTGGAAAAAGGCACGGTTTTAGCACTACTGGGGCCATCTGGCTGCGGCAAAAGTACCTTGCTCAAACTGTTAGCAGGCTTATTGCAGCCCACTGATGGCACTATCCAATTTTCGGGCAATATCGTCGCAAGTGCTCACCACCTCGTCCCCCCAGAGAAACGCAACCTCGGCATGGTATTCCAAGATTATGCTTTATGGCCGCATATGACCGTTGCGCAGAATGTTGCATTTCCTTTGAGAATGCGGGGAGTGGGTCGCCAGCAGATTGAAGCTCGCGTAGTTCAGGCCCTTGAGCGTGTTGGATTAATGGATTTTGCCAAGCGAAAACCCGCGGATTTGTCTGGCGGGCAGCAGCAGCGCGTCGCATTGGCTCGAGCCATTATTGCTGAACCTGAAATTTTGTTATTCGATGAACCTCTTTCCAACCTCGATATCGCCCTGCGCCAATCTCTTTGTGAAGAAATGGCGCAATTGCTGAGGACACTGGAAATTACTGCGGTGTATGTTACTCACGATCCCGCGGAAGCCAATACGTTAGCACACCAAATCGCCCATATGCGAAATGGCAAAATTGACCGTTTGACGACCTTATGAAGAGAGAAATTCCATGCAAAAGTTAACCGCAAAACACGTTTTTTCACTAAAGGGTATTACCATGAGCCTTAGCCTTTCCTGTGCACTGTTTTCTGTTTCAACGCAAGCCATTACTGTGTATACCGCGGGGCCTGGCGCGATGGCAAAACAACTGGCCGCAGGATTTGAAAAACAAACAGGCACGAAGGTGGATGTATTTCAGGCCACAACGGGCAAAGTGATGGCTAGGCTTGAGGCCGAACAAGCAAACCCGCGTGCGGATGTGCTGATTTCCGCTTCATGGGATACCGCCGTTGATTTACAACAAAAAAACTGGTTGTTGGCCTATGAAAGTCCAAATGCACAGCAAGTGCCTGCGCGATTTAAAACCCCTTATTATGTCGCCCAAGGGATTTCAGCTCTTGGTATTGTGTGGAACAGTAAAAGCGGCACGCCAAAACCAACGGATTGGCAAGATTTAGCACAGCCTGTATTTAAGGATAAAGTGACGATGCCAGACCCAGCATTATCTGGGGCATCACTGGATTTAGTTTTGGGTTTACAAAATGCAAAAAAAGAGGCTGCATGGTCACTTTTTGCTGATTTAAAAGCCAATGGTATGGTGATTTCGGGGCCAAACGCACAAGCGCTCACCCCAGTACTACAAGGGGCGAAAGCCGCTGTATTTGGTGCGGTGGATTACGTGGCTTATGGCAGCATTGCCAATGGTGAATCCATTGAAGTTATTTTCCCCAGTAGCGGTACCGCGATAGCCCCGCGACCAATGATGATTTTAAAAAGTAGTAAACAGCCTGATGAAGCGAAAGCGTTTATTGACTACGTGCTGTCAGCTGAGGGCCAAGAGATCGTCGCCAATGCATGGTTGATGCCTGCTCGAGCGGATATTGCAGGGAAACGTCCTGATTTCTCGACACTGACATTATTGCCAGAAGCCACAACAGATAGCGCAGAACGTAGCGATGTTCTCTCTCGTTTAAGCGCCTTGTTCCGTTAGTTTTTTCGGCAATAATTAGCAAACCGCTGGGTAGGCCTCTTACCCAGCAGGAGTGTTGTTTCTAATGATAAAAATTCGTTTCCTCCCTTTAATCATCATTATTGCACTCGCCATTTTAGTGGTGATCCCTCTGTGCTTTATTGTGCTACAGGCGCTGTTTCCACAACTCGGGCAAGGGCTATTTTCCCAACCGTTCGCGCCGATTATTCATTTAATTAATGAGCCTGAGTTACCCGAACTACTACAAAACACATTATTGCTCGGCGTCGGCGTTGCACTCATTAGTGCGGTAATTGCGATCCCTTTAGGGGCGTTGCGAGGCTTATTTAATTTGCCGTTTGCCAAGACTTGGGATTTACTTTTTCTGATCCCATTTTTGATCCCACCCTATATTGCAGGGTTATCATGGATGCTGACATTGCAGCCGAATGGGTATTCCCAACAGTTGTTTGGTGTTAGCCCAGGAAGCGCGATATTTTCCTTAGGTGGTATGATGGGAATTATGGCGCTGAATTTATTTCCTGTGCTGTACTTTGCCGTTTCACGCAGTATGGCGGCAAATGGTAACCGTCTTGCTGATGTGGCTCGAGTTCATGGCGCACCGCCTTGGCAGGCCTTTTTCAGGATTACCTTTCCGTTATCCTTACCGTCAATAGCGGCTGGGTTATTGTTGGTGTTTACCTTAGCGATTGAAGAATATGGCATCCCTGCTGCAATAGGCGCACCGAATGGTATTCGTGTATTAACAACGGATATTGAACAGCGTTTAGCGGATTGGCCGATTGATTTACCTGGTGCGGCGTCGTTATCGTTGATTTTGGCGAGTGTGGCTATTTTTGCTTATACGCTACAACGTTCTATTGTTTCGGGGAAAAATGTGGCGACGACGACAGGGAAAGCCGCGGCGTTGATGACACGCTCTCTTGGGGTATGGCGTTGGCCTGTTGTCGGGGTATTTGCAGTGGTGAGCTTTTTAGCCGTCGGGATGCCGCTACTGGCAATGTTTGGTACCGCATTTTCATCGACGGTCTCAGGCGGTTTAGCATGGGATAATTTAACCTTAAGGCATTTCTCTGGTTTGGTTGATTCCCAAGCGGAAGCGCTAGATGCGTTATTAACCAGTGTGTCATTAGCCAGCGCAACAGCGATATTAACGGGGGTTTTAGGGTTTTTATCTGCGTGGCTGGTGGTTTCTCAACGTATCCGTGGGGCTGTTATCATTGATGCCTTGTCTTTATTACCCATTTCCATTCCAGGGATAGTGATTGCCGTAGGGATGATTTTGGCGTGGAATCAGCCTTTCTGGCCTGTCACGCCATACCATACTTGGGGCATTTTATTGCTTGCTTACAGTTGTTTGTTGTTGCCATATCCCGTGCGGTATTGCAACGCAGCGCTAACACAAATTGGTGGTAGTTTAGCGGATGCGGCGAGGGTACACGGCGCATCTGCAATAACGACATTGCGTTTGGTGCTGTTCCCATTAGTGTTGCCAAGCTTATTGGCCGCGATGATGTTGGTATTTGCCGTGGCATCGAGGGAACTCGTTTCCTCACTTTTACTCGCTCCCGCAGGAATGCAGACGGTATCTATCTTTGTGTGGCGGCAGTTTGAGCAAGGCTCCATCGGCAGCGGCATGGCGATGGCCTGCATCGCAGTGTTGATCAGTTTAAGTTTGATGCTGTGCGCACAATGGATGCAGGGGCGGTATAGCAAAGAATAATGTGGAAGAACTAAAGGTGGCAATATGCCACCTTTAGTTTGTTGACAAAGCAGGATAAAGCGTGGTTTTTCCTGCTTTGTGTTATCAGCCGAAAATCAATAAATTGATTTTCCTAATTTATTTTCAAAACCTATCCAGTCTGTAGTCAAACCTGATCGGTTTGTCAGCAGTCTGAAAGTGGCAATATGCCACCTTGATGATATTGGTTAGTTAATATCACTCGCATCGTGGCGTTCGCGTACTTGTTGTGCGGGATCGCCTTGTAAGCGATTGACGCGGCGGCCGCGTTGTACTGCAGGGCGTGCATAAACTTCATCTGCCCAGCGAATGACATTTTTGTACTCATGCACTGATAAAAACTCGGCGGCGTCATATAGCCAGCCTTTGACTAAGGCACCATACCACGGCCAGATGGCGATATCAGCGATAGTGTAGTTATCACCTGCCACGTATTTATTGTCTGCTAGGCGTTTGTCTAACACGTCAAGCTGGCGCTTGGTTTCCATGGCAAATCGATTGATTGGGTATTCGTATTTTTCAGGGGCATAGGCGTAAAAATGACCGAAACCGCCTCCCGCAAAGGGGGCTGAGCCCATCTGCCAAAATAACCACGATAATGTTTCGGCGCGCTCAGGCTGTGTGGTAGGTAAAAAGGCAGAAAATTTTTCCGCCAAATAGGTAAGAATTGAACCTGACTCGAACACGCGGATAGGTTCTTTACCACTTCTGTCGACTAATGCAGGGATTTTTGAATTCGGGTTGATATCCACAAAGCCAGAACCAAATTGGTCACCTTCACCAATATTAATCAACCAAGCATCATATTCGGCTTCTTGAATACCCAGCGCTAACAGCTCCTCAAGCATAATTGTCACTTTTTGCCCGTTAGGTGTGCCCAGTGAATAGAGCTGTAGTGGGTGCTTACCAATTGGAAGTTCTTTTTCGTGTGTGGCACCAGAAACAGGGCGGTTAATATTGGCAAATTTGCCGCCATTGCCTTGCTGCCATTGCCATACTTTTGGTGGAATATACGGTGTGTCTGCCATTGATTATCTCCTTAATTATTTCGAAGAATTTGATTCAATAATCCCATTGCTAATGGTTCCACTGTAGCAAGCCATTGCCAATTCGCCAGCTTTTTTATCTATTTTTAGGTGTGATCAGGTTGTGAACTGTGCAGCGTGCATGAACTCCATCTTTAAACAGAATGGTTTTTTTGCATAAAATCTGATTGGTGAAATTACGCTGGTGTTGTTAATGCGCACAACGAGTCAGTAAAAAAATCGCCCTTAAGCTGAGATAGCTTAAGTGTTAAGTTGATAACTAAAGGTAAATATTTATCTCGGCAATCAAAAAAACACCTTTAATTGACACTTAAGCGAAAAATATTTAACAAACGAATTGTGCAAATAACTAATCCAATTAAAAAAAGGATGTGAACAATATGTGAACATTGGCACTAATTTCGCAGGGGGCATTTTATACATTGAATACCAATAAGAGATATCCGTTGGTTGGAGTGCGCCCATGTTTGCATCAAATTCAAATATCTATCAAAGCCTATTAAATAGGGCAAACACGCAGCCTGATGCTGTCGCTATTGTTTTTGAAGAGCAGCATTGGCGTTATCGCCAGTTATTGGTGAAGGTCAACCAAACGATGTTTTGGCTAACATCGACCCTACAATTGCGAAAAGGCGACCGTATTATTTTGGGGTGGGGAAACACCATAGAGTTTTGCCAGCTATTTTATGCGGCGGTGGGGCTGGGTATTCAGGTTATTCCATTAAGCACCAAAATGAAGGAGTTTGAGGGCAAAGAGCATCTTTCACGTATTAATGCAGATGCCATTTTTTGGGATGATACCTACCAGCCGTGGTTGGGGGACTTTAATGTGAAAGGTATCAGCCTTTCTCAATGGAAAGCATTAACACTGACGGATGAAATGACGTTTGTGAATCATGTTAATGAAGAAGACCCCGCCGTCATTATTTTTACATCAGGGACAACAGGGGCACCAAAAGGTGCAGTCATTACGCATAAAAATATTTTGTCAGCGGTTTATGCTTATCAACAAACATTAAAATTAACTGAAAATGATAAAACGATATTAGCCGTACCGATTTACCATATTACTGGGCTATCGGCTATTTTGGCATTATTTATTCATATTGGTGGAACTATTTTTCTACATCAAAAATTTAATGCTAAAGAAATGATTTCAACAATTGCGAAAGAAAAAATTACTTTTTTACATGGCTCGCCGACAGTTTTCATTTTATTAGTTCAAAAGATAAAAGAAAATAAAAGCATTAATTTAGAAAGATTTAATTCGTTGAAAATGATTGCCTGCGGTGCAGGGCATTTAAATGAAGGAACGATTAAAGAGCTATCTTATATTTTTGCAAAAACATCAATTCATTCTATATATGGTTTAACGGAAACATCGTCCCCTGCAACGGTATATTTAGATGATATTCGAAACAGCCCGAAAAAAGCCAGTTCAGGCACACCAGTTCCAGGGCTGAAAGTTTCGATTAGAAGTGAAAAGGGTGAAGAAAAACAGGTAAATGAAACTGGGAATATTTGGGTTAAAGGGGATGTTGTCATCCAGCGTTATTGGCCTGATAGCCCTGCAAATACCACGTCGTTTCAGGATGGGTGGTTCTTTACTGGGGATATTGGTTATCTGGATGAAGACGGCTTTCTTTATATTCAAGATAGAATTAAAGATATGATTAATCGAGGTGGGGAAAAAATTTATTCTATCGAAGTTGAAGATTTAATTTCCAATTACCCTGGTGTCAATGAAGTCGCCGTTATTCCAGTAGAAAGCCCAATTTATGGTGAAGAACCAATAGCGTTTATTATTCCAGAAAGCCAAGTGTGTTTAACCAGTAAAGAAATTATGGAATGGCTAAAAGAACGGATACCTAATTATAAAGTCCCTGTAAAAATTATGTTTACCCGTAATTTCCCAAGAACATGGAATGGGAAAATAAGTAAGAAAGATTTAAAACAGCGATATTATTCTTTAAATAGCTAACAGCTAATTCTTTTTTAATTTATCAAATAAAGGGCTATGAAATATTAGCCTTTAGGTAGGTTTTATCATGAATAATAAGTTTATTTCTAAACAAGAAGCCGCTGAATTAATTAATGATGGCGATACAATTTGTACTGTGGGAATGACATTAACCAGCGCAGCTGAGTCTATTTTGTCTGCCATTGAACAGCGTTTTTTATCAGAAGGTTCGCCAAAACAATTAACGTTAGTGCATGCGGCAGGGCAATGTAACCGTATTCGCGGCAATCAACATTTTGCACATCAAGGCATGGTGAAACGTATTATTGGCTCTCACTGGGGATTAGCGCCGCGTTGGATGCAGATGATCAACGACAATGAAGTTGAGGCCTACTGCTTACCTCAAGGGCAAATGGTGCATTTGTATGGCGCGATGGCAGCAGGTCTTCCTGGTCGTTTATCCAAAGTCGGTTTAGGGACATTTATTGACCCTGATTTAGAAGGCGGCCGAATGAATGCTAAAACGCTAGCACTGCCACCGCTGGTCGAAAAAGTGAGTTTTAAAGGGGAAGATTGGTTGTGGTACCCCGAAATTCCGCTGGATGTTGTGGTGATCCGCGGTACGCATGCAGACAGCAAAGGCAACCTGACCACTGATGAAGAAGCCATGTCGTTGGAAGTGTTGCATGCGGTTTTAGCGGCAAAACGCTTCGGTGGGAAAGTCATTGCTCAGGTGAAGTATTGCGTGGAAGAAGGCACTTTGCACCCGAAACGCGTTACTGTTCCTGCCAGTTTTATTGACCACATTGTGATTTGTGATAACCCAGAAGAAGACCACCGCCAGTCTTCAAGTTGGTTCTTTGACCCAACACTGTGCGGTGATATCCGCACGCCTGTACAGCAAACCACACCATTGCCGCTCGATATTCGCAAGTTGATCGGGCGTATCGCCTGTCGTTACCTCACTGAAAACTGTGTGATTAACTTAGGGACAGGGATCCCGAATGATGTGATCGGTTCAATCATTCAAGAGGAAGAGGCCACGAAATGCGTGGATATCACTGTGGAATCTGGCATTTGGGGCGGAGTTCAAGCGGGGGGGATTGATTTTGGTATTGGCCGCAACCTGTCTGCGATGATCAGCCACCAAGATCAGATGCTTTACTACAACGGGGCGGGGGTAGATATCACCTATATGGGCGCAGGGGAAATGGATGCCAGCGGCCATGTGAATGCCACTTTACTTGGCAATATTTGCCCAGGAGCAGGTGGGTTTATTGATATCACACAAAATGCCCGCCATGTGGTTTTTTGCTCAACATTTACTGCGAAAGGGTTAGATATCCACTGTGAAAACGGGCAGTTAAAGATTACCCGTGAAGGGGATATTCGTAAGTTGGTGAATAACGTTAGGCAGATTTCTTGGAACGCAGATGTGGCACGCCAGATTAACCAAACCATGCATTTTGTCACGGAGCGTGCGGTATTTACCTTGGGTGGAAAAGTGCCTGTATTGGTTGAAATCGCACCAGGGATTGACATTGAGCGTGACATTCTTGCCCATATGGATTTCGTGCCAGAAATCTCCCCTGATTTGAAAGTGATGTCCTCTTCATTATTTGAAGAAGCGCCTTTTGGTTTGGTTTCGTATTTATAGTTTCAATATTAAAGAGGAATTTATTTATGTTAGTCAAAGACAAAGTTGCCATCGTCACGGGCTCAGCAAGAGGTATTGGTTTTGCTATTGCACAGGTACTGGCAGAAGAAGGTGCAAAAGTGGTGATTTCCGACCTCGCGATGTCCTCTGGTGAAGAAAGCGCAAAACAGCTACAGGATCAAGGCTTTGAAGCCGTGTTTATCCCGTGTGATATTTCCAAACGCGAGCAAGTAAATGCACTCTTTTCACAAGCTAAAGAACACTTTGGCGCCATTGACGTGATTGTCAATAACGCAGGGATCAACCGTGATGGCATGCTGCATAAGTTAAGTGACGACGATTGGGATAAGGTTATCGACATTAACTTGAAAGGCACGTTTAACTGTATGCAAGAAGCAGCAAAATTGATGCGCGAGCAAGGAAGTGGTCGCATTGTGAATATCTCTTCCGCAAGCTGGTTAGGAAATGTGGGGCAAGCTAACTATGCAGCCTCAAAAGCAGGGGTTATCGGCTTAACGAAAACCGCTTGTCGCGAATTGGCGCGTAAAGGCGTCACCGTCAATGCTATCTGCCCTGGGTTTATTGATACTGACATGACCCGGGGTGTGCCTGAAAAAGTGTGGGACATCATGATCAGCAAAATCCCTGCGGGCTTTGCGGGTGACCCACGAGACGTTGGGCAATGTGTGGCGTTCTTAGCGTCAGACAAAGCGCGCTATATCAATGGCGAAGTGATTAACGTTGGCGGCGGTATGGTGCTGTAGGAGAACAGAATGAAAAACGCAAATGATATTGTGATTGTCAGTGGTGTGAGAACGGCGATTGGTACTATGGGTGGCAGTTTTGCGAACACGCACCAACACGATTTAGGGGCTGAAGTGATCCGTGAAGCCGTAAAACGTGCAGGGATCGCACCAGAAGATGTGGATGAAGTGATTGTCGGAAACGTGGGGCAAATCGCAGAAAGCGGTTTTATTGCGCGGATCTGTCAACTACGTGCTGGCTTACCAAAAGAAACTACCGCTTATTCTGTTAACCGCCAATGTGGCTCGGGGCTACAGGCACTGGCAGATGGCATGATGTTGTTGCAAACAGGGCAGTCGAATGTGGTTGTGGCATGCGGAACGGAAAACATGACCATGCTGCCGTACTACTTGCGTAAAGCGCGTTATGGCTACCGCATGGGCAATGATGTTTTAGAAGATGGATTGACGTCGATTTTAACTTGGCCTGAAGGCCCATACCACAACGGGATGACGGCGGAAAATGTCGCAGAGCAATTTAATATTTCCCGTGAGGAAATGGACGATTTTGCCTGGGATAGTCAGCAAAAAGCGCTGAAAGCCATCGAAGCAGGTTACTTTAAAGATCAAATCCTGCCGATGGAAATTCAAGAAGGGCGTAAAGGGACACGTATTTTCGATACGGATGAACACCCACGAGATACGCCAAGGGAAAAACTGGCAAAATTACGCCCTGCATTTAAAGCGGATGGTGTGATTACTGCAGCCAACTCTTCAGGGATTAATGATGGTGCAGCGGCATTAGTGATGATGCGCCGCGAAGAAGCGGAAAAACGTGGTTTGAAGCCACGGATGAAAGTGGTGGATTGGGCGGTTGCAGGATGTGAAGCCGCTATTATGGGGTTCGGTCCCGCACCTGCGACACGCCGCTTGATGGAAAAAATAAAGATGGATGTCAAAGACATTGATCTCATTGAGTTAAATGAAGCTTTTGCCGCTCAGGCGATAGCAGTTATGAATGATTTGTCATTAGATAGTTCACGGGTCAATGTGAATGGCGGCGCGATTGCACTGGGTCACCCCGTTGGGGCGAGTGGGGCGATTTTACCCGTTAAGTTAATGTATGAAATGGAACGCCGTCAGGTTACTACAGGGTTAGTGACGATGTGTATCGGTGGTGGTCAAGGGATATCAATGTTGTTCGAAAGAGAATAAGAAATACCGCAAGTAAAAAGCCCGACGTGGGGCGTCGGGCTGTTGCTGAGGTAATAACAACAGGTAGGGGAATGTAAGAAAGCACCAAGCCTGTTTCACTGCAACATGAGGATCTTATCTATGTTTTCTACAAATGCAAAGTTAGATTATGCGGCACAGGGTAAAAAGACCAACGCAAAGATATATCGCAACCTGATGCCGTTATTGATTTTGGCTTATATTATTAGCTTTATTGACCGCACGAATATCGGGATGGCAAAACATGCGATGTCGATAGACCTCGGATTATCTGCCACGGCATTCGGGATCGGCGCGGGGTTATTTTTCCTGACCTATTCAATTCTTGAGATCCCAAGTAACCTGATCATGGAAAAAGTGGGTGCGCGCTTTTGGATCACGCGGATCATGATCACGTGGGGGTTATTGTCTGCCGCAATGGCATTCGTTACAGGGCCTACGTCTTTTTATATTTTGCGCCTATTATTAGGGGCAGCAGAAGCGGGGTTATACCCTGGTGTGATCCTGTATATGACCTACTGGTTTAGCCAAGAAGAACGGGCTAAAGCAACAGGGTTATTCTTATTAGGGGTGTGTCTTGCCAATATCATTGGTGCACCATTGAGTGGTTTATTGTTAAGCATGGATGGGCTATTAGGTTTCCATGGTTGGCAATGGATGTTTGTGATTGAAGGTTTACCTGCGGTTATTTTGGCTTTTGTCGTGTGGTTTGTTTTACCGAATAAACCAGAAGACGCAAAATGGTTAGATGAAGACGATCGGAATTATATTAAATATAAACACGAGCAAGACCAAAACAGCATTAGTGTCAGTAATAACAAATTCTCACTTAAGGCGGCATTTAAAAATAAAGCGTTTATGATGATTGTCGCGATTTATTTTACGCACCAATTCTCTGTATACGGCTTAAGTTATTTTTTACCAACGATTATTGGTGAATACGGCAAGTTAACGCCAATTCAAATAGGCTTATTAACGGCAATTCCTTGGATTTCAGCGGCTATTGGCGGCATTTTTGTGGCAAGAAAAGCGAATACTCCGCGTCGTTCGTCCCGCATTTTAATTTCGGGTTATGCGGTGATGGCTGTTGGATTGGTGATTGGGGCACTTGGCGGGCCAGTGGTTGGGCTAATCGGCTTTTGCTTAACTGCCTTTATGTTCTTTGTTGTGCAATCTATTATTTTCTCACTTCCACCAACGTATATGAGTGGTAGTATGCTGGCAGGGAGTTTGGCCTTACTGAACTGTTTAGGGTTATTTGGCGGTTTCTTAGGACCATTTATTTTAGGTTTCTTTGAAGATTACACAGGCACTGCCACCTCTGGATTATGGTTTGGTGTTGGCTTGTTGGTTATCGGAACACTTATCGCTTCGCGAGTGAACACCAACGGTATGAGCAACAGCGAGAAAGTAAAAACGCCAACATCGGTACAAGCAAAATAACGCAACATCGCCATTTACAATAGGAAAGCCTACATGAAAATTGTTATCGCACTTGATTCCTTTAAAGGAAGTTGCTCAGCACAGCAGGCATGCCAAGCAGTTGCTGAGGGTTTCAAGCGTGTATCCTCCGATTTGGATATGACGTTATTGCCAATATCTGATGGCGGAGAAGGCCTGTTGGAGTCACTAGAGCATAGTCCAGTTTTATCTGGTGTAACGCCTTACATATTGACGTGTACAGGGCCTTATGGCAGCCAAGTTGATGCACGGCTGTTGGTGCTGGACGGAAAAACCGCTTTTATTGAAATGGCACAATGCAGTGGCCTAGAGCTTGTCAAACCTGAATTTCGCCATGCAGAAAAAGCCTCAACATACGGTTTGGGGGAAATGGTGAAATATGCCCTCGACTTGGGGTGCAACCGCATTATTCTTGGTATAGGTGGAAGTGCAACAAACGATGGCGGGGCGGGCTTTGCGCAAGCACTAGGCGCACAATTTTACGATAAAAACCATCAACTGATTAGCTCGCCAATAAATGGTGAGAACCTTATTAATATCGCAAAAATTGACTTGGATAAGTTTGATCCTCGTGCTGCGGCCGTTGAATTTAACGTATCTTGTGATGTGGAAAACCCGCTGCTCGGCAAAAATGGAGCAACGTATATTTATGGCCCACAAAAAGGGGCTGATAAAACTGTACTAGACCAGCTGGAAGCAGGTATGACGCATTATGCACAATTAATGTCGAGTACCTTAGGGAAAGATGTCTCATCAGAAGCGGGAAGTGGCGCGGCTGGTGGACTCGGTGCAGGATTGCGTTGGTTTGTCGATGCTAAGCTCGAAAAAGGGATTGACCTTGTTCTCGGGTTATTGGGTGCAGAGGCTTATATTCAACAAGCAGACTTAGTGATTGTTGGAGAGGGGCGGATGGACAGCCAAAGTGCCAACGGTAAAGCACCCGTCGGTGTCGCCCGTATGGCAAGTCGCTTTGGTGTGCCGACAATCGCCTTATGCGGTGGATACAGTGAGGATAGTCGAATTTTGTATCAACACGGGATTACGGCGATGTGGTCACTTTGCCCTGGACCTGTTTCTTTAGAGCAAGCGATGGTTAATGGAGAGCGTTACCTAGTGGATACCGCTGAAAACTTACTAAGAACAGTATTAGCAAGCCAAAAAATTTAATAAAACAATAAGATGAGGCGGTAATATGCTACTGACTGAAAAATTAGCTAATGATATTGTCACGCGTGCGATGGGGATCATCCACCACAACGTCAATGTGATTAACAGTCAGGGGATGATTATCGCTTCAGGTGAAAAAAAACGTATTGGTGAAACACATGAAGCCGCAGTGGAGGTGATCCGCTGCGGCAAACGGATCACAATTTACAATGAAAATGAAGCCCGTGCTTATTCTAATGTAGCCCCAGGGATCAATCATCCGATTATTGTGGCTGACAAAGTGGAGTTGGTGATTGGCGTGAGTGGCGATCCCGTGGTTATTCAGCGTTATGCGGAATTAGCGATTCTTACCGCGGAGTTACTTATTCAGCAAGAAATTGAGCGTCGTAGCATCAATTGGCAGCACCGCTTACGGGATATGTTATTTGTTCAGTTTATTGAAAGTGCCACACCTATTCAGGGACGTAGTGCATTATTAAAGCTGCATAACTCAGGTTTTTCGTTTTCGCTACCCACGATCCCAGTGATTATTAATATTGAAGCCATTCAATATCGCCCTGAAATCTTAGATACCATCATTACAGAATTATCGGCGATGGAAAAAAGTGATGTATTGCTACTCAATAGCCGTGAAGTATTGATGCTATTTCCCTCAAAACACTATCAAAATGAATCATTTATTCCTAACCTACATTTTATTTTGGATGGTCAACTGAGTCAGTACTATATTGGTGTTGGTGTGCAAGCCGATAGCGAAGAACATGTGCGTGATGCGGTGCATTTTGCTCGCTCAGTGATTGATGTGGGACGTCAGACAGTCCCTGAAAAACAGGTTTTCTTATTTAAAGAAATGGCCTCATTTTGTTTATTTAATGAGTTAGAAAACAGTTATTTATTTAATTTCTTTTTGGATATTTGCAACAAAATTTTATTGCATGATTCAGGGGAAAGTTTGTTGGAAACGTTAGAGTTATTTTTATCGCAAAATGGTGAAATTGGTAATACCGCTTTGCAGCTTGGTATTCACCGCAACACGTTAAGTTATCGGCTACAACAAATTAAAAAGCAAACGGGGCTAGACCCAACAAAATTCACTGATTTGATTCAATTATCGGTGGCGATGCATGGCTACCGTCGGCGTTACCCAAAACAGCAGCCATGGTTAGATGCATTAACCTAATTATTACTTTTGCTGTAAAACCCAAATAGCGGCTTCAATACGCGATTTTAAATTGAGTTTTTTCAGTAAATGCTTCACATGTACTTTAACGGTACTCTCCGTAATATTTAATTTATTGGCAATCTGCTTATTGGATAGCCCCCGTGAGATTAAATCTAAAATATGCGTTTCTCTTGGGGTGAGTACCGATAAATTATGTTCAGTAGATGTGCGATTATCTCTTAATGATTCGGCTAAAACAGAGGCTAATGTTGGACTGACAACCATTTTACCGCTGGCGGCTTCTTTCAATGCAACAATGAGTTTTTCGGGTTCCATATCTTTTAATAAATAGCCATCAGCACCGTGTTTTAGCGCATTAATTAAATCTTCACCATAGTTAGAAACGGTGAATAAAATAATGCGGCCAGAAAGTTCGTGGTTGCGTAAATTGCAGAGGACTTCAAACCCGTTCATTCCTGGCATATTTAAGTCTAATAGGATTAAATCTGGATCATATTCTTCGGCGATTTTAATGCCTGTTTCTCCGTCATCAGCTTCCCCAATGACTCGCAATGTCGGCTCTAAGCTGATTAGTTGCTTAACCCCATTACGCAGCATCGGATGATCATCAATGAGTAAAATTGTGGATTGGCCAGTGGTGATATTTTTGTTTTCCATCAACAAGTAACTCCAATTTAATTAAGCCACAGCGAGTGGGAATGTGACACTGACTGTTGTTCCCCCCTGAACACGAGGTGCAATTTGGTATTCTCCGTTTAAGCTCAGAGCCCTTTCCCTCATGATAATCAGTCCATAATGGTTATTTTTCGTGGGCTGGGGTTGAATACCGTCACCATTATCTTCAATGGTGACGGTGATAACGTCTGCATTTTCGAATAACGAAACTTGCGACCAATTTGCATTGGCGTGCTTGAGAATATTGCTCAAGGCTTCTCGGATTATCTGTATGATATGAATAGCTTGGTGTGGCGAAATGCTTTTTGCTGGCAGTTGGTAATTCAAATTTATTTCAAAGCCAACACGTTGGCTAAATTCATTGATAGTACTTTCTAAAGAGGGCAATAAACCTGGTTCAGTGAGCTTTAACCTAAAAGTGGTTAATAATTCACGTAATTGGCTATAAGCAGAGTTAATTTCATTGCGCATTTCATTGAGTAAATCTTGTTGTTTATTGGGCAAAGATTCTGGCTGCATTTGCAGATAGCTAATTTGCATTTTTAAACATGATAACGATTGGGCAATAGAGTCATGGAGTTCTCTGGCGATTGCCGAGCGTTCATCCATAATTAGCAATTGTTGTTGCTGCTCTAATTGGTGCGCCATTGCTAACATACCAGTGATTTGTTTGACCAACATTAGCACTAAATTATTTTGCTCATCGGATAAAGGCCTATCTATTGAGATCTCAGCTAGGATAACCCCATAGCGGTGTAAATTATCGGAGATATCCCACGATAACATTGTTGGATGTTCCACGGTTTCAGGGGCTGGAAATTCACCACAGTGGATGTCATGAAAATAGGTATCGTTATTTTCTTCATATAGCCGCAAGCTAATATTTTTAAGGGGGATTAGGTTTTGTAGTTCTATCAGTACTTTTTCTAGGCGTACCGCCAGTGGGTCGATGGAATGCAAGGTACGATTTGATTGATACAGGTACAGCAATACTTTGTTTTTATTCTGTAAGTCTGCCGTTTTTTCTTCGACACGAGACTCTAATTGACGGTAACTTTGCGCTAATTCATCAGACATTTGGTTTAATGTTTGTCCAAGAGCGCTAAGCTCATCATGTTTTTTATACGTTGGATAACGTTGGCTAAAATCCCGATGACTAATCGCATTCACCATATTTAACAGTTTTAGCCAAGGGTAATAAATTTTCTTCCTAAAATGGCAAATGGTGAAGAGTAATAATAGAGAAACGAGGCCGATAAACACCATTTGTGTCATGGCGACATAGGTCATTTTACGTTCTGTTTTTTCATCGATACTTTTTACTAACTCATCGATTTTATTAACAAAAGTGATAACCTCAAAACGTGCATCATTGGGGGAATTGGCTTTTGCTAGCGCAGGTCTTAAGTCGTTTAGCCAATATTGGTGAAGCTCGCTAAATAGATTAGTTAAATCCTCTATTTCGACCACTTGGGTTAATTCAGGGCTTAATAAATCATGTTCAAGTTCATTCAGATAAATATCCGAATAGGTATTGAGTGGTGTTAATGAAAGCAAGTGATAACTTTGCATTCTTAGCGACCCCGATTTATTTATTGCGTGAGCGTTCCCTTGCACGCTAATAATCATTTGGTTGGAAATTGTCATGCCAATAATACCGAGTACAGCAATCAATAACATTAAGCCAATAACTTGGTTAATGATTGAAAATCGGCGGTTCGCAGTTGGCATACATAATCCTTAATTCCATGACATCATTATTCAATATTTTTTATAACGCTATTATTGTTCCTCTATTAGACAAAATTGAATATGCCACTTCGGTATTACTCCCTAATATCTCGCCGAGTCTTTTTGCTAAAATTTGCATCAATGAATGTTTTTAATGTATTAAATTATTCGTTTATATTTAATTGGTTAACTAAAAATACCCCTAATACTCCTCTGGTGGACGGTCTGAATTTCGTGCCAAATTTGATTTAAATCTACCTTGATTTAGATCAGCTTCATGCTGGCTTATTCGCCACACACTGCGCTCAGAAAATCGTATTTATCGGGGTGAATTATGTCTCAACGAGAGAGGATTAATAATACGGCTGTGCAGCCAAAAGGTGTTATTCAGGATTGGCGTCCTGAAGAAAGCCAATTTTGGCAGCAAACAGGTCAGCGAATTGCCAAACGTAATTTGTGGATTTCAATTCCGTGTTTATTGCTTGCATTCTGTGTATGGATGCTATTTAGTGCGGTTGCTGTTAATTTAAATAAAGTGGGTTTTAATTTTACCACTGACCAATTATTTTTATTAACCGCACTGCCTTCCGTTTCTGGCGCCTTATTACGCGTGCCCTATTCTTTTGTTATTCCTATCTTTGGTGGTCGTCGTTGGACGGCAATTAGCACTGTATTTCTGATTATTCCGTGTATTTGGTTGGGGTATGCGATTCAAGACCCAACAACGCCATACCAAGTATTTGTGATTATTTCCCTGCTTTGTGGTTTTGCTGGGGCAAACTTTGCATCAAGCATGGCGAATATCAGTTTCTTTTTTCCGAAAGCTCGCCAAGGTGGTGCGCTGGGCTTAAATGGTGGTCTAGGAAATCTAGGCGTTAGCGTGATGCAGTTAGTCGCCCCGTTTATTGTCGGTGTGGGGGTGTTTGCTTTTGCGGGTGGAACAGGAGCGGTTCAGCCTGACGGTTCTGTACTTTGGCTGGAAAATGCTGCGTGGGTTTGGGTGCCATTCTTGCTGTTCTTTACGGTGATGGCATGGTTTGGCATGAACGATTTGGCAGCAAATAAAGCCTCCTTAAAACAGCAACTTCCTGTTTTAAAACGTGGACATCTGTGGATTTTAAGCCTGTTGTACCTCTCAACATTTGGTTCATTTATCGGTTTTTCCGCGGGCTTTGCCATGCTGTCGAAAACCCAGTTTCCCGATATCGTCATCTTGAAATTTGCCTTTTTTGGCCCATTCCTTGGTGCATTAGCCCGCCCACTTGGCGGCATGCTGTCTGACCGTTTTGGCGGCGTCAAAGTAACTTTCCTGAACTTTATCGCCATGGCTATTTTTTCAGGGCTACTGTTCTTTACCTTGCCAGAAAATGGCCAAGGCGGCTCCTTCGGTGCGTTTTATGGTGTGTTTATGGTGCTGTTTTTAACGGCAGGTTTAGGCAGTGGTTCCACATTCCAAATGATTGCCGTGGTTTTTCGCAAATTAACCATGGACAAGGCTTTATTAAGAGGTGCTTCAGAGCAAGAAGCACAAAAAGAAGCAGTAACAGAAAGTGCGGCAGCGCTTGGGTTTATCTCTGCCATTGGTGCAATTGGTGGCTTTTTTATTCCAAAAGCCTTTGGGACGTCGTTAACCCTGACAGGCTCACCCGCTGATGCCATGAAAGTGTTCTTTGTGTTCTATCTCTCTTGTGTGTTTATCACGTGGTTAGTTTACGGACGTACCCACAAATAATAACAAGTTAAAAAAATCCTTTTTAAGCAATGTACGGCGGCGGTCGCCGTCTCTTTGGAGGCAATCCGAATGAGCAAATTTTTAGATAGATTTCGTTATTTTAAGCAGCTGGGTGATACCTTCGCAGGCGACCATGGGCAAGAGCTCAATGTTAACCGTGATTGGGAGGATAGTTACCGTAGTCGCTGGCAGCACGATAAAGTCGTACGTTCGACCCACGGTGTTAACTGCACTGGTTCATGTAGCTGGAAAATTTACGTCAAAAATGGCCTTGTGACGTGGGAAACACAACAAACTGACTACCCACGCACCCGCCCAGATTTACCTGATCACGAGCCTCGTGGTTGTCCGCGTGGTGCCAGCTATTCATGGTATTTATACAGTGCAAACCGCGTGAAATACCCGATGATGCGTAAGCGTTTACTGAAATTATGGCGCGATGCAAAAGCAGAGCACCAAGACCCCGTCGCAGCATGGTTATCCATCATTAGCGACCCAGAAAAAGCGCAGAGTTACAAACAAGCTCGTGGTCGCGGTGGTTTTGTTCGCTCCAGCTGGCAGGAAGTGAACGAGTTAATTGCAGCTGCTAACGTGGCGACGATTAAGGAATTTGGTCCTGACCGCATTGTCGGTTTTTCGCCAATCCCTGCGATGTCGATGGTGTCTTATGCGTCAGGTGCCCGTTATTTATCTCTCATTGGTGGGGCTTGCCTGAGCTTCTACGATTGGTACTGCGACTTACCGCCTGCATCCCCAATGACGTGGGGGGAGCAAACGGATGTACCAGAATCCGCAGACTGGTATAACTCATCTTATATTATTGCTTGGGGCTCGAACGTCCCGCAAACTCGTACGCCTGATGCTCACTTCTTTGCAGAAGTCCGCTACAAAGGGACGAAAACTGTTGCTGTCACGCCAGATTACGCCGAAATCACCAAATTCTGCGACCATTGGCTGAACCCAAAACAAGGGACTGACAGTGCCATGGCGATGGCAATGGGGCATGTCATCCTCAATGAGTTCCACGTCAAACGTGAAGCGGAATATTTCCGTGAATATGTTCGCACTTACACCGATATGCCGATGTTGGTGATGCTCGATAAACATGAAAACGGTGCGTATGTTGCTGGGCGTATGCTGCGTGCTTCGGATCTCGTTGATTCTTTAGGCGAAGAGAAAAATGCCGAATGGAAAACCATCGCGATTGATGAAGAAACAGGGGCACTGTGCGCCCCTCAAGGCTCGATGGGGTTCCGTTGGGATGACAGCCAAAAATGGAACTTAGAACCGCGCGCAGGGCAAGATGCACACCAGATCAAAATGCAACTCAGCCTTGCAGATACGCACGATGAATTTGTTGAGGTTGGCTTCCCATACTTTGGTGGTTTAGAAAGCGAACATTTCCAACGTGTTGAATTGAAAGATGTTTTGTTGCACAAATTACCCGCGAAACGTATTCAGCTTGCGGATGGCAGTGAGTCACTGGTTACTAGTGTGTATGATTTGATGCTTGCTAACTACGGTATTGACCGTGGTTTCGGTGATGAAAACTGTGCCGTTGATTACGATGATATGAAAGCCTATTCCCCTGCATGGGCTGAAAAAGTCACTGGGGTGAGCCGCCAAAATATCATTCGCATCGCCCGTGAATTTGCGGACACCGCAGAGAAAACCCACGGCCGTGCGATGGTAATTGTTGGGGCTGGTATCAACCACTGGTACCACATGGATATGACTTACCGCGCAATTATCAACATGCTGATTTTCTGTGGCTGCGTGGGGCAAAGCGGCGGTGGTTGGTCACATTACGTCGGCCAGGAAAAATTGCGCCCACAAACAGGCTGGACGCCACTGGCTTTTGGTCTTGATTGGCAGCGTCCACCACGCCATATGAACAGCACATCATTCTTCTATAACCATTCAAGCCAATGGCGTTATGAAACGGTAGGGACGGAAGAGTTACTCTCACCTTTAGCGGATAAAAAAGCATTTAGCGGCAGTTTAGTGGACATGAATGTGCGTGCTGAAAGAATGGGCTGGTTGCCATCTGCACCACAATTAAGCGTTAACCCAATCAAAATTGCTAAACAGGCACAAGACGTGGGGCTTTCCCCAGTAGATTACACCGTTAAGCAATTGAAGGACGGCAATATTCGTTTTGCAGCAGAACAGCCAGATGACCCACAAAATTTCCCACGTAACCTGTTTATTTGGCGCTCAAACTTATTGGGTTCCGCAGGGAAGGGCCATGAATATTTATTGAAATATTTGCTGGGTACTGAAAACGGTATTCAAGGCAAAGATTTAGGTCAACAAGGTGGCGTCAAACCTGAGGAAGTAGAATGGCAAGATACAGCAGCACAAGGGAAAGTGGACTTAGTGGTGACTCTCGATTTCAGAATGTCGAGCACCTGCCTGTTCTCAGACGTTATTTTACCGACCGCCACTTGGTATGAAAAAGACGATATGAATACCTCGGATATGCATCCGTTTATTCACCCATTATCCGCCGCGGTTGACCCTGCTTGGGAATCGAAAAGCGATTGGGAAATCTACAAAGGCATTGCCAAAGCTTTCTCAGATGTCAGTGTCGGCCATCTAGGCAAAGAAACGGATGTCGTCACACTGCCGATCCAGCACGACAGTAAAGCTGAAATGGCGCAACCTTTTGATGTGAGAGATTGGAAAAAAGGCCAGTGCGAGCTGATCCCTGGAAAAACGGCGCCGCACATTATTTGTGTTGAACGTGACTACCCCAATACTTACGCACGTTTTACCTCCCTTGGTCCATTAATGGACAAATTAGGGAACGGTGGGAAAGGCATCAGTTGGAATACGCAAGATGAAGTTGATTTCCTGAAAAAGCTGAACAAAACCCAGCCAGAAGGGGCTAATGCAGGCCGCCCTAAAATTGACACTGCCATTGATGCTGCCGAGGTGATTTTAACTTTAGCCCCCGAAACCAATGGGCAAGTGGCAGTGAAAGCATGGGATGCGTTAAGCAAGGTGACAGGGCGCGACCATACGCATTTAGCACGCTACAAAGAAGATGAGAAAATTCGCTTCCGCGATATTGTGGCACAGCCACGTAAGATCATTTCCAGCCCAACGTGGTCAGGCTTAGAAGATGAACATGTCTCTTACAACGCTTGTTATACCAACGTTCACGAGATGATCCCATGGCGTACACTTAGTGGTCGTCAGCAGTTATATCAAGATCATGAATGGATGCGTGCCTTTGGTGAAAGTCTCGTGGTATATCGCCCGCCAATTGATACGCGTGCGGCTCAGCCATTAATGGGTAAAAAATCCAACGGTTACCCTGAAAAAGCGTTGAATTTCCTAACGCCACACCAAAAATGGGGTATTCACTCCACTTATAGCGACAACTTATTGATGTTGACGCTCGGTCGTGGTGGCCCTGTGGTTTGGCTAAGTGAGGACGATGCTCGCGAGTTAGGCATTGAAGATAATGATTGGGTTGAAGCGTTTAACAGCAATGGGGCGCTGACAGCAAAAGCGATCGTCAGCCAACGGATCCCTGATGGCATGATCATGATGTACCACGCGCAAGAACGGTTGATCAATTTGCCGGGGTCAGAAATTACGGCGCAGCGCGGGGGTATTCATAACTCAGTAACGCGTGTTTGCCCGAAACCAACCCATATGATTGGCGGTTACGCCCATCTAGCTTATAGCTTCAATTATTACGGAACCGTGGGTTCTAACCGTGATGAATTTGTGGTTGTTCGCAAAATGAAACAGGTCGACTGGCTGGATGGGGAAAACGATGCCTATCAGCAGACCCTGAGCGGAAAGGAGAAAGCATAATGAAAATTCGTTCTCAAGTCGGCATGGTGCTAAACCTCGATAAATGTATTGGTTGCCATACATGCTCAGTGACCTGTAAAAATGTCTGGACCAGTCGCGAAGGTGTTGAATACGCATGGTTTAATAATGTCGAGACCAAACCAGGTATCGGCTATCCCCATCACTGGGAAGATCAGGAAAAATGGAAAGGCGGTTGGATCCGTACCATCAAAGGCAAGCTGGTTCCTCGTATGGGGAACAAAGTGGGCGTGCTGTCTAAAATCTTTGCTAATCCTGATGTACCTGCTTTGGATGATTATTATGAGCCATTTAATTATGACTACGGCCATTTAAAAAATGCCAAAGAAGGCAAACATGTGCCAACTGCGCGTCCACGGTCATTGATCACAGGCGAACGGATGAGCAACGTGAAAATGGGGCCTAACTGGGAAGATGACCTTGGTGGCGAATTTGCGAAACGCGCCGCAGACAAAAACTTTGAGCACATCCAAAAAGAGATGTATGGGCAATTTGAAAATACTTTCATGATGTATTTGCCACGCCTGTGTGAACATTGTTTGAACCCTGCTTGTGTTGCAACGTGCCCAAGCGGTGCGATTTACAAACGCTCTGAAGACGGTATAGTCTTGATTGACCAAGATAAATGCCGTGGCTGGCGTATGTGCCTGACAGGCTGCCCGTACAAAAAAATCTACTTTAACTGGAAAAGCGGCAAGTCAGAAAAATGTATTTTCTGTTACCCTCGCATTGAATCTGGCATGCCAACGGTTTGCTCGGAAACCTGTGTTGGGCGTATCCGTTATTTAGGTGTGTTGCTGTATGACGCCGATAAAATTGAATCGGCGGCGAGTGTAGAAAAAGAAACGGATCTGTATCAAAGTCAGCTCGATGTCTTCCTTGATCCACACGATCCTAAAGTGATTGAAGAAGCGCAAAAACAGGGGATCCCATTAAGTGTGATCGACGCTGCTCAGAAATCGCCAGTGTATAAAATGGCGATGGAGTGGAAACTAGCGCTGCCGCTGCATCCTGAATATCGCACATTACCGATGGTGTGGTATGTGCCACCTCTGTCACCCATTCAATCTGTCGCTGATTCGGGTTTATTGGCTAACAATGGCGTATTGCCTGATGTGGAAAGCCTGCGCATTCCAGTGCAGTACCTCGCCAATTTATTGACGGCTGGGGACACAGAGCCTGTGCTGTTAGCACTAAAACGTATGTTAGCGATGCGCCATTATAAACGTGCTGAAACCGTAGAAAACCAGTGTGATACCAGTGCGTTGGAGCAAGTGGGATTAACGGAAGAGCAAGCCCAAGAAATGTACCGTTACTTGGCAATTGCTAACTATGAAGACCGTTTTGTGATCCCATCCAGTCATCGTGAATTAGCACGTGAAGCGTTCCCTGAAGCCAAAGCTTGTGGCTTTAGTTTTGGTGATGGTTGCCATGGTAGTGATAGCAAAACCAATCTGTTTAATAGTAGACGTATTGATGCCATTGATGTGACGCCAAAAACAGCGCAGGAGAACACACTATGATGACGTTAAGAGTGATTTCTCGGCTGTTAGAATACCCTTCAGAGGCGCTTTGGCAGCACCGCGATGAGTTAATCGAAGCATTAGAGCAAGCAGATGAATTACCTGTTACTCGTGCTATTCAGTTGATGATGTTTGTGCGCGAATATCTCAATGACGACTTGTTAGATATGCAGGCGCAATATTGTGAGCTGTTTGATAGAGGGCGCGCAACATCGTTACTGTTATTCGAGCATGTTCATGGGGAATCCCGCGACCGCGGTCAAGCAATGGTCGATTTAATGGGGCAGTACCAGCAGCATGGCTTGCAAATTGATTGCAAAGAGCTACCCGACTATTTGCCTATTTACTTGGAGTATCTCACTGTTTTACCACCGCAAGAAACTGTGGGGGGCTTGCACGATATCGCGCCAATCTTAGCGTTACTAGGGGAGCGATTAAAACAGCGTGAAAGCCGCTTTGCGAGCTTGTTTGAGATATTACTTGAGTTATCCAATAGCGAAATTACCACTGAGCAACTTAGCGAAAAAGTGGCATCAGAAGCGCGGGATGACACGCCTCAAGCCCTTGATGCGGTGTGGGAAGAGGAACAAGTGAAGTTTTTTGCGGATGAGAAAACCTGCGGTGGGGAAGTCACCGCCCATCAACACCGTTTTGCCAATGCCGTCACGCCGCAATACTTGGACCTTGGTACGAGCAGCCATGTAGGAGTGCAAAAATGAATTTTCTCAATCAATTCTTCTTCGACATCTATCCGTATATTGCAGGCACCGTGTTTATTGTCGGTAGCTGGCTGCGTTATGACTACGGTCAATACACATGGCGTGCGGGTTCGAGTCAAATGTTAGATAAAAAGAATATGCGTCTGGCATCCAATTTATTCCATTTGGGGATTATTGGGATTTTTGTCGGCCATTTTCTGGGGATGTTAACACCACATTGGATGTATGAATCTTTCCTACCAATGCATATCAAGCAGTTGATGGCGATGATCGGGGGCGGCTCTGCGGGGGTGATGATGTTAATTGGTGGAGCGATGTTACTGAAACGCCGACTGACTAACCCACGTATTCGCGCCACATCTTCCTTTGGTGACATCATGATTATGGTATTGCTGGTGGTGCAAGTGTGTTTAGGGCTACTCACTATTCCATTCTCTGCACAGCACATGGATGGCAGTGAAATGTTGAAGTTAGTGGGATGGGCGCAATCAGTTGTGACATTCCATTGGGGCGCGTCGAATTACCTTGAAGGCGTTGGCATCGTGTTCAAGTTACATATCGTGTTGGGGATGACAATATTCTTACTCTTCCCATTCTGCCGTTTAGTGCACATCTGGAGTGCACCTATCGAATACCTAAGTCGTCGGTATCAGTTGGTGAGAAATCGCCACTAAGTTCGGGTTTCACAGGGAAGTGAGCCAGTACATTGCTCTTGTGTAATTGATTCTTGTGTAAACAACAAATATGGCTATTTTGGCACCCCACCTAACATGTTAGATGGGGTTTTTTTGTGTTTATTTGCTGACGGCGGGTTCGATATAGCCCAGGCGGCGAGAAATCAGCAAACAAACATGGGCAAGTTCATCGTTGACCCTATCTATTTTGGGTAACATACGGTGTGTTGGGCCTGCAACACTGATAGCCCCAACAATGTTGCCAGTGTAGTTAAATATTGGCCTTGCAACACACGTTAGCCCTTCTTCATTTTCTTCATCATCTAAAGAAAAGCCTTTCAAACGAATATCTGCCAACAATTCATACAGTTTCATTCTATCGACAACGGTTTTTTCCGTGAATTTCACCAGAGGTTTATCCAGAACCTCATCAATTTCTTCCAACGGTTGGAACGCTAAAAGCGCTTTCCCAATCCCTGTGCAATAGGCGGGTAGCCTTGCCCCTAATTTTGCAGTTGTTTGAATTGAGAGGGTACCTTCACTTTTATACAGGTACACCACATGCCCGCTGTTATAGACCCCCAAAAAACAGGTTTCGAATGTTGAGCTCGATAGTGTTTTTAAATAAGGGATTGAAACTTCAACTAAATTGACATTCATTAAACCTTTAATGCCAAGTTCAAGGCTTTTTAAATCAAGGTTATAACGCTCTGTAAGGTGATCGATACTGACATATTGGCGTTCTTTTAACGTCTCTAATATCCGAAACGCAGTGGTTTTGGCGATCCCTGTGTTTTTAACTAATTCTGCCAATGAAATTCCATCGGAATGATTACTTATCTCTTCAAGGATGGTCAGTACTCTATCAATGTTTGATGAGTTTGCTTGGCTGTCTTTCGTCATTGTTGGCTCCTTACATGCGCTGGGGGTCATTGTACGCACAATTTCATGTGAATTAAACGTCGTTCCATTTTCTCCTTGTTGTGACTCTTTTTGTGTGTAAAGGCGGGAGATCTGTAATTAATTGATAAGCCTTGTCTTTACGTTACTGATTGTGATCACGATCGTCATTCTTATAAAAACGGAACGACATTCCTATATTTTGATGTATCTTATAAAAAAAGGAACAACGTTCCGTTATTTTAAAGGGATAAATATGTTGATAGTGACCATTGATACAGGGACAACAAATACCCGCGTGAGAGCATGGCGAAACAATATGGTTGTGGGAGAGCTGAGCGCGGAAGTTGGGATTCGGGATTGTGCGAAAAATGGAAATAATGTGCGTTTAATTCAATCAATAAAAACGCTTTTGGCACAACTTTTAGCAAAGTTTAGTGATGAAGAAAGGGAAAATTATCGCTTAGTGGCATCGGGTATGATTACTTCAGAAATTGGGTTATGCCATTTGCCTCATGAAGTGACTCCAGTTTCGATGAGACAGCTCGCACAAAAGGCCAGTGCGCGCGTGATAAATGAAATTAGCGAAAAGCCAATTATTTTTATACCAGGAATTAAAAATAAAACCACGGAATTAACGTTTGACTCTATTGAAAGCATGGATGTGATGCGCGGTGAAGAGGTTGAGATCTTCGGTATCTTATCACAGCAGCCAGATTTAGGCGCTTCGCTGGTTATCTTACCAGGTTCGCATTCAAAGTTTGTTCGCATTGATGACAATAAAAATGTGATTGCACTGGCAACTACGATGGCAGGGGAAATCTTCGATACGCTGACGCACCAAACGATACTCGCAAGCTCATTAGAGCATCAATTTGTTCAGCAACTTGATCGCGAATATTTACTTAAGGGTGCCGAGTTAAGTCAGCAAGTAGGGATTGCCAGAAGCTGTTTTTCAGTCAGATTATTAGATCTTTTTACGGAAGCTACTCTTGACCAAAAATCGAGTTTTTTATTAGGCGCGATTTTAGCATCAGATTTACTTGCGATAAAAAACAGTCAAGCCTTATGTGTGACTAACGATATAAAAATTGTGATTAGTGGAAAACCTATCTTAGCAAATGCGCTTCAATTATTAATTAAAAATGATAGTTATTTCACGGGTGAAATCAGCGTATTAAAAGATAAAAAGGAACAGCCGTATTCTGGATTAGGTGCAATTTCAATATTAAACCTTACAGAATATAAATAAGCATTCTTAATAATTTGTTATTAGGTGATTATATGAATCTTGAAAATGAAATTCCTTTAATTGCAATATTGCGTGGAATTAAACCTGAAGAGGTTTTAGAACATATTTCAATACTGGCGGAAGAAGGTTTTCAATATATAGAAATTCCATTGAATTCCCCTGAATGGGAAAAGAGTATTCCATTGGCTATTCAGCACTATGGCAATAAATTAAAAATAGGGGCAGGAACTGTCCTGAATCAACAGAATGTTGAAAAATTAGCAGCAATGAACGCAAAGATTATTGTCACACCGAATATTAATGTTTCGGTGATCAAATCATCTTTAGCAAACAAGATGGAAATATACCCAGGCTGTGCAACAGCCACTGAGGCATTTACAGCGATTGATGCAGGTGCTTGTAACTTAAAAATATTTCCAACTGCGCCGCTAGGAGTTAACTACGTTAAGTCACTGATGTCAGTGATCCCTAAAGATATAGCTATTTATGCCGTTGGTGGCGTAACGCCACAAAATTTACATGAGTACCTAAGCATAGGCTGTTATGGCGCAGGGCTTGGGAACGACCTTTACCGTGCAGGCCAATCACCAGAGAAAACCAGAGAAAACGCGAAAGCATTTATATCTGCATATATCGCATTTAAAAATTAAAATTATTAATTTAAAAGAGATATTAAAATGAAATTCGATTATGTTTTTAAAAGTGCCACTGTTATTGATGGCAGTGGTAAAAATGAATTTATTAGCGATGTGGCAATTAAAAATGGCCGTGTTATTAAAATTGCTGAAAATATTAACGAAGAGTCTGAAAAAATAATTGATTGTTCAGGGTTAATTTTATCGCCTGGGTTTATTGATGTTCATACGCATGATGATTTAATTGTCATAGATAAACCAGAATATATTGAAAAAACATCACAGGGTGTTACCACCATTATTGTTGGTAACTGTGGGATCAGTGCTGCATGCGCCACATTAAAAGATGAAGTTCCTGACCCAATTAATTTGCTGGGGGAATTAAATGAATTTAATTTCGTAGATTTGGCTAGCTATAAGCAGAAAATTAATGAAATTACGCCGACCGTTAATGTAGCGACATTGATTGGCCATACCACATTAAGAAATAACTGTGTTTCGGATTTATTAAAACCTGCAACCCAGAGCAATATTGCACAGATGAAGCGGGTTTTAGAATCTGCATTAAATGAAGGTGCTTTAGGGCTAAGCACAGGGCTGTCTTACGGTAATGCCATTAACTCATCCACGGAAGAAATCTGTGAGCTGGCCGAATTATTAGCAGAGCATCAGGGCATTTACACCACGCATATGCGTACTGAATATGATGGAATCATCGATGCAATGCATGAAGCTTTTCATATTGGCCGCCATGCAAAAGTACCTGTGCAAATTTCTCACCATAAGTGTGCTGGGGCAAAAAACTGGGGACGTACTAAAGAGACGCTTGCGTTAATCGAAAAATATCAAGCAATGCAAGATATTAACTGTGATTGCTACCCCTATAGAGCGGGCTCTTCAAACTTAGATATCACGCAAGTCACTGAGGATTATGACATCCTAGTGACTTGGTCAATGCCATTCCCTGATGTTGCAGGTAAGACACTAAAAGATATCGCCATAATGTGGAATATCGATATTTACCAAGTGGCGGAAAAAATTGTCCCTGCGGGCGCTATTTATTTTCAAATGCATGAAGACGATGTTCGCCGTGTATTGCAGCACCCAAGCAGCATGGTTGGTTCAGATGGCTTACCCCGCGACCCTAATCCGCACCCACGTTTATGGGGCACCTTTCCACGCGTAATTAGTCACTACAGCCGTGATGAGAAACTGTTCCCAATGACCACCGCAATTTACAAGATGACGGGCATGTCGGCTCAGCGTTTTTCTTTGAAGGATAGAGGGCTTATCAAAGAAAACTTTTTTGCAGATATCGTCTTATTTGACCCAATAAAAATTAATGAAACCTCGACGTTCCAAGATCCAAAGCAGAAAGCAGATGGCATTGAATATGTTTTTGTTAATGGTGTTCTGACCTATACCGCAAAAGAAATGACTGGGGATAGAGCAGGTAAATTCTTAGAAAGAAATAAATAAAAGAGAGAAATAATAATGATTAAACGATTTGGCGTTGAAGGTTCAAAAGGGACTGGTGGGCAATCATTACCTTTTTCGAAAGCTGTGCTAGCGGACGGCTGGTTATATGTGTCAGGCCAAACACCGATGGTTGATGGTGAAGTGATTGATGGCGGCATTATTGCACAATCAAAACTGGCTATCGAAAACTGTTTAAACATCATGAAGGACGCGGGATTTGAGCGCCAAGATATTGTGCATATGAAAGTGGTTTTGAGTGATGCTCGATACTTTCAGTCCTTTAATAAAGTGTTTCAGCAATTCTTTGCTGAGCATCCACCAGCAAGAGTCTGTTTTGTTGCGGATCTTGTGGTTGATTGCATGGTTGAAGTGGACATCACCTGCTTTAACAGCAAGTTCAAATCTTAATCGCTGAGACGATGAGGGGCTATTATGGAACATAATAATTTCTTAATGTGGTTTTTGCTGTATGCGTTCGTCATGATGTTCATTGGCTGGTATGTAACAAGGCATCAAAAGACAGGTGAAGATTTCATTCTTGGCGGCAGAAAATTACCGATGTTACTCACCTTAGGGTCTACTGTCGGAACGATGGTGGGAACAGGGTCAAGTATTGGTGCGGTGAGTTTCGGTTATTCGAATGGTTGGGCTGGTATGTTATATGGCATCGGCGGCGCAACGGGGATCTTACTCACCGCTTGGTTATTTGCGCCAGTAAGAAACTATCGCTTTATGACAATGAGTGAGGAAATTTGTTACTACACAGGTGGCAGCCGCTTAGTCAAAAACCTGGTTGCGATATTAATTTTCTTAGCATCAATTGGTTGGTTAGGTGCGCACATCCTTGGGGGCGGCTTATACTTGGCATGGGCTGCAGACATTGATATCACAGTAGCGAAGATCATCATTGCTGTCGGGTTTGTATTCTATGTGGGTATCGGTGGTTATAAAGCTGTTTCATGGATCGATACATTACAATCCATCGTCTTATTCCTCGGGTTTATTATTCTTGCCGTCGCCTCAGTGAGCTACGTCGGCGGATGGGATGTCGTTGTACAAAATACGGATCCGAAGGCGTTCACGTTATTTGGGATTGGTAAACTTGGTATGCTACCTGCTATTTCACTTGCAATTGTGATTGGTATTGGTGTTCTAGCGACACCTTCCTATCGTCAGCGTATTTATTCAGCAGCGTCAACAAAAGCCATTCGCCAATCATTCATTATTACTGGCGTCTTATATATGGGGTTCTCGTTCTTACCTGCAATTATCGGCATGGCAACCCATGTAATGGAGCCTAATTTAGAAAACAGCAGTTTTGCTTTCTTATATGCAACCAATGCATTACCGCATGTACTGGCAATGGTGGTATTGATCGCAGGTATGTCAGCTAACATGTCATCAGGTAGCTCTGACGCCATCGCAGGGGTTTCGATAATCCTACGTGATATCTATACGATGGTAACAGGGAAAATGCCACCACCAGAGAAAGCCATTAATTTATCTCGGATCTTCTTACTTGGCGTTATCTTGCTTGCACTGGTATTCGCATTGACCTCAAATGACATCATTGGTTATATCACTAAAATGATTTCAATGATTATGTCAGGGCTTTGTGTCACCGTGTTATTAGGTAAATTTTGGCATCGCTTTAACTGGCAAGGTTGTATAGCCGCGCTGGTGGCGGGAAGCTCAACATCGTTAACGATTATTTTAACGCCAGAGTGGTCTGCAAAATTAGGTAACCCCGTGATCCCTGCATTATTGATCAGCTTGGTTTGTGCTGTGGTTGTCACTTTAGTGACACCAAAAAATAAACTCAGCCGTGAGGAAGTTTTAGAAAACATTACCCACGAAAGAGAAAATACGGCGAAAAGTAAATAAATGTCCAAATTGAGAGATGCAAATGACGAAATATAATTTTCTCGAAGAGATAAAGCATAAGTCGGCGAGGTTGCCTAACTCAGAGAGTGTGCAGATAAACATTCTTCACGAGGACGTGTGTTTACCTGCGGTGGTCGTGAAACAGCGTGAATTAGAAAATAATATTGCATGGATGCAACATTATGCGAACACCGTAAATGTGTCGTTATCACCTCATGGTAAAACGACGATGACTCCCGCAATTTTCAAACGCCAAATCGCACAAGGTGCGTGGGGGTTGAGTGTTGGAACTGTTTATCAGGCAAAGGTGGCAATTGAATCGGGTATTAAGCACATTGTGATTGCTAATCAGGTTGTTGGTAAAACGAATATTCGGTTACTTGGCGAACTGGTTAAACTCAATCAAGCCAACTTGTATTGTTGTGTTGATAGTATTCAAAATGCGAAACAACTTGCCGAGGTTTTTTCACGCGAAAACCAAACATTGAATGTTTTGATTGAACTGGGTGTTAATGGAGGGCGTTGTGGTTGTCGTACAGAGGATGAAGCGCTGTTGTTAGCCGAAGAATTAAAAGCATTACCCTCTCTAGTCATTGCTGGAATTGAATTTTATGAGGGTGTTATTCATAGCGATGATGCAGAAAAAGACATTAATGAGGTGCAGCAATTCTTACAGCGAGTCTTAGCGACGAGCCAAAAACTCGATAGATTGGGGGTGTTTGATAGATATCAGGGAGAGGTATTACTCACAGGAGCAGGTTCAGTTTGGTATGACCTTGTGAGTAAGAAGGTGGCAGAGTTTACCTTTTCAAAGGCTTTTCGCTTTGTCATTCGCCCTGGTTGTTATATTACACATGACCATGGTATTTATGATGAGGCTCAACAAGCCCTAAAAGCGCGGGATAGTATCGCTTGTCAGTTAGAAGGGGACTTGATGCCCGCAATGGAAATTGTGGCATTAGTACAGTCGGTTCCTGAAAAAGGGCGGGCAATTGTTAATTTTGGTAAAAGAGATGTCGCATTTGATGCTGGGTTACCTCAACCTTTAGCACAATATCGAGATGGTCAGCGGCTTTCCTTCCAACGAGGAAGTGCAAAAACGTTTGGCTTAATGGACCAACATGCCATTTTATCTTTTGATGAAAGTTGTTATTTTCAAGTAGGGGACATCCTCGTTTTTGGTACATCGCACCCGTGCATTACGTTTGATAAGTGGAAAGTTATTTATCTGACGGATGATGAATATAACGTGCTAGAAGATATGCCAACATTTTTCTAAACCGCATTCTTGTTTGTTAATTAAAACCAGCTTCTTTGTTAAGTAGCTGGTTTTTTTATTTATTTTTGTAATGCCAACTGGCTGTGTTATTGGATATTAGCGTACAACGTTTGAATTGCCAGCTTTAGAGTCTTACCTCATAAAGTGATTTTACGATATCAGAGGTATTTCAGTTTTTACTGACAAGACAGTGGCAGGAATTGATGTTTTATCACTATAAATTAAACGATAGGTGTCAGGTATATTCAATTTTTCTAGTGCAGATAAAGGATTCCCTTGACATAAATCAAAGGGTATTTAAGGAGATCTTAAAAAGATGATGTTAAGTTAATATTAGATAAAATGAGGATAATAATAGATGGTAGCATCTTCATTATTACGTAATCATCGCTAGTGTAAGGTATAAATTAATAATTATGAATAATATTTAAATGATGAAACTATTCAGTACTATTTAATCATTATAATTCCTAGCATTTTGGGGGGTATCGAGAGTAGATGAGTTTATTGGCTTATGTAAGGTGTCTTAATACCTTCATTCATTAATGTTGTTGACTTTGATTTTGTCTTTTATAAATGGATTTTATGGTTGTTTTATTCCATAATTAATATTGAAAGTTACAAAAAAACACATTTTGAATATTTTTGTAATGCTTTTCTTAGTGTTTTAATACGACTTAATATTTTTTTACTATTTTTTATTTAATGATTTTCTGTTGTGTTGTTTTATTTTTACTATATATATTTGAGTGTGATTAATCATTAGTAATTGTTAATCACACATATTTCTACTCGTTTTTTGTTATATGGCTATTTTAGGGTAACTATTTGTAATTTAATGTTTTATTTTTTATTTTCATTTAAACTAACACATTAAATGTGTAACAGAAGGTAATATTGGAAACATTATGAAATTATTTAATATTTAAAATTAAGATGTTTCTTATTAAAATAAAAACATGGTTAAATGTTTTTTTTGTTATTTATTTCTGATTTTTAGTTATATTTTATTTTTAGTCATTTTTTTTCACTAATAAGCACCCGTTTTATGAGTATAAAAAACTTTATTATTGAAGAATGGAGTTATTTTGTGGTTTTTTATTAAAAAAAGTCTATTTAAATTGAAGTGTGGTTACTTAATTATCCTATATTAGAGTATTTAATGGCTGTAATTTTTGAATTATTTTATATATTTCACAAACTTACCTCTCTGGGTTGTTTATTAACTCTATAATTTGACATAATTAAAATGAGATATAATAATGGCTTCGCATTGATACATTGTTTAATTATCTGGTTTATTAGCGGAGCCTAATAAATTAGGGATAGTTAGCATGTCAATTTTTAATGTTTACTAACCAAACATATTTTAAGAAAAAATTAAAATAATCAGATTAATAATAACTCGTTATTTTAATTTGTGTCGTCTTTTTTATCTAATGGAAATGTATAAAATGAAATTAAATAAACTTGCTTTAGTATTAGGTTTAGGTCTGGCTGTTGTTGCTGGTTCTGCTTCTGCAAACCAAGGTTCTGGTACTGTAACTTTTAAAGGTTCAATCATTGATGCTCCTTGCTCAATCCCACCAGGTTCTGAAGCATTTGAAGTTAAGATGGGTGCTATCGCAACTTCAGCATTAAACGGCGGCGGTAAAAGTGTTGCTCGTCCTTTCAATATTGAGTTAGAACAGTGTGATATCACTACTCTGAAAACTGTACAAACTACATTCACAGGTACGCCAAGTACTTCTGTTAATGGTGGTTTAGCTATCGCTGGTACAGCTAAAAATGCGGGTATCGTTATCA
Source organism: Providencia sp. SP181 (assembly GCF_050446505.1). Classification (NCBI taxonomy): domain Bacteria; kingdom Pseudomonadati; phylum Pseudomonadota; class Gammaproteobacteria; order Enterobacterales; family Morganellaceae; genus Providencia; species Providencia sp. SP181. Next base: position 216,449 of record NZ_JBBPXM010000003.1, read on the forward strand.
CTGACGTTAATGGCGACAAAATTGATTTAGGCGCTAAATCTCCATCTCAAACTCTGTTTACTGGTGCTAACACACTGCGCTTCACTGCATTCTTACAAGGTGATGCAGACGCGACAAACAAACCTGCTGTTCCGGGTGAATTTGATGCAATCGCAACATTTGCTCTGAGCTACCAGTAATTGGTACCGCCCGTACAAGGATGTATGGGCACTAATTTTAATGAATTGAAATTGCTCATTAAGTTGAAATGGAGTCGTTATGAATCACTTTGGCACAATTGTCATGGTGCTTTCAGGAATAATGTTTGCCCCAATAGTTAGTGCACAAAATCAAATTTCTCGGGCACAAGGTCCATTCGAAGGAACCGTCACAATGGGTGGTTCAATTATCGAAACCCCCTGTGCAATTGATGCAGATAGCCGAGATCAATCAGTAAGCATAACTACTGTGCCTGTTAGTCAAATAATTCATGACAGAGAAAGTCCAGTTCGTAATTTCTCGATACGTCTTATTAATTGTGTTCTAACACCGGTAACGCCTGGAACTCCTAATTGGCAAACTTTCAATATTACATTTGATGGTCCGACAGATGGTCGCAATTTTGATGTTTTCGGTCACGCAAATGGATTGTCAGTAAAAATTTCTGATGCTGATGGAAATGTTGCAATCCCTGGTAAGGCGATGCCTGATTTGCCTATCAAAGCAGGTGAAACAACACTTCACTATAACGTGCGTGTTGTGCCTAATAATAAACGTTTAAAGCCAGGAAACTATCAGACCACTATCCGTTTTAAGATGGATTATTACTGAGTTATTACTAAGGGACTATTATGGCTCTGTTATTAAAAAGTAAAAATAAAGTATCTAATAACTCAGTAAGTTATTTTTTAACACCTGTAGCGGCTATGGTGTTCATTGCAATTGCTCATATAAATTTAGCTAATGCGAATAATGATAGTATTGAGTTTAATACCGATGTTTTAGATCTTCAGGATAAAAGCAATATTTCTTTAAATGAGTTCTCTCGTGCTGGCTATGTGATGCCAGGGAAATATCCATTTAAGGTTAATTTAAATAACCGAGACCTCGCTGATAGCTTTGATATTGAATATATCGCTGATCCCAATGATCCTAGTATCACTACGCCATGCTTGACGGCAAATATTGTCGATAGCATTGCTTTACGAGACGAATGGAAAAAAAAGGTTCAGTTTGATAGCAAAGGGCAATGTTTAATTCCTGAAAGTATTCCAGGAATGACAATAGCTGGCTCGTTGGCTAAAGAAACTGTCACGTTGACTGTACCACAGGCTTATATTGAGTTTACTTCTGATAATTGGGATCCGCCATCCCGCTGGGACGAAGGTGTACCTGCCTTACTTTTTGACTATAACTTGAATGCTAACATCACAAGACCTGCAGATTCAGCCAATACCCAATCATTAACAGGGAATGGAACAACTGGCTTTAACTTAGGTGCATGGCGCTTTAGAGCAGATTGGCAAGCAAGTTATAATCGCACTAATGGGCAATCCACAGACCGTCGTTGGGATTGGAGCCAATATTACGCTTACCGAGCTGTAAAAGAGCTAAATGCAAAGCTGACAATGGGTGAACAGTTTTTGCGTTCAGGGCTGTTTGATTCATTCCGTTATATGGGGGCAAGTTTGATCTCTGATGAGAGAATGCTGCCGCCAAACTTACGTGGTTACGCACCTGAAGTTACAGGTGTTGCAAGAACAAATGCAAAAGTCATTGTAACTCAGCAAGGGCGAGTGATTTACGAAACCCAAGTCGCACCAGGGCCTTTTCGTATCCAAGATTTAAGTGATGCTGTTAATGGTAAGTTAGATGTACGGGTTGAAGAACAAGACGGCTCAGTACAAGAATTCCAGATGAATACTGCATCAATACCGTATTTGACTCGACCTGGTTCAGTGCTTTTCAAAGTTGCGGGTGGTCGCCCAAATAATATGGATCATAAAACCGAAGGGCAAGGGTTCGTCATGGGCGAATTCAGTTGGGGTATCTCTAACGGTTGGTCATTATTCGGTGGTGGGCTTGCAGCAGGTGACTATAACGCATTATCACTCGGTGTTGGTCGAGATTTGCTAGCCTTCGGTGCTATCTCATTCGATGTGACTGAATCACGCGCAAAACTAAAAACGGATAACAAAATTTATACAGGTGCATCGTATCGTTTAAGTTATTCAAAACGTTTCGAAGATTATGATAGCCAAGTGACGTTCGCAGGTTACCGATTCTCTGAGCGTGACTTTATGAGTATGAATCAATACTTAGATCGTCGTTACAGAGGCGTGGAGTTTGATAACAGTAAAGAGTTATACACCATTACGTTTAATAAATACTTTACAACTGCAGATCTGACGGCATATCTGAACTATAACCATGAAACGTATTGGAATAAACCAGCAGCAAAACGTTACAACCTTTCCGTTGCTAAATATTTTGATCTTGGTCGTTTTAAAAATATTAACTTAAGTCTCACGGCATTTCGTAACAAATTTGATAATAAAAACAATGATGATGGGTTATACATGAACCTGTCTGTGCCTTGGGCGGATAGAGCGTCCATAAGCTACAACAACATGATCACAAAAGACGGTAACTCACACACTGTCAGCTATTTTGACGCCATTGATGATAAGACAAATTATCGTGTTGGAACTGGGTTGAGTAGTCGAGGTCGTGGAACTATCGATGGCTTCTACACGCGTTATGCTGATTTGGCAACGATGACAGCGAGTACGAGCTATATCAATGGTGATACATCTTCAGCAGCATTCTCATTACAGGGTGGTGCAACTGTAACAGGCCACGGTGCTGCATTACACCGTATCAATACACCAGGCGGAAGCCGAGTCATGGTCAGTACAGAAGGTGTGGGGAACGTGCCTATTCAAGGTTTTGGGCCAAATACAGAAACTAATATGTTCGGTAAAGCTGTCGTTGCAGATATCAGTGACTATTACCGTACCAGTACGCGAATTGATGTGACTAACTTGCCTGACAATGTGGAAGCAGTTCGAACATCTCAGCCAATTACACTGACAGAAGGTGCCGTCGCTTACCGTGAGTTTGAAGTGTTATCAGGGATAAAAACGATGGTTAGGCTTGCGCTTGCAGATGGTAGCTATCCACCATTTGGTGCAACAGTACGAAATGAGAAAAACAGAGAGTTAGGTATCGTTACGGATAATGGTTCTGTGTATATCTCAGGTGTGAATCCAAATGAAGTGTTGGATGTTTATTGGGATGGTAGCGTGCAATGCAAGATTCAGATTCCTGAAAATATTAGCACGGCAGAGTTTAATTCCCTGTTATTACCCTGTACTAACAGCCCGAATGCCAAGCCTGGTTATATACCAGCAAAAGCGGTACCCGTGGGGAAACCAGCGCCAGCTTATAAGCCAGCGCCAATTCAGCAGGGAGTCGCACCGAGTCAGCGTTGGTTATTGAAGCCACCGGATCTCGCTCAAATTATCGATTATACCGAGTAAACCGGGTTATTAGAGTTTAAAAAGAGTTGGTACTTATGAATATTAAAAAAATTGCGTTTTTTACGACAACAATTACGTTATCGACTGTGCTGTGCGGCCAGGCGTTAGCTGCCATTGCACTGGATAGAACCCGTGTCATTTATAATGGCGCTGATAAGACTATCAGCTTAAATATTAAAAACGAAAACACTGAATTACCTTATCTTGCGCAAGGTTGGATTGAAGATGAGAATGGTAACAAAATTGAAAGTCCATTAACGGTTTTACCGCCAGTTCAACGCGTAGAAGCAGGTGAAAGTAGCCAAGTTAAGATTCAATCGCTCCCTGATGTATCCGCATTGCCACAAGATAGAGAAAGTGTTTACTACTTTAACTTACGTGAAATTCCACCACGTAGTAAAGAAGCTAACGTATTGCAAATTGCACTGCAGACACGCATTAAGTTGTTTTATCGACCAAAAGCGCTATATGCCACACGTACTGACCTCGAAAACCCATGGCAGGAAAAAATTACGTTAACGCGCAAAGGTGATGCTTATGAAGTCAGTAATCCAACGGCTTATTTTGTCACCATTGTGGATGCCAGTTCAAAAGTGGGTGGTGATACGGTTAAACAATTTGAACCAGTGATGATTTCGCCAAAAAGTAATGGAATGCTAAAAGGCAGTGCAAGTTCAATGGGTGCAAAACCAGTTCTAACGTATATCAATGACTATGGCGGAAGGCCAAAATTAACGTTCGGCTGTGCAGGCACAACATGTAAAGTTGAATCTTCGACGGACAGATAACGGAGAATAATGTATGAAAAGGACTCTCCTGTTTAGCGCTATTATATTCAGCGTCGCGCCTGTGTTTACCAGCAGCGCAGATAGTTGGGATATAGAGGGTTTACATGGAACATTGACAGTAAATGGCATGATGACAGAAGCAGCTTGTACTATGGATGTGACTAATTCAATGCGCCAAGAAGTGTCTCTAGGGGAGATCCCTTCATCTTCACTCCGTAAACCAGGTGATAGAGCTGAGCCTGTCTCATTCGAATTAGAATTTAGGCATTGCATTCGCACGGCAAGCCGAATGAGAGACATTCGAACCGATACGCCAATTTGGGATGCGATGCAACCTGTGATAACCGTCTCTTTTGTTGCGGTATCAGATAAATATTTCCCTGAAATGTTGAGTGTTAAAGGTGTCTCTGGTTTGGCATTAGAAGTCACTGATGCGCAAAGAGGTGATATTCGGCTTGGAAGCCAAGGGCGTCCTCAGTTTCTTGATGCACCACAGGGTACTCTTCAATATTTTGTCACGCCAGTGAGGACCCCCGAAAAACTAACGGAAGGAAGTTTCAGCGCTGTAATGGACTTTAAGGTGGATTATGAGTGATTTAAATAAGCAGAGGTACCTGCTGGCATTCTGCCTTGCTGGAATATTTTCAACGTCAGCTTCATATGCAGGGCTACCAGACTCACGTATTAGCCCTTCAGCGGGAACAAGGGCAACGATAACTCCTGGTATGGTGACCGTTCCGATTAAAGGCGTTGTTTTAGCACCACCACCTTGCGTCATTAATAACGGTAATATTGTCAAGGTGGACTTTCAAGAAATCATGAGCACGCGGATTGATGGCTCTGCTTACGCTAAGCCAGTTAATTACAATATAAAGTGCGATAAAAGACCCACTGAACAAATGAAAATGACCCTGGTTGGGATCCCAATATCTTTTGATTCAGGGGCAGTTGAAACGGATATTCCTGGCTTAGGTATTGCGTTTCGTTATAACGGAAACAAACTTCGCTTAAATCAAGAAATTAAGTTTGTTTATCCCAATGCACCTCAATTTGAAGCGATACCTGTTCGCGATTTATCGAAAACACTGACACAAGGTGGTGCTTTTCGTGCAGGTGTCACTATCAAACTTGATTATCAATAAGGGGAAGAACAATGCAAAAATTCATAAAAAAACTTCCTCTGGTAATGAGTTTGTTAGTTATACCTACGGGTATAGCTATTGCTGATGACGTGGAATTTACAGGCACTTTATTAATACCACCTCCGTGTACTGTATTTGAAGATAAAGTGGAAGTTATTGATTATAAAGATATTGGCTTACATAAAATTGATGGTACTAACTTCACAAAACCGATTAATTATGCGTTGAAATGTGATGCGAATTTAAAAGGTTGGGATTTAATACTCACTATTAAGGGGACGGCAACTGATTTTGACAAAGCCGCTCTGCAAACCAATATTCAAGACCTTGGAATGCGCATTACACAAAATGGCCTTGGTTTTGAAATTAATAAGCCAATGAAAATTGTTTATGGGCAAGCGCCTGTTCTCGCGGTGGTGCCTGTGAAGAAACCAGGCATTACGTTGCCAGAAGGAAGCTTTACCGCAACAGGGACATTGCTCGCGGAGTACCAATAATGAACAAATTAATTCAATGTGCAGTTGCTGGTGCTTTATTCATAAATGTGAATGCGGCTTTTGCTGTACCAGATAACTTAAAAATTATCGGTAACTTAGTGGAAGAACCCTGCACAATTTTGCCTGGTGATGAAAATATCCCGATGGATTTTTTTGATACGCCAGAAAAGAACTTTTATGCCTATGGCGAAACGGTACCGAGGGAGTTTGCGATTAAATTAGCAGACTGTGATACCACAATTGGTAAATCTGTTGAGGTGACTTTCTCAGGAACACCAAACCTCGCATTACCTGGTTTTTTAGCGCTTTCAACAAGCAGTGTGGCATCAGGTTTTGCTGTGGGACTGCAAAACAGTGATAAAACAGCGCTCGATATCGAAAAAAAAGGCGCGAAGATTACATTACAAAATGGGGCTAACCAACTGCGCTTTTATGCCTATTTAAAAGGTGAGCCTGAAGCGATTAAGAACAAGACAATTAAAGTGGGGCCATACAGTGCCGTGGCCACATTTAAATTAGATTATGAATAATAAGGCTGTGAACTAATATGAAAGTTTTCTTATCTCTATTAATTGGTGCAGTCATGTTTTCATCTTCTGCATCGGCATCCATATTCTCTTATATCACAGAGTCAAAGCCAGGAGCCAATCCAGCTAGAGGGGATGCAGACTATAAATATGTTATAGCCCGTTGGGATCCTGAATCACCCAGTGTGATGAACCCTTGCTATGGTTGGCCTCAATGTTACCTCACCATTAGCCATAAACATACAGCGAATGGAACGCCTGGTGCGGCAACAGTAAATATTGCTGAAATTTCTAAGTACCGGACGATGAGAGAGGTTCAGAACATCCCTGGAGTGATGACTAAAGCACTGGCTCCTGCAACACAATGGGCTGTACACACAGGTGTCAGGTTACAGAATAACCAAGAATGTGTGGGATTATTTTATCAAGAGACGACAGGCGTGACAAATAATGGAGGGTTAATCCCTGGTTCATTATGTGGTATTGCACCTCCACCAATTGGCGCCTGTAAGATCAATAACAGTATCCCAGATATTAACTTTGGTGCAATTAGTGAAGCTGATCTCGCAGGGCAAGCAAAAGAAGTCCCCATCACTGTAACATGTAATCTAGCGATGGATGTGCTGGTTGTCGCAACAGGGGTTAACGTTACAAATGGTCGGGTTAACTTAAAGCCAGATGGTAGTTTATATGCCAACTTATTTTTAGGGGCGAATAACACGCCAGGAGAGGCGGGTTATAAATTTTATGTACCTGCTGGGGGAACAAATACCGTCAACCTGAAAGCCGTATTAGGGACGAATGGTCGTGTTCAACCTGGCACATTTGAAGGCGCGGCAGCCCTTATTCTAACTGTACCTTAATAAATGGTGAAAATATGTATTCAGAAAACGGTAGTGAAAAAATCCATTATATGGTCGGTCAAAGGATCTTAGAGAAACGCAGAGAGCTCGGTTATACGGGTTTTCAACTGGCTCAACTGCTAGGCGTAAGCCAGCAACAAATCTCTCGTTATGAAAGAGGGAAGATCAAAATTGACCTGTTTCATTTATTTAAACTTTCATTTTTGATGGAAACACCAATTGATTGGTTTCTGGAAGATATCAGCTCCCAACTCATTGAAAATGGGCGGCTAGATGACATTCATTGATGAGCGTTTAAATTGGTATTAATGATAAATAGGCTGGGATTATAATTTCTGTCGTTCGTTATAATTGAGCTGCCAGAATGCAAATGTAGTTGAAGACTCAGCCTATTTGTTTTTGCCCTGTATTTAGGGCGTTGATTATCCATCATTGCAATGAGTTCCTTTCTAATATTTCTTTCCTACGCTTTATTTTGATTGATATCCATTTATAGAATTGGTGATTTTGTGCGTTCTAACATCTTTTTAGCAAATGCAAATGCAAACTAATATCATTAGCGCTTAATAACGTGTAAGATACCCCCCTCTTCGAGACGTTGACATTTTATCGTCAGTACTTTTATAGATGGATGGAGGAAATGAGATGTTTGCAAAATCATTAGTTTCAGGTCTTGCCTTATTATCCGCTTTAGTTTTGGCGGGTTGCGATAACGCAAAAGAAACGCCAGAAACAACCCAAGCGGCAGAGAAACAAACCATTACAATTGAACATGTACAAGGCAAAACTGAAATTCCTCGCCATCCACAAAAAGTGATTGTCATGAACATGGAAACGCTGGACATCATGGATGCATTAGGTGCACCCGTCGCAGGGGTTCCACAAACCAACGTACGTTTTCCTGAATTCTTAACGAAATACAGTGGCTCTGAGTATGTGAATGGCGGAACGCTGTTTGAACCTGCTTATGAAACATTAAGTAACGCAAAACCTGACCTGATTTTAGGTGGTAGTCGTGCTCGTGATGCATATGATAAATTGAGCGGCGTTGCTCCAACGATTTCTTTAGATATCGACAACAAAAACTTTATCGGTAGCTTAACTGAGCGTACTAATGAGCTTGGCGCCCTGTTTGGTAAAGAAGAAGAAGCAAAAAAACTGATTGCCGATTTCAATACCAAAATTGACGGTATTAAAACTAAAGCCCCAACTGCGGGTAAAGCGATGGTGATTTTAGTCAGTGGCGGTAAAATTTCTGCTTATGGCCCAGGTTCACGTTTTGGCTTTATTTTTGATGTGTTAGGTTTCGAGCCTGCGTATGTCTTTGAAGAAAACACGGGTCGTCACGGTAACATCGTCAATGCTGAATTACTGGTAAAATTAAACCCAGATTGGCTGTTTGTGATTGACCGTGATAGCGCGATTGGTAAAGCAGACGCACAACCTGCAGCGGAAGTGCTTGATAACGCATTAGTAAGAAAAACAGCTGCATGGGAAAAAGGCCAGATTACTTACCTTGACCCAACAGCGGTATACATCTCAGGTGGTATCCAGACCTATTCCAAATTAATGGATGATATCAATAACGCATTAGAGAAGAGCCAAGCAAAATAACCAATGAAAACGCTTTATCTTTTTTGTGGAATTATCACGTTATTGGTTTTAGCGGTATTAAGCTTGTTTGTTGGAGCGGGTGACGTGTCACCCGTTTCGCTTTTCACCGACCCAGAGATGCAAGACATCTTTTTTATTAGCCGAATTCCTCGAACCGTCTCCCTAATTCTAGCCGGCAGTGCCATGAGTGTTGCAGGGCTTATCATGCAATTACTCACACAAAACCGCTTCGTTGAGCCCTCGCTTGCGGGTACAACACAGTCTGCCAGTTTAGGCTTACTGGTCGTGATGATTCTATTCCCAGCGGCAAGTATTATGACCAAAATGGTCGTTGCAAGTGGCTTTGCCCTGATTGGCACGATGCTGTTTATGCTGTTATTACGCCGTGTCATTTTAAAATCAGCGTTGATAGTACCATTAGTGGGTATCATGTTAGGTGCGGTGATTAGCGCGTTAACTATCTTTACAGCCTATTATTTTGATTTACTTCAGTCCCTTGGGGCATGGATGAGCGGCGACTTTTCTAGCATCATTCAGGGTCGCTATGAATTGCTTTGGCTGGTGGGCATTCTCACGTTAATCGCCTGCTGGATTGCAGATAGTTTTACTGTTGCTGGTATGGGCCGTGAATTTTCCATTAATGTGGGGCTCAATTATCGTAAAGTCATGACCATCGGCTTATCCATTATCGCGCTGATTAGCGGTGTCGTGGTCGTTGTGGTTGGTGCGTTACCTTTCCTAGGCTTAATTATTCCAAATCTTGTGAGCTTAGTGATGGGGGATAACATTCGCAAAACCATTCCGTGGATATGTATTGCGGGTGGTGGTTTAGTTTTACTGTGCGACATTATTGGGCGTTTGATCCGCTATCCATTTGAAATCCCTGCGAGTGTGATTCTAGGTGTGGTTGGCGCTGTTATTTTCTTATATTTATTGTTGAAGCAACAACGTTATGCAAAAAGTTAACTCCGCAATTGCGTTAGCAAAACCTAAAAAAGGGTTAACGCCACTGCAAAGAATATGGATATTGTTGGCTTTATCGCTGCTATCCATTGTGCTTTATATGACAATCAACTTAGGCAATAACCTTGCGTATATTCTACCGCATCGTGGTTATATCGTGTTGACCATGATTGTTGTGGCGTTTGCAGCGGGGGTATCGACAGTATTGTTCCAAACCATTGCAAATAATAAAATATTGACGCCATCAATCATGGGGCTTGAGGCTTTGTTTGTCTTGTTGCAAACCGTCTTTATTTTTTATACTGACAGCTTCCCTGCTTCATGGTTACTAAATATCGGTAAGTTCCTGTTGGAATCGACTTTGCTTGTGCTGTTTTCGGTTCTGCTTTATCGCTGGTTATTTGTCTCTGTGAAAATGAATATCAACCTGGTATTGATGGTAGGTATCATTTTAGGCACGTTATTTCGCAGTGTGGCCACATTACTCCAGCGTCTAATGGATCCAAATGAGTTTTCCATTTTACAAAGCCGCATGTTTGCAACGTTCACTCGAGGTACGCCAGAGCTTATTTTCTTTACCTTGCTTATTACTGTTGTCGTTGGCGTTCTCTTGTGGCGGATGCGTTATTGCTTTGATGTCTTGGCATTAGGGCAGGCCAATGCCGTTAATTTAGGGATTAATTATCGCCAACAAGTCACGGTTATTTTACTGCTGATTTCCATCTTAGTCGCTATCTCAACCGCCTTGGTTGGGCCTTTAACCTTCTTAGGACTGATGGTGGCAAACTTGGCTTACTTTATCAGTGGGAGTAGCCAGCACCGCTATTTATTACCCGTGTCTTTCTTGTTAGGTGTGATAGCGCTGATTGGCGGACAGCTCGTTCTTGAATATGGTTTAAATATGGCGGGAACCTTGTCCGTTGTTATTGAGTTTGTTGGCGGAATATTCTTTATTTATATGGTGTTAAGAAGGTTTTAGTATGATTGAGATTAGTCAGATATCGAAAAGTTATCAGGATACTAAGGTCTTAGATAACGTCACAACAACCATTAAAAATAGCGGTATCACTTCGATTATTGGGCCCAATGGGGCAGGTAAATCCACCTTACTGTCGATTATAGGCCGTTTGTTAACACCCGATGAAGGCGGTCATGTTAAGGTCAATGAATTAGATGTTTCGACAACACCAAGCGATAAGTTAGCCAAATGTTTATCTGTCTTGCGCCAAGAAAACCAGTTTGCGAGCCGTTTAACAGTAGAAGAGCTTGTGGGGTTCGGGCGCTATCCCTACACTAAAGGGCGTTTAAACCTTGAAGATAAACAGAAAATTGATGAATCACTGTCATTTCTGAATTTATCTGATTTACGCCACCGCTATTTAGATGAGCTTTCTGGTGGACAACGCCAGCGTGCTTATGTGGCAATGGTTCTGTGTCAAGATACCGAATACGTTCTACTGGATGAGCCCTTAAATAACCTCGACATGAAACACGCAGTGATCATGATGAAGTTATTGCGCCGCGCCGCAGATGAGCTGGGTAAAACGATTATTTTAGTGATCCACGATATCAACTTCGCATCCGTGTATTCAGACTACATTGTTGCATTAAGAAATGGCCGTTTGTCTTATCATGGCAAGCCTGAAGACATCATGAAATCAGAAATTATTGAGGATATCTTTGACACGCCGGTTGATATTAAGCAGGTGGATGACCAGTATATTGCTTTGTACTATTAACTCTTTTAAATTTTCGTCATCCTTTAGGTTGTAGCCGTGGCGGCTACAACCTAAATTAGTCAAAATAATAGGATAGGAAAATAAAACGCCTACGGTGAAATCTCAATATCTTCATCGGTTGTCAGTAAGTCTAGTGACTGCAACACTTCTAAACGTTTTATCCCATCGGCATTGACTACTAAGCGCGCCAGTTCATTGTAGGTTTTTTTATTAATAGTGACGCGGCGGCAAAGGTAAATGTGATACACCTTTTCACCAATAATTGCAGGTTCATCATCATTGACAGTTAATTCTTCATAACTGATATCAATATATTTCAGGAAATCCGAAATATTAAAACGCGTAATATCAGCGATTGATGACTGGTTTTTTTCAAACACTGAATGGCGGTTATGCAGTAGCACATCTTTGCGATAATACAGGATATCTTCCATTCGCTGGACATTAACTAAATTGACCCAATGGGATTTTTGCCTCATCTCACGGATATCTGGGGAGAGTGAGTTTTCACTAATAAAGCGAAAAGACTCTTTACAAATACCCACAGGTGCTTTTACACCCTCACGATAAATACGTAATTGGCGGTCAGGGATCCATTTTTGGAATAGGCGATACAACTGCTCTCGACCTACTTCTTTCAGCCTATCTTTGAAGATATAACCGATGACCATCGCCAAAAATAAATTTGCACTTAAGGCTCCATATTTTCCCTGCCAGAAAAAGGCGATAACAGTAGCGAAAAGCATTGAAATTGCAGCAGCAATACCATAAATAGAGTGTAATAGCAGGGGAAGTCCCCGTTTATGACGAATTTCTAAATAGAGATATCGATTGATATATTTTTTCAATAAATTACGACGATAAGTCACCAACTCAGCATCGGTTTCATCACTGGGGAAACAATCAGGGTATTGTTTTTTCAGGTAACGCATTTCTTGATACCAAAAATGACGTATTTCTTCCCGTAATGGCATGTGTTTATCGGCTAACAAATCACGTAAATAATTTATGGTGTAGTAAGTCATAAACTCGTCACAGTATGAAAACGCGTTGGAATGAATATGTTTTTCAATCAGGGTGGCCTGAGTGGCGAGCTCACGATAAACAGATAGGCATTTTGCAATATTTGCCATTAATTCCGTTAAATATTCCGCAGTCTTCCGTTGTGGGTTTTGGCTCACCATTTTGATATTAATTCGTACGGTTCGCTTAAAGGTTAAGGTATAGCGCTTAAGCCTATTTTCATACTCATCTAGCGAGGGGGGATTGAGTGGATCACACTGCTCCAACCAACGTTTTAAACCGTCTAACTCCCCGTTTTCTTCCGGTAAAGCAGACAGTTTTACCGTAGGAGGGCTGAGCCGAATGTAATTTTTAAGGCTGCGCTGCAGGCTAGAGGCTGTGTATAAGTCAGGATTGATTTGCAGCGAAGAAGGCAAAAAGAAAAAGGTCTCTACTTGGTAGCGGATCTCTTTAGACTTACGTGGAATTGACACTTTTTGTTTAATCTCAAACTGTTTTTTTCCATGGATCTTGAGAGATTCTTTAATCATATTGCGCCTTTATTGGGAACTTTTATCTTTTTTGCTTCTTTATCAATCAATGAAGCATAACATGGTTTTATAAAAACCATAAAATAGCGGAAATCACGGTGACAGTCTGTGAAAGACAATGAAAAAGTATTGCGAGGGAAGGGGAAAGAGAGAAAATATAACGAGGCATATTGCTATGCCCCATTATCGATTCGCTATTCGTTAGAATAACTTATTTTTTCGCAGCAGGACGAACCGCTGTTACTTCAATTTCTACTCTCCAAGCTGGGTTAGCCAGTTTAGCGACTTGGAAAGTTGAACGAGCTGGTAGGTTAGTCACTTTCTCAGACTCATAGAACTTGTTGTAACCAGCCATAAAGCCAGCAAAGTCCATAGTCCCTTGAGTTTCTTCACCACCAACTAAGAATACTTGCATTTTAACAACGTCGTTCATAGTCAAACCCATACCTTCAAGGTTAGCTTGGATTTGTTTTAACACGTTGATAGTTTGTGCTTCGGTATTACCGTAAGACTCTAAAACGCCTTCTTTGGCATCTGCAGAGATTTTAGAAGGAACTTTTCCGCTTAGGAAAATAAGGTTGCCCGCGCTGATTTCTACTGATTCAGAGATAGGGAATCCTTTCACAGGAACGCGTTTAACATCTTCAGCTGCATTTGCACTCGCTACACCTAAAATCAAAGGCAGAGAAAGCAATAAAGTTTTATAGCGCATGTAAACTCCTTAACATTATCAAAGTAAACGGGAACTATCAGTTTCACTTAAGGCCAGTTTTTAGTTTAGCCTAATTCCATTGACTGATAGATCCCAGTAAAAAAAAACGCGACTTTTTCGCTTATTAGTTAAAACGAGAAAGTTTGTACGGCGTTGGATCGATAAATGGTGTTTCACCCATTAACAATTCAGCCGTTAAGCGACCAGATGCAGGACTTTCAGTCATACCCCAACCTGTTGCGGTATTGATGACTAAACCTGGATACTGTTCGACTGTTGAAATAATTGGAATTTCATCATCTGTTGGTGCAACGGTACCACCCCAACGTTCAACTACTTTAGACTCTTTAAATACTGGGAATTCTTTTCTCAGTCTTTCCAGAACGCCATCTAAGTGTTCATTGTTTGGTGTATTGGTTGCAGTACGGAATTCTTCAAATGGTGTTTTCTCATCTAAATTCCAAGATGTCGACATCATGAAGGAGTTAAATAAGTCTTTACCAATAGAGAATTCTAATGGTAATTCTCCGCCGCCTAATACGTGTAGGAATCTTGGGCCTAACAGGAAGCTGTCTTTAACGATAGAGCTGGTAAAGATACGTGGTGCAACCGCGTAGGTACCATCTGCTTGTTCACGGAAGTGAATACCGTTAGGTAAGTGGACGTTGCCTTTCGGTGCACCAGGAACGCCTGAAATACGTTGTTGTGACAGATAAACGTTGAGTGTTGGAACATCAACACCTAAGTTACCCATAAACAGGCGAGACCAAATACCACCAGTCAGAACGACGCGAGAGGTTTTGATAGCGCCTTTTTCAGTCACAACATCAGAAATTTTACCGCCCGCTGTTTCAATGCCGCGTACTGCACAATTGGTATAGATACGGATACCGATTGATTTTGCGTAGTTTGCCATTGCTGGGGTGACGGTTTCTGGGTCAAGGCTACCTGAATCTTCTTCAAATCCACCGATTTTCCATGGAGTTTGAGCATCAACCAGGCGATTTGCCAGTTCAGTACCTTCGATCATACGGGTACGTAATGGGGTATCGAAACCTGGGTTTTCAGAAGCAGCTTTGATCCAAGCTCTTGAAACTTCTAAATCTTCTTCGCTTGAAGGAACTTCAACACGGCCTTGAACACGGTAGCTAGTATCAGCACCGATTTTTTCGTTCATACCGAGCCATTGGATTTTTCCGTAGTGGTGTAAAGGGAAAATCGCTGGTGAGGTTTTATAGCTGATGATTTGGCTATATGCACGGCCTGATTGCTCACCGCCGACAACGCCTTTTTCACAAATAACAACATTCAAACCTTTTTCAGCAAGGTTAATGGCTGTCATGATCCCTTGAAGGCCAGCACCGATGATGACTGCATCTGCAGACTCAGGTAATTTGCCTTCAGTGCCAGCAACAGCTGGTACGCGCGATGGTGTAGATTCGAAACGGCCTTCACGACGGATCATCGGAACAACTGTTGCACCCCCTGCCAGAACACCAGCAGCACCAACCCCTAATAATAGCTTTCTTCTCGAGATTTTCATCTATAACCTCAATAACAATCTTGTTTTTTATATAGTAAATAATTTCAAATTGAGATAATGATCTTATCATATATTTTGAAATTGTTAAGTGGGGGTAGCATTTGTTAATAAAAGTCGATTAAATGAATATGAACGTAAATTGGTGTGCTCAGTGCTGTAAAGGGTTTGTCGGAGATCATTCAAATTTATGTATTAGCTAATTAATGATTTTGAAATATTAATGTAATTAAAAGTGTACGGGTGTAAAGTTAATTATTGTACTTAAGTTGTGCTTTTTGGTATTAATGCAGTGAAAAATTAAAATAATGAATGACAGAACAAAATGCTAAATATAGGTTAAGTCATGTAGCTAATCATATAATATAAAAATAATTTTTTAATTAAATGCTTGCGCTAATTTCATTCAACTTTTGGTTAATTAAACGACAGATTTCATCTTCTGAATGGTAATACTCTGGTTTGGTGTATTAACTTTGCTTTTTGATTTGCTCATGAATCTATCATTATGAAAAATAATAGTTTTTAAATTTATTTTTAATTGATGAATGACCTAGTGTTGATGAGGGTAATAACTTGGGGGATTTAAAATGATTTATTTCACGATGAAAAATAAATATAACCAACGCGTTGTTTATTTGAGCGAATACTCAGATATATCAGAATGTGAAATAGGTGAGATAAATATAGTGGGATTAAAGATCGAATTGTTTAATTAAATATTATTAATAAATCTATTAATTAATAATATATTTATAAAATTTCTTGTGATAAAAATACAAAAATATTAAGCACCTATCAATTAGATGGAAAAATAACCATCTAATAATGGGGTGTATATCATTCAGTTATTTTACTTTATTGGTCGATATACACCACATAGAGGTTAATTATTAGTAATATATTCATTTCCTGTGGGGATCTGAGCGAAAAAATCAGCATAATCCTCGGCACGAACCTGTTGAAGGATGATCTCTAGCTTAGTTAAGGGGGCTTCTGACCAGTCACAACGTATATCAATATCGGCATATTGGCGGTTACTCCATATTTTTAGAGCGGCTGAACGTATGCCACGATAATCCCCACCTGATTTTGCGCCTGCTTGCATAGCGAGTAATAGCCTATCGGCGAGTTCAAGACCCCTATTTTTCTGGTAGCACTGGTGCATGGCATCAATGACTTGTTCACCCACTAACATATTTCCCGCTATTGCAACATTTTTTTCTGACAAGCTCCCGCACCAAGGCAAACAAGCTTGCCCAGTCCAATCTGCACTATTGCCAGCATGGTCGATAATAACCCACTGCCGTCGTTCAGGAGTTTCATCTTCCGTTAACAATCTGTTGAGGCATGAACTTGCAAATAGACCATGCTGTAAGTGCTCAATTCCCCTTAAACCTGCAATGGGATTTGTCATGGCTTGTGTGGCGATTGCACCAGCATAACTTGCACCATGCAGGACTAACGCCCCCACAGCAGGGCCGCCAGTTGCCGTTGCTGCACCAATTTTCCCTGTTTGTGGACAACGCGCCACAATTGAAAATGTCATTTTACACCTCATAAATTAGACATCGATCAAATTTATCATTATAAATTGTTGCGTGAAATATAATTTATCATCATAAATAAAGAAAAAGATAAAATAATTAACAAAATTGACACAAATCACATTTCAAATACCACATAGCACGGTTAACACTGGGGGGTTGTATGAGAATACGTTTAGGTAGGTGGATTGCAGCTGTTTTGCTGCTCTCTTTGTTTTCATTACCGACTCAGGCGTCAAAATATAATGATGTGCTGCTGTTAGGGCAGGTTGCAGAACCGCAATCTCTAGACCCTCAAGTGGCAACGGCAGCGAATGACTCACGGATTTTAGTCAATATCTATGAAGGGCTGGTACGCAATACGGATGGCACGTTGACGCTTGAACCTGCTCTCGCAAAGTCATGGAACGTCAGTGATGATGGGCTAACTTATACTTTCCAGTTACGTGACAATATTCGGTTTCATGATGGTAGTCCATTTAATGCGCAAGCCGTGAAGTTTACATTTGAACGTATGTTGGATAATCAGCACCCTTACTATTTTACTGGGCCATTTCCGCTGTCGTTTTTCTTTTCTGCTATCGACAAGATTAATACCCCCAATGATTTAACTGTGGTTTTTACGTTAAAAGAACCTTTTGCACCTTTTTTGTCGAATTTAGCGACACCCGCAGGCCTGATTGTGTCACCTGCTGCGGTTAAGCAATACGGTAAAGATTTTAGTCGCCACCCAAGTGGTACAGGGCCTTTTAAATTCGATGAGTGGACTGCCAACCAACGAGTGGTTGTGTCAGCTAATGACAACTATTGGGAGGGTAAACCAGCCCTAAAACACGTGGTTTTTCGTCCAATTACTGATGCCAATACGCGCGTAGCAGAGATGTTGTCTGGGGGCATTGATGCAATGGTTGAAGTCCCTGCTGATAATGTTCCCCTTTTTGCAAGGGATAGTCGCTTTCGGGTATACGAAGCTACAGGCCCTCATGTGTGGTACAGCATGTTAAATGCTTCATTACCACCGTTTGATGATGTGCGTGTTCGCCAAGCGGTGAACTATGCAGTGAATAAGCAAAATATTGTTAAATATATTCTTCAAGACTCTGCGGATGTCGCGGAAGGTCCGATCCCTTCCGCGTTCGATTGGGCATTTGATAAAGAAACCTCAGCATATCCTTATGATCCGAAAAAAGCCCGCGAGCTTATTAAAGAGGCTGGAGCCGAAGGGCAGAAAATTGTGTTTTACGTGACCGAAGGGGGCTCAGGCATGTTAGACCCTATTCCGATGGCAACAGCAATCCAAGCGGATTTAAAAGCGGTTGGGTTATCGGTGGAAATTCAAACTTTTGAATGGAATACCTATCTGTCGAAAGTCAATGCGGGGCTAAAAGAGGCGCACATGGCGGAGATGGCATGGATGACCAATGATCCTGATACATTGCCCTTCTTGACCTTACATTCCGCCTCTTGGCCTGATAAAGGCGGGTTCAATTCAGGTTATTACAGTAATAAACAACTTGATGCATTGTTGGATAAGGCGCGGGTCACCAATAGCCTTAAAGAGCGTGCTGCACTGTATCGGCAAGTGCAAAAAATAGTCCATCAAGATGCGCCTTGGTTATTTGTCGCTAACTGGAAGCAAAATGCCGTGGCAAGTGAGCATGTTCAGCACTTCAAATTACAACCGAACTTTAATTTATTACTTAAAGATGTTCGTAAAAACTAATTTTATGGGGAAAAAATGATGTGGTTATACTGTTTAAAGCGCATTTTAGCGACCATTCCCATATTGATTGGTTTGACGCTGATTGTCTTTTTGATCATGGCGATGATCCCTGGTGACCCAGCTCAAGCGCTCCTTGGGCCTTGGGCGACACCTGAGAATGTTTCGCGTGTAAAAGCGGAGCTTGGTTTAGATAAACCGTTATACCAACAGTATTTTATTTGGATGCAGAATTTAATATCGGGGGACTTTGGCCGCTCGTTTGTACTGAACCGCCCCGTCGTTGATGAAGTATTAGAACGTTTTTCGGCGACCTTAGTCCTGGGGGGGAGTGCTTTATTATTGAGCTCCGTGTTGGGCTTATTGGCAGGGATCATTTCTGCTATTCGCCAGTTTAGTTGGAGTGATAGATTCATTACTTTAGCGGTTTTATTAGGGATTTCAATGCCATCCTTCTGGATTGGGTTATTGATGATTATGGTTTTTTCCGTTCAACTGCAATGGTTCCCTGCATCAGGGATGTACGATATTTGGCAAGGTGGCGGCTTAGGGGATTTATTGCATCACCTTGTATTACCTGTCATTACGCTATCACTTGTTGCTACTGGCGTCATTGCCCGATTAACACGAACGGCCATGCTAGAAGTTTTACGCCTCGATTTCATTCGAACCGCGAGAGCCAAAGGGCTCAGTGAGCGTAAAGTCATTTTCCGTCATGCCTTTCGTATGGCACTGGTTTCCGTTATCCCCGTCATTGGGATTCAAGCGGGTTTTGTGTTTGGTGGCGCGGTGTATATCGAAACTGTTTTTCAGTGGCCAGGGCTAGGTGCAATGTTGGTCAAAGCCGTGGCAACCCGAGACTTATTCTTAGTTCAAGGGGGCGTCTTGATTGCAGCGGCGTCTTACGTGTTTATCAATTTGTTTGCTGATGTCCTGCAAGCCATGTTAGATCCGAGGTTGAAATCATGAGCCAAACGACAACACCGATTATTCAACATCGCCATCGACAATCTATTGGCTCGCTATTGCTAGCGAACCGTCTTGCGACGATTGGGTTGGTAATTTTAATGGTCATCATACTACTGGCATTATTGGCGCCTTGGCTACCATTGGATAACCCAGATGAAACCAATCTAGTGAACCGCTTATTACCTGTTTTTTCATCGGGGCATGTTTTAGGTACCGACCATTTGGGACGTGATATTTTATCGCGTTTATTATGGGGGACAAGAGTATCACTGATGGTGGGGATCTCTGCCACGCTTATTGCTGCCGTTTTTGGAACGTTAATAGGCTTAATTGCAGGCTATGTTGGTCACCGTACAGACACTATATTGATGCGTTGTATCGATATGCTTATGGCATTTCCTTATATTTTATTGGCACTGGCCATTGTCGCGGTATTAGGGCCAGGCTTATTAAATGCGTTATATGCGATTGCTTTAGTCAATATTCCCTTTTTTGCACGAAATATCCGTGGGTTAACGGTCGGGCTGCGTGATAGAGATTTCATTCAGGCAGCAAGATTGTCAGGTAAGAATCATTTACAGGTGTTATTAACTGAGGTTTTACCTAATGTACTGCCAATTATCGTGGTCACTATGTCGACGACTATTGGTTGGATGATTTTAGAAACCGCAGGGCTTTCGTTTTTAGGTTTAGGCACACAACCGCCGAATGCTGATCTCGGTTCGATGTTAGGGCAAGGGCGCGCACAAATGTTTGTGGCGCCTCATGTCGCTTTAGTGCCAGGTATTATGATTTTCCTAATTGTTATCAGTTTTAACTTATTGGGTGATGGCGTGCGTGATATTCTCGATCCACGTTTAAAATCAGGGGCTTTACACCGTTCACAGCCAATGACCCAAACAGATCGCGTGAATATCCCAGCTAAAATGGCAGGCACTCAGGCCGTGCTGGAAGTGAAAGACCTTGCGGTGGCATTTCGCCAAGGCCACCAGCTACGTCCAACCGTCAAAGGGATTAGTTTTACCGTTGGTGCTGGTGAGTGCCTTGGTCTCATAGGGGAAAGTGGCTCGGGTAAGAGCGTGACCGCGCTGTCCATTATGGGGTTGTTGGCTTCGCCGCCCGCGGTGATTACAGCGGGTGGGGTGTATGTGGAACATGAAGAGATGTTGTCCTTGCCGCTTTCTATTATGCAACGGCGGCGTGGCGCACGGGTGTCGTATATTTTCCAAGACCCACTGACGACACTGCATCCGCAGTTTACGATTGGCGTACAGCTTCAGGAGGCTATCACCGCTCACCAAGCGTTATCCAACCAAGTGGCGAAAGTGAAAGCCATCGAACTTCTTGATAGCGTGGGGATCCCTGATGCGGCTGACAGATTCAGTGCTTATCCTCATGAGTTATCAGGCGGGCAACGCCAGCGGGTGGGGATTGCCATGGCGCTGGCAAACGACCCCGTGCTTATCATAGCGGATGAACCGACAACGGCGCTGGATGTGACTGTTCAAGCAAGAATTTTAGAATTACTGAATAAACTGCGCCGCGAACGGGGTGTAGCACTGTTGTTTATTACCCATGATTTCGCCGTGATTAACCAAATTTGCGACCGGGTTGCTGTGATGCAACAAGGGGAAATAGTGGAAACGGGCGTGACTCAAACGGTATTGCAGCACCCGCAACACCCTTACACGCAACGGCTAATTGCTAGTGTTCCAAAACTGGGGGAAGGCCGTCAATTTTTAACGCAAGTGGCTGCGCTTTATCGCAATGAAACCGATGACAAAAGTCTAAACGCAGCGCAGGAGGCACCATGAATACTGTGATTGAAGTGAATCAGCTAGTGAAAACATTTGGGCAGCCTCGTAGCCTATTTCATCCCAAAGGGCGGGAAGTCCATGCTCTGAAAAATATTTCACTGTCATTGTATGAAGGGGAAACATTGGCGGTTGTTGGCGAAAGTGGCTCAGGGAAAAGTACGCTCGCCCGCATTTTAGTGGGGCTGGAAAATGCCACCTCAGGGGACATTCAGGTTTTGGGTCAAAGCAAGGCACAGTGGCAAAAGCAAGGTGCTAAGGCCTTTGGACAAGCGATTCAGTACGTTTTTCAAGACCCTGTTGCATCGTTAAATCCACGAAAAACCATTGGGGAAACTTTATCGGTTCCATTGAAATATTTAAAGCACATGGCTCCCTCACAGCGTACTAATCGATTGGTAGAATTACTTGAAGCCGTCAATATGCCAATGGATTCATTAGCTTGCTACCCTCATGAGTTTTCAGGTGGGCAGGCTCAGCGCTTGGCGATAGCAAGGGCACTTGCTGCTGATGCGCGGGTATTGGTGCTTGATGAGCCCGTAAGTGCTTTGGATGTATCCGTGCAAGCCCAAGTTTTACTGCTTCTGGAAGAGTTAAAAGCGCAATTTTCACTCTCCTATTTATTTATTAGCCATGATTTAGCCGTCGTGGAATCAATCGCTGACAGAGTTGCCGTGCTGTATTTAGGGGATTTGCTTGAGTGCAGTGAAACCCGTCAGCTATTTGCGGCTCCTGAACATGCGTATACTCAAAACCTATTATCGAGTGCGCCACGTATTCGGACCTATTAAAACTTGTTGAGAGCAACTATGAGTATCGATAAGCCATCGGCAATTGAGCCGGTTCGCATTAAACGGACAGATGAAATTGTGAATGCCATTAAAGAAACCATTATGGCGGACAATCTCAGCCCCGGTGATCGGTTACCCCAAGAAAAAGACCTGATTGAGCGTTATAGCGCGAGTAAAAGCACGGTCAGGGAGGCGTTAAAATCCCTCGAAGTTCAAGGGCTGATAAAGACCAAAACGGGCCCAGGAGGCGGTGCATTTATTGATTCAATGACGGAATCACGGGCCATGAGCTTGTTATCTAACTATTTATTTACGCGGGATATTTCCATCAAGGATATCTATACATTGCGAAAATTGTTGGAGCCTGTTGTGGCAGTGAGTGCGATGGAAAAAATCGATAATGCAGGCATTCAAAAACTGTACGAAATCATCGCTATTTACGACCATGAACCTGCTGACGAAGAAGAGCGTTGGCAACAGCGGATGGCGGAGCTCGATTTCCACACGGTTGTCGCGAGCTATTCGGATAATGTGCTTTTAGTATTTATTTGTCATTTTCTTCAGCGGTTACTGAAAGATTTAGCCGTCTGTAAAGATATTTATTTGAAACCTGAACCCGTTGATAGACGCCAAGGTATTGAATACCAATACCAATTGATAGAAGCCTTGCGCCGCAAAGATGCACAAAAAGTACAAGCGGTCATGGAAGCGCACATGGATTATGCAGAACACGCCATGTTGGCTCTACAAGCCACCTTACAAGAACGTTTTTTAAGTGAAGATAGGTAATCATCATGATCGACACAGCATATCTAGCAAATGTATTACGCACATTGTTACAAACGCCGAGTCCTGTTGGGATGACTGATAAAGCGGTTGCGCAGACTCACCAATGGCTGACTGAATTAGGCTTCAAGCCACAGTATACGCGCCGTGGGGTACTGCACATTACATTAGGGTGGGATGAACCCAAACGTGCACTGGCCGCTCACTTAGATACCTTGGGAGCCATGGTCACCCAGTTAAAGTCTAACGGCCGCTTAGCGTTACGTAACACGGGGACATGGGCTGCGCGTTTTGCAGAAGGTGCAAGGGTGACAGTATTTAGTGATAACCACCAGTACCGCGGCACAATTTTGCCTTTAAAAGCATCAGGGCATCGCTTCAATACAGAGGTTGACACTCAAGTGGCGGATTGGGATAACCTCGAAATCCGCTTAGATGCTCCTTGTTATAACCTTGCTGATCTGCAATCTCACGGTTTGAACGTGGGAGACATTGTTGCGGTAGATGCTCAACCTGAATTCATTGATAACGGTTTTATTGTTTCTCGTCATTTGGATGACAAAGCAGGCTGTGCCGTCATGTTAGCTGCTCTGAAATCGCTGGTGGATGATGGCGTTGTGCCTGCGGTTTCTTGCCAAATGATGTTCACGATTTCTGAGGAAGTTGGTATTGGTGGAACCCATGGTTTTGGCTCACAAGTGCAAGAGTTATTGGCGATAGACAACTCAGTATCAGGGCCAGACCAAGCAACGCGGGATGATTCACTGACGCTAGCGTTTCGCGATAGAACAGGGCCATTTGATTTGGCAATCACCCGCCATTTATTGCAACTGTGCCAGCAATACGATATTCCCCATGTTCGCGATACGTTCAAACATTACCGCTCAGACAGTGCCGCGGCGATTGATGCAGGGTGGGATATTCGTGCGGCATTGGCGTGTTTTGCACTCGACAGTTCCCATGGTTGGGAAAGAACACACATGGATTCATTGGTGGCATTAGCCACGTTAGTCAGGCGTTATATTGAAAGTGATTTAGTTCCACTGCCTGGGCAGTAATCGATGAGAAACCCCCTCCACAGTATTGAAGGGGGTAGGATGATTAACTCAGTTTGGCTTGTGATAAATATTTTTGCATTTCGTCACTCGGTACCATGCCGCCACCTGTTGCCCAAACAAGGTGAGTGGCATTCGCCATTTGCTGTGCACTAAGGCCTTTAGACTGCCAGTAATTAGTATTCTGTGTGACATGCACGCAGCCTGTCATACCCGCAAGAGCAGAGGGTTCTAGTTTGATGCCTTCTGTTTTGTTGAGTAACCCTAACAAGTTATACATGTCTTGGTCATCAAGGGTGTAATACCCGTCGATTAACCGCTCCATCGCACGGCCTACAAAGCCAGAGGCACGCCCTACAGCAAGGCCATCTGCGGCAGTGATATTATCAATACCAATTTCTTGTACAGAAATACCATCGTGTAATCCAGTGTGGACGCCCAAAAGCATGCACGGTGAATGCGTTGGTTCCGCGAACAGGCAGTGTGCGTCGTCACCAAATGCCAGTTTCAACCCAAAGGCAACCCCGCCAGGGCCACCGCCGACACCGCAAGGCAGGTAGACAAACAGTGGGTGGTCTTTATCAACAATAACACCTTGTTCCGCAAATTGTTTTTTCAGACGCAGCCCCGCGACGGCATAACCTAAAAATAGGGTTGTGGAGTTTTCGTCATCAATAAAGAAACAATTTGGGTCTTGTTCTGCTTCTTTACGACCTTGTTCAACGGCAATGCTGTAATCTTGTTCATATTCAACGACATTAACGCCATGTGAGCGTAGTTTGTCTTTCTTCCACTGGCGCGCATCCGCAGACATATGCACGCTGACGCTAAAGCCTAATTTGGCACTCATGATGCCGATAGACATCCCTAAGTTACCTGTTGAGCCAACCGCGATACTATATTGGCTAAAGAACTGGCGGAATTTATCAGAAAATAGAACTTCATAATTATCATCAATGGATAACAACCCTGCCCCAAGTGCTAGTTTTTCGGCGTGAGTGAGTACTTCATAAATCCCCCCGCGCGCTTTGATAGAGCCAGAAATAGGCAAGTGGCTATCTTTCTTTAATAAAATTTTCCCGGTGATTGGCGTTTGGTAACGCGCTTCGAGCGCGGTTTGCATATTGGCGATTGCAACTACATCAGATTCGATAATCCCTTGAGTAGCTTGTGTTTCTGGGAATGCTTTCATCAAATACGGTGCAAAACGGTTTAAACGCGCTTCGGCATCTTGAACATCACTAATGGTCAGCCCCACATAAGGTAAACCCGCTTCTGTGGTGGTGGCGTTAGGGTTGAACCATGCCACGTGTTTTAAATTGATTAAGTCCTGAACTAAAGGGTAGTCAGCAATTAACTTATTCACGTTTATCTGAGTCATAATTACTCTCTTTTAAATCACAAATGAAAGTGCAAAGGTGCCTGCCAGCGCAACAAGGGATGCGATAAGGGTGGCGACACTATAAAAACGGAATGTTTCAGCCAAGGTGGCATTACAATATTGTTTAACCAGCCAGAACAGGGAGTCTGTGACGATAGTACAACCAATCGCACCAGAACCAATGGCTAATGTCATAATTTCTGGGCTGATGTGTGGGTACATTGGCATTAACGGTGCCACAATGGCGGTGGCGCCCATCATGGCAACAGTGGCGGAGCCGACAGCAGCGTGCAGAATAATCGCCACTAACCATGCCAGCAAAATTGGGTGCATGTCGATACCAGAAAGCACTAACGCAAGAGAATCACTCAGTCCGCTACCTTTTAAAATGCCGTTAAATGCACCACCTGCACCAATAATCAGTAAGATATTGGCGATCGAACTAAAGCTTTCTTCGGTTTTACTGAGCAATACGCTCATGCCCATATTACGGCGAATACCTAGCATGTAATACGCGACAAACGCGGCAATAAACATGGCGGTAATGGGGTTACCGATAAACTGTAGTAAGATATATAACTGATTGTCTTTACTCATGTTTAAATCAGCGGCTGTTTTGATTAACATGAGAATAATTGGCAGTAAAACGGTAAATAATGTGGCACTTAAAGAGGGTAAGTCTTTTTCGTCACGCACCTCGAGGTCAGAAAATGCCTCTGGTACGGTTTTAAACGGTAAACGCTCACCTAGGAATTTCAGAAATAGTGGCCCACCCACTAATGAAGCCACTAGCCCCACAGCCAACCCTGCAACAATTACCGTACCAATATCTGCACCTAATTCATTGGTGACAAATAGCGCGGCAGGGTGTGGTGGCACGATGCAATGCACTGCCATCAGTGCAGTACAAAGTGGAATAGCGAGTTTTAATAACGAGGTATTGGTTCTTTTGGCAATGGAAAACGCCAGTGGGATCAATAACACCACACCGACTTCAACAAACAGGGTGATACCGCAGATTAAACCAATTAACACCATGGTGACATCGGGGGTTAACCAGCGGCTTTTTTGTAAGGTGACGCCGATGCGTTCCGCAGCCCCCGAGATTTCCATCATTTTTCCGAGGATAGTCCCCAGCCCGATAATGGCGGCGAGGAAACCAAGTGTACCACCAATCCCATTTTCAATGGCATTTACCATTTCTAACGGGTTCATTTTCATGGAGATACCGACAAAGAAGCTGGCGAGTAAAAGGGCTAAAAAAGGGTGAAACTTAAATTTAATAATTGAAACGATGATCAGCAAGATACTAATAACCAGCGTGCCGAGCATCCACATTGTAGAGTCCATATCCTACCCCTAATCATTTTGTTGTTGTGCCTATATTGGATAATAAATATGCAGGAGTGACAAACGATGAAACTTAAGTCTTAGGTGAATTAAATTAACTCAATGGCGTGATATTGGTCATAAAAAAGGGTGATTTACCGATTTGCATCATAATAATTCATGTTAAACGCGCTATTCTGGAAAAATGCAGAACTGACCGAGGAGGTTCGATGTCACCTAATCTTAATCCCTTTGAGCAATCGGGTTTTATTCAATGGCATAAGCGGCTGTCAAGCCATCAGCTTTCCCGTTTACACACTTTTGAAGCGGCGGCTCGTCATTGTTCTTTTGCCCTTGCATCACAAGAATTGGCGCTAACGCCTAGTGCAGTGAGCCACCGAATTAATACCCTTGAAGAGGAATTAGGCTTTAAGTTATTTGAGCGTTTTCATCGGCGTATTGAGCTAACCGCGGACGGCGAGCGGATTTATTGGGCACTGCGCAAAAACTTGGATGATATCAACCAAGAAATTCTGGATATTAAAAACCAAGAGATTTCAGGGGAATTGACCGTGTATTCACGGCCTTCTATTGCCCAGTGTTGGCTTATCCCTAAAATTGCTGACTTTACTAACCAATACCCGTCAATTCAGCTCAATTTATTAACGGGGAATGATGACGTTAATTTTCGTGGTTATGGTATTGATGTGGCGATTTATTACGATGATATTACGCGGCCTAACTTGTATTGCGAAGATTTAATGCCTGAATCCATTGTGCCTGTATGCAGCCCACAATATGCCAAGCAGCATGATTTGATGGACAATATTTATCAACTCAAAAACTGTACTTTGTTGCATGACAGGCAGGCTTGGAGCAGTAACTCCGATTATGATGAATGGAAAGCGTGGAGCGAACACTACCAGTTATCGTTATTTCCTCACCGTCGGAACCTGTGTTTTGACCGCTCAGACTTGGCGATTGTAGCAGCCATGAACCATGCGGGCGTGGCAATGGGACGCAAGCAGTTGGTTGAAAAACGCATTAAGCGCCAAGAGCTAGTGATGCCTTTTGGTGACATTGCACTCAAGTGTCAACAACGCCACTATTTTGCGATGTTAAATGAAAAACGTAACCCCAAAGCAGATATTTTTATTCAGTGGCTAAAACAGCAAGTTAGATGAATATGGCAAGAAAATTGCTGTTAATTCGAGTAAGATAAGGCATTAGCCTTTCTTTTCATCACATGGAAAAAACGCGCGCGATGGCACCGAAAATTCAAAAAGTAGCAACAATTAAAGATGTGGCTGCCAAAGCACAGGCAGGGAAAACCAGTATCTCACGTTATTTAAACGGTGAATTACATTTGCTGTCGGATAACATGCGCCAACGTATTGAAGCAGCAATCCAAGAATTGAATTATCGCCCAAACCAAATGGCGCGTAGCTTAAAGCATGGTCGTACAGGGTTGATAGGGTTGATTATTGCCGATATCGGAAATCCATTTTCGGTGGAGGTGCTCAAAGGGGTCGAGTCAGAGTCCATCAAGCAAGGGTTTATGACGGTGGTGTGCAATGCAAACAATAGCATTGAGCTGGAATGCCAATTTATTCAGTTATTAAAAGGCTACCGTGTTGATGGGTTAATTATTAATTCAGCGGGGGTGAACGCACAATTTATTGATGTGCTAAAACAAACCACATTGCCTTTTGTTTTACTCGATAGAAAAATCGAGGATTTCCCATGTGATATGGTCGGCTTAGATAACCCTGCATCTGCTGAGATGGCATTTAACCACTTGATAGAACAAGGTTTCGAGGCAATTTGCTTTGTGACCGAACCCATTGAATATAACAGCGCGCGTAAAGAGCGCCTACAAACCTTCCAACGCTTGCTAAACCAGCAAGGGCAAGTAAAAGGCGAGTTTCACCAAATCACCTTACCAGACCCAGCGCAATTAGATTCCATCGTTGCCAACTTTTGCGCTTCGCACCGTGGTATGCGTAAAGCGATTGTGGCGGCAAATGGTGTGTTAACCTTGCAGCTTGCCTATGTGATGAACCAACAAGGGTTACGTTGGGGGGCAGATATTGGCTTTCTCAGTTTTGATAACCTCGAATGGGCGGCCTTTGCTGGGCAAGGGATCACCTCTGTTTCACAGCCTACAGCCGAAATGGGCCACAAAGCGGTTGAGTGTTTATTAGAAAAGCTGGAAAATCCCGAAAAAGCCCCAACACAATATCTGTTCCATGGTGAGTTAGTGGTGAGGAATTCAACCACATTGTAAGGCCGGATAACACAAAGAGGGGAGCGCCTCTTTGTGTTATCGATAGAAACTAGCGTGCTTGTATCGCGCTTATATTGGCGCAATTTTCGCTAAGGTCACCGTTTAGTGCGGCAATGAGGTTATCGACTGCACATTCGACCATCGCATAGCGCGTTTCATGGGTGGCAGAACCGATGTGGGGCAGGGCAACCACATTCGGTAATGTGAGCAGTTTAGAATCTGTTGGTAGTGGCTCCACCTCAAACACATCCAAGCCCGCACCGCGTATCGTGCCATTTTCTAAGGCTGCAATCAGCGCCGCTTCATCAATAATCTTCCCGCGAGAACCATTGATCAAAAATGCGCTAGGTTTCATTTTCGCCAGCTCGGTTTTACCGATCAGTTTTTCCGTGGATGGCAATAATGGGACTACCACGCAAACAAAGTCAGACTCTTTCAGTAGCGTATCTAAATCACAGCGTCGGGCATTCAGTTTTGTCTCAGCCTCTGCATGTGCATGGTTGCTGTAATAGAGAACAGGCATGCCAAAGCCTGCATTTGCGCGCTTTGCCACGGCATAACCAATACGACCCATACCTAAAATACCGATGGTTTTGCCATTCACGTTACTGCCGTAATCACTTTCGCCAATGCTTTTTGTCCATTGACCATTTTTCACCATTTCCGCCATTTCAATAATGCGGCGGGCACTGCAAAGTACTAAGGTGAAAATAGTGTCTGCGGTGGTTTCAGTGAGCACATTGGGGGTGTGCATTAAGGGGATTTTACGAGCATTCATAGCGTCAATGTCAAACTGGTCAACGCCAACTGAAATGGTTGATGCTGCTTTTAAGTGTGGCGCCAGGGCCAACTCTTTTGCCGTAATCGGGTAGCTTGCGCCAATAATGCCCTCTGCGGTACTTAATGCTTGCTGGAAACTCGCTCTGTTTTCTTCTGTCACTTCATCAAAAACAGTAACATTAAATTGCTGCTGTAAGCGTGCAAGTTGCGTATTGGGGATCGTTTTATACAAAATAACATTCTTTTTCATGGTTGCCCCTTATTAAGCGTGTTTGGCGATAGCGGAACTGTTGTTCGGTTCTTGGTTGGGTTTCACAATTAGCGTAAAGAACACTGAGGCTAATAATGCTAGACCCATAAACATATAGGAAGCACTTGGGCTTCCTGTGGCACCATTGAGGTAACCGACAAACCATGAGCCAAAGAATGACCCCAAGGCCCCCATGCTGTTGATCAGCGCCATTGCGCCTCCAGCCACGTTTTTCGGTAACATTTCAGGGATAATCGCAAAAAATGGGCCATAAGGTGCGTACATGGCGGCACCCGCAATCACCAGTAATGTATAAGATAACCAGAAATTTGAATTGCCTAGCATGTAAGAACCAAGAAAGCACACTGCGCCGATTAAGAGCATTGGCCAGACAAATAATTTACGGTTATGCATACGGTCTGAAGCCCATGATACCAAAATCATCGCCAACGTGGCGGCAAGATATGGCACCGCAGAGAGCCAGCCTGTTTCTACCATGCCTAAGTTTGATGCACCACGAATAATCGAAGGTAGCCATAACACAAAGCCATAAACCCCGATACTCCAGCAGAAATATTGTGCGCACAGCAGCACAACATTGCGTGATTTGAACGCCTCGCGGTAATTGCGTACAGGTTTAATATTTTTTTGTTCATCACTGAGGATTTTGTCTAAATCGTCTTTTTCTTGTTGGCTTAACCAATTAACTTGGCTTGGTTTATCACGTGCAGTTCGCCACCAGAAAAATGCCCATAAAACCGCGGGAACACCTTCAATGATGAACATTTCACGCCAACCAAAAGCTTGGATTAAGTAACCCGATAACACTGACATCCATAACACTGTTACGGGATTACCTAAAATTAAAAAGGTATTCGCTCGTGAGCGTTCGGATTGAGTGAACCAGTTACTGATGTAGATAAGCATGGCTGGCATGACCGCGGCTTCGACCACACCTAAGCTGAAACGGATAATCACCAACATGGGGATATTGCTGACCATCCCTGTCAAGCTGGCAAACATACCCCACAGGAAAATACAGGCAAAAATCAGTTTTCTGACGCTGCGTTTCTCCGCGTAGATAGCCCCGGGGATTTGGAAGAAAAAGTACCCCAAGAAAAACAGGGAACCAAGCAGGGAGGACATCCCTTTGGTAATCCCTAGGTCGGCGTTGATCCCTGCGGCAGCGGCAAAGCTATAGTTAGCGCGGTCGAGGTAGGCAAGGCTGTAGGTGATAAACACGATTGGCATAATGCGCCACCAACGTGACATCGCAGGAGCTCTGATTGTCATAATCTATTCCTTCTTAGCACGCAGCATCTGCGGTGGTTGAGGGGGAAAATGCCATTATTTCTTGCTGTAACTGCGCTTTCGTCGGTAAGCCTTCACTATCACCAATCACTTGGATAGCCCTTGCACCGATAAAGTTTCCTCTTTCGACGGCTTGAGGTAAAGATAACCCTTCGAGAAGCGCGCTAATAACCCCAACGGCAAAGCCATCGCCAGCGCCAACGGTATCCACCACATTTTTGACTAAGTAAGCAGGGACGATACCTTGCTGGTTATTTGATGTTTTATAATAAGCGCCTTGCTCGCCTGTTTTGATGACAACGGCTTCTACCCCTTGCGAGAGGTAAAAATCGGCAATGGCTTCGGGTTGGTCAAAACCTGTGAGGATTTTCCCCTCTTTTAAACCTGGCAAGACCCAATTGGCGTGAAAGGCTAACTGGTTTAATTGCGCCACCATTTCATTTTCACTGCGCCATAACGATGGGCGCAAGTTAGGGTCAAAAGATAATGTTTTTCCTACATTTCGCATCCATTTCGCAGCATAGAGTGATAATTGGTAACTGGTGGCAGAAAGCGCTGCGGCGACGCCGCTTAAATGTAAGTGGCGTGCAGAGGAAAAATAATCTTCATTGAAATCAGTGAGGTCTAAATGACTTGCAGCTGAACCTTTACGGAAATACTCCACTTTGGGATCGGTTCCATTTTCAGCTTTAGATTTAAGCTGAAAGCCCGTTGGGTAATTTTCATCGAATTTAACACATTGATGATCAACATGTTCTTTATCTAGTGTACTTTGGATAAAGCGCCCAAAAGAATCATTGCCTAGGCGACTCACCCAGCCGCTTTTTAAGCCGATACGAGAAAGACCTATCGCCACATTCAGTTCTGCTCCCGCAGCACGGCGAACAAAGCTTTCAACTTCATGGAGCTCACCAGTATTTATCGCCACAAACATCATCATGGCTTCGCCAAGGGTTACAACATCTAATTGATTTTTCATGAATTAAATCTCGTTTAACAGAGAAACATAGTGTTCAGTTTCCGCGCGTAGGTCATCACCCTCAAGAGGGAATTCAATCCCGCGGGGAACGTTGTTAGGTAGTAATTTTAAGACGGCTTTCCATGATCCGTTGCTATCATCAAGGGCAACAGCAACGCGTTTATTATCTGCACGTAACTGGCTGGCTTTTACGTGGATGTAGGCGACCAAAGGGGCAAAGTGTTGTGCGGCAACGACAGGGTTTTCACCGAGCCAGTGCCAATTGGCCATATCGAATGCCATTTTGATTGGCATATTTTGTGCCACGACATCCTTAAAAAAGCGTCGGAGTGGGGCAATATGACCACCGACCTCTGTTTGGTCATTTTCGATAACTAGCTGGGTGGAATAATGTTTGAGTAGGTTGATAACGTCCGTTAAATCGTATTGTTCTGGCAGGTCACCTAACGAGAGTTTAAGGAAACAGGCATTCAACTTTTTTGCATCGTCGAAATAACGCTGTAGTTTTGTGATTTCAATCGGTAAATGGTGCTGAAATAAGGTATCTGGCACAGAATAGACCGCGCTGAGTTGCCTTGTTTGCAGCCCATTAGCGATATCATCAAGGTTATCGTTGGAGAGCAATAACTCTTGACGGATCTCGACACCATCAGCGTTTGCCTCTTGAATAACATCAAATAAAGCCTGTTGACCCCCCAGCTGTTTTACGGTTTGTGCGCCGTAGGCGGCGGTAACGACAATAATCTCTTTGCTCATGACTTTCCTCTGTCTTCTTGGAGGGGACAAACCCCATTGCCATTGCGAATAACTTATTATGGAATCGGTTCCATTTTGGTTTCTAGCGAGGAAAATGGAAAATAAGAGCTATATCACTAATCCAGGCTTGGTAAACGCTGAATTACCGATCTCCATCACAACTCTTAATGTAATGAATGCAAGTGAAAAAAATGCCGAATAGGAAGGCAGCTATAACTCAGTAATTATTTGTTTAATAAAGAGATTAAAAGCTGAGTAAAAAGGTCGTGATAACACAAACAAGGTATTTTTCCCTCCATTTTAGATATTTTTTATTGGTACTTGTATCCCAATTTCTTAACTTAACGCTTTCAATGAAATATTATTTCAATATATTGACTGGGTGATGAAATTTTGGTGCATGCTGTTATGACAAAAAGCTATGGAAAAAGTTATGCGAAAAGCCATGCAAAAAAATTTTATCGGTTTGCTCCATCAGTATAGAAAAAATAAACGATAAAAATGAAGGATCTGGAGATGAAATTAATCAATACCACCGCATTCTACAGCACGCTGTTACTGACCACAGTTTCATGGGCGCAGGCGAACACCACCGAAAATGCAGGAGTGTATACCAAAGCATGTACGCCTGAACTCATACAAGCAGCAAAATCCAACGCCGACCTTTGTTATGGCGTGAATACCAAAACAGATATTCAAATTACCAAGAAAAATGCGGACAAATACAAGATAAAGGTTGTCATCATCGGGGAAAGTACCAATAAAAACTATATGCACACCTATGGCTATCCATTGGAAAACACGCCGTTTCTGTCTTCAGTAAATGGTCGTTTTTTTAACCACTTTATCAGCGCTGCGTCGAATACTGTACCAACGCTGACTCGTGCATTAGCCAAAAATGATCTCAGCACTATCACTGAGCACCACGAAAAGCCATATTACAACAATAATTCCATTGTTGACCTTGCCAACCAAGCGGGCTATGAAACCTACTATATTGGTAATAACGGTAGTTTTGGGGACGATGAAATCGGTTTTACGAACTACTTTTTAAAAGCTAATTATTTTTTACCCGTAAGGGACAGTAAAGCTGGGTTTGAAAACTTGTTTGTACAAGAGAAATTTACGGTTGACGATAGTGTGAATAAACTCACTAACGACTTCAAAATGCTGCCCGCCTTTAAAGCTGCATTAAATAACCCGTCAGACAAAGAAAAAGTGATTTTTGTGCATATGTGGGGGCCACATCATGATGGCTGGCCAAAAGGCGCATGTGGGCTTATCAAAGAGAACTACAACATCAATCCTGAGCAGTTTGATACAGGGTGGGGCAGTCTGGTGAATTGTTATGTCTCAGGGATAAAACTCAGTGATGATTTTATTGGTGACGTGTATAACATTTTGCAAGAAAACAATAAAAATGGTGAAAACCCATTCTCCATCCTGTATTTTGCTGACCATGGGCAAGGTTTAGTGAAAGCGAATAAGCAGCACGTTGCGGCTTTGGAGGCAGAATATAAAGGCTTCATTAAAGAGGGCAACTTGTATCTACGCCACGGACAATTGGTGAAAGGGGCGTACCAAATTCCGCTAGTGGTGATGAATTCGGACGATACACAACGTGAATTCCGTGATGAAACGTTAAGTGAGTGGAATTTGTTTGATTACTTTGCGTCTTGGTTAGGGGTTGAAACGAACCTGACATCACCAGCAAAAAGTATTGTCGCGGACACTATCACACCAGAAAAAGATATCGATGTGTTTGTTTTCCCACGAGATGAGTTTGTGAAATATGACAGCTTACCGCAGGATACCGTGCTTTCCCCTGCAACGGTTAACACAAAAGTTGTTGCGGATTAATTGAACAAAAATAAAGGCAGGGCTTAATATCAGCGCTGCCTTTATGATTTTCGTGTATTTAATGACGACTTAATGCATCCGCGACCGCTTTAAAACGCGTGAATTTATCACGTAATTGCTGGTGACCTAGCGCATTAGGTTGGTAAGTGGTGATTTTGGGCGTACTCGCGGCAATCGCCTCATCAAAACCTGAATAATACCCACTCCCTACCGCAGCACACAATGCCGCAGCTTGGCAGCCAGATTGTTGCACGTTCACAACATCTAGCGGCAAATTACTGGCATCACAGAACATCTGCATCCACAGTGGTGATTGTGTTGGCCCACCCGTGAAACGGATGGATTCAGTGGCATTATCAAGGCCAACAATGCGGTCTTGGTGCAGTAAATGCGAGAACACGATGCCTTGGTAAATAGCGTAAACAATGTCCGCGTCGGTGTGGTGTGAGCTCAAGCCTAATAAGCCGCCATGTAGGTTACTGTGGTAGTTCGAACCGTACAGCCAAGGAAAGAACAAAATATCGTTTTTCCGTGTTGCCCCTTCGGCAACGCAATGGTTTAGCACGTCATAATCTTGCAACCGTTGGTTGAAGAAATGGCGAGTAAACCATGCCAAATTACTGGCTGACGTTGGGCTGCCCTCATGGACAAAATAGGTGCCTGGAATACAGTATTTGCTCCAAACATACGGGTAGTCTGAGGGAACAATTTCGTCGAAAACACGAGTGGAAATTGTCCATGTTCCTGCAACTGCGCTGAGTTTGTCTTTTTGACTGACACCCGATGCTAATGCTGCGCCAACGACATCAAAGAAGCCGCCAAATACAGGCGTTCCTTCCATAAGACCTGATTCTTCAGCCGCTTGGCGAGTAACTGTCCCCGCAAGCTCTGCGGAATTGATAACAGGGGCGAGCTTATCATTCACCTCATCAATGCCGAAAAGTTGGCAAAGTTTAGGGTCATAACCCGATTGGATTTGGTTAAACAGCTGGCTACCTGAAATATTGGTTTCTTCACACGCGATTTGTTCAGTTAGGCGGTACCGAATATAGTCGTGTACCATCAAAATATGGCCCGTATCGCGGTAGTTATCGGGCTCGTTTTCTTTTAACCAACGCAGTAATGCGACAGGGTGTGAAGCCCACAGCTGCTGCAAACTCAGCGGATAAGCGTTGTCTGCGGTGCCATTTTGATGCCATTTATCGACAATGGCTTGGGCGCGTGAGTCCGAGGATACAATCCCTTTGCGAACAGGTTTACCCTGTTTATCTAATAAGTACAGGCCTTTACCGTGTGAGGAAAAACTGACGCCAGATATTTGGGATGCATTTAATCGGCTGTTTTTGATGGCATCGCGGATAACATGGCAAGAAGCTTGCCATAGTTCGTTCATATTCCGTTCGCTGAAGCCCGCCTCAGGGCTTTCGGTGGGAAAAGGGTGTTCAGCAACAGTAATTTCTTGGCCTTCAGGCGTGTAGATCCCCGCTTTAATGACTGTCCCACCGAGGTCAACACCCATAAAAAATGTGCTCATTTTGGGCTCCTTTACGCGTTGTTCCAACCCGCTTGCTGCATTTTATCTTCCATCCACTGACGCGCTTTAATAATTTCGACTAGTGGCTCATCGGCTTTTTCCGTCCACATTTCAATTAAGAAAGTACCACGGTAATTTAGACGTTTTAACAGCTTGAATAAACTCACAAAGTCGACGCAACCTTCACCAAATGGCACATCGCGAAATTGCCCTTTACAGGTGTCAGTGACAGCATAAGTATCTTTTAAATGAATAGCCGCGACATGTTCAATACCTTTTGTGAATTCTTGCTCTACATCATTACCCCAAGCTGTCAGGTTGCCGACATCTGGGTAAACGCTGAACCATGGTGAGCGAATTTTGTCGGATAATGCTTGCCATTTGCTAATGGAATTCATAAATGGTGTATCCATGATCTCCACCGCACACATTACTTGGGAAGCGGCTGCGATTTCACTGACCCATTGCATCCCTTTTTCAAAATTTGCAATGGTTTGGGCATCTTGCTCTTCATAGTAGACATCGTAGCCAGCCAACTGGATAGTGCGGATACCTAAGTCTTGAGCCAGTTTGATGGCTTTTTCCATTAAGGTATATGCCGTCAAGCGCGTGGCTTCATCATGGCTACCAAATGGGAAGCGACGATGACCAGATAAACACATACTTGGGATGCGAACGCCAGTGTCTTGCATGGCTTTGACGAGTGCTAAGCGCTCTGCTTGGCTCCAGTCTAATCGGGCAAGGCGCTCGTCAGTTTCATCCACCGACATTTCAACAAAATCAAATCCCGCGGCTTTGGCTATGGCTAACTTTTCTAACCAGCTGCTGTTTTTCGGTAAGGCTTTTTCATAAATTCCAATCGGATGCTTGCGCATAATAATCTCCCTGAAAAATTTAACTTTGTGACGATGCTTTATTAAGTTTTTGGTTACGGGTCATCGCACGTTTGGCGCTCCATTTTTCTTTAAAGAATTTGAACGCTAACGCCAAGATTAAGGTGATACCCCAAACCGCAAGGTTAAAGTGCAAGCTGATACCGAGCAGGCTTAAACCTGTAGCAATCACCTGCAAAACCAAGAGTGCACAGAACACACGGCTCACCTTACCAACTCCCCCGAATGGGTTGGTTCCGCCTAATACGATAGCAAGGATGGTCAGTAATAAATAAGAGTCACCGTATCCCATACGCGCCGAGTTAAAGCGCGCCATCATAATCAGCCCTGCCAGCACACACAGCAGGCTCGAAATGGTGTAAATCGCTATCATCACACGGTCAGTTCGAATGCCACTGAACCACGTTGCGTTAATATTGCTGCCGCTCATGTAGATGTTTTTACCCAAGCGGGTACAGCCTAAGAACAGCGCCAATAAAACAGCGGTGACAATAAAGATAATCATGGCAATCGGTACACCAAAGACGGTATCAGAACCGATAGCGCGTACAATCGGTGGCATCCCACTGAGCGCCGCACCTTTGGTCAGGTATACGCCAATACCGCTGATGATGGTCATTGTCCCTAAAGTCACGAGGATAGGGTGGGCACCGATATGGGAAATCATTAACCCCGTTAAGCTACCGATAATCACGGCGATCACTGTGGCGCCCACTAAAGCTATCACGAGCCACATAATCTGCGTGCCCGTACCTGCATCGACGGGGAGATAGTTGATAAATACCCACGCCATAAACAACCCAGTTAAGTTGGCAGTACTGATGATCGCAAGGTTCAAGCCGCCGCTTAACATAGGCACGAACATGGCAAATGTCAGTAACCCCAACTCAGGGAGCTGGAAGGTAATACTCAAAAATGTATTTTGAGTGAAAAAGTGCCCTGGCATCGCGATGCTGAAGGCCGCGATAGCCAGTACAAAGATTGAAAGCAGTCCGATAACAGAGCCATCAATTTTAAAAAAAGCTTGTTTTTTCATGGTGATATTCCTGTTAAACAAAACCTACGTCCGTCTCTTTGCGTTTCTTATAGTGGGTAATACAAATCGCAATGAGAATAACCATACCGATGACGATATTGACGAAGTAGTTTGAGACACCAATCAGGTTAAGGCCGTTTTTCAAGATACCGATGAGGAATACCCCCATCAGCGTACCAATAACGCTTCCGCGCCCACCAGATAAACTTGCTCCCCCTAACACGGCTGCCGCGAGTACATCTAACTCACCTCCCACGAGAGCACTTGGCACGACTTCGCTCATACGGTAGGTCTGCAACATGCCGCCAATGGCCGCCATTGCACCAAGATAACCGTATGCAAACAGGTAAATTACCCATACCCGAATCCCGATGCGAGATGCTGATTCTTGACTACCCCCCACTGCATACAGTTGGCGACCAATGTGGGTTTTGTTCATTAAAATCCAGGTTAAACAGGCGATCCCCAACATAACAACGAGTGGCAAGCCAATTTGGTAATATTCCCCGTCTACCTCGAAAGGTAAGATGGTCACAGGATCAACCCACCAATCAGGCAGGTCATAAATGCTGTGCCCGTTAGTTAGCCACATCAACATACCAAATAGCAGTGATTGCATACTGATGGTGATAATGATCGACACCACATTCAGCGAGTAGATTAAAATCGCGTTGATTAAGCCAAAAGTGATCCCGATGATAATCGCCAGCGTGATGCTTAATGCTGGGCTGGCAATAAAGCCTTGAAGTAGCCATGTCGCTATGACGTACTGCACCACAGAAGCCACGGCAGCGAAGGAAATATCAATCCCGCCGGTGACTAAGACAACAAATAACCCTAATGCAAAGATGCCTGTAACCGCATAGCTTTCACTGAGGTCGAGTAAGTTTTGGATCGTCAGAAATTGCGGGCTCATGGTGGTAAAGAAAATCACCATAATTAGGATGACCCACGTTAACCAACCTTCGACAGATTGGGGACGAAGTTTTTGCCAATTAGCCATTGATGATTTCCTCCAATTGCTGCTCATTGATGGAATCCGTCACAATCTCTTTAACGATAGAACCTTGTTTCATATGTAGAATTCGGTCACAGTTGTAATAAGCTTCGGAGGCTTCATCGGTAATTAATAAAATGGAAATTCCCACACCTGATAAGCGGTGGATTAGCTTGTAAATACTGTCTTTTGCACCAATATCGACCCCAACGGTTGGTGAATCTAAAATTAACACTTTAGGGCGTGTTAAAATCCATTTCGCCAGTACCACTTTTTGTTGGTTACCGCCCGATAACGTCGAAAGGGCGTTATTGGGGTCAGTGACTTTGATGTCTAAGTCGGCGATCCACTCTTGCACAATTTCTTGGCACTGTTTTTCATCGATTAAATGCAGTGGGGTTTTAAGGCGATCCAGAATCGAAATCACCATATTGTCCGCGATGGATTGTTGCAAAATCGCACCTAATGTCAGGCGGTCTTCAGAGACATAACCAATGCCGTGTTTAATCGCATCGGTATTGTTTTTTAACTTAACTGGCTTGCCTTCAATTTTCATTTCACCACTATCGGGATGGGTGATCCCAAACAGCGATAAGGCGAGCTCAGTACGGCCAGAACCTAACAAACCACATAAACCCAGTACTTCACCGCGTTTTAAGTTCAGTGAAACATCGCTATATTGCCCCGCACGGCTTAAGTTTTTCAGCTCTAACACGGAACGGCGGTCTTCGGCATTATTTGGTGGCTTACGCTCATGGACGATGTCTAAGCCCGTCATGAGTTCAGTGATTTTACGGGTAGTGAGGCCTTCTGCTGGCCATGTGCCAATTTTTTGCCCATCACGGATAACCGTAATGCGGTCTGAAATTTCTTTCACTTCTTCCAAACGGTGGCTAACAAATACGACCGTAATACCTTTATTTTTTAAATAGTTAACTGTAGATAAAAGCTGGTTTACTTCGGTACGGGTTAAGGAAGCTGTTGGCTCATCCATAATCACCAGACGTGCGTCTGCGACTAATGCACGGCAAATTGCGACTTGCTGGCGCTGGGCGATGGGTAAAAACTGCACGGGCGTGTCTGGATTAATGGTAAAAGCGAGTTCGTTTAAGATCTCTAATGCTTTTTCGCGCAGTTGTTTTTGACGAAACCAACCAAAATAGCCTTTGAGATTCAGTTCAAATGCAATATTTTCCGCAACGGTTAAGTTCGGAAATAACGATAAATCTTGGTAGATAACTTGCACGCCCAATTCACGGGCTTTGTCTGGGGTAAGACGGTTGTAGCTTTTGCCGTCTATCTCAATTTTGCTACCGTCATCAGGGGCATAGACACCACTAATGGTTTTGATCAGTGTGCTCTTCCCACACCCATTCGTGCCCGCTAAGCAGTGCACTTCACCTTTGTTGAGCGTCAAATCGATATTGCGTAGCGCGCGGTGGCCGCCAAAGCTTTTTGAAAGGTCGCGCAAGGTAATGAGTGGATCGGATTTGTCAGCTTTTGAGGTGGTTGTCATAAGTACAATTCCTACTGCAAATAAATTGGTGTTGGCTTGTTCTTCATCATTCAAGCTGCCACGCTATTGGTGGCAACTCGAACGATTTGAAAACAGAAAATTTAAAATCTGGGTAAATCTTATTTTTTTGTTTTATATGACATTTTATAGAGGGTAATTACAGGCCGACTTCAACCAGTTTTTTGGTATTCTCAATATTCAGGTTAACTGGGTTATCGCTTAAAATTGTGTTGCCACTGACTTTAATTTCACCCATATCCCCGATTGAAACGCCATCTTTGATCGCTTCGCCATTCATCATTGCGGTCGCAACTTGAACGAAAACTTGCCCTGCCACTTTTGGATTGGAAATATAACCGCCATCAATTGCGCCTTTTTCCAGTAATTTGATGCCTTGGCCTGGGGTGAAAGTACCGAATACGCATGTTTCAGCATTTTTACGGCGTTTATCGATAGCACGACCCGCACCGATAGGGCCTTGTGAACCGAATGACATGATGCCTTTTAGGTCTTTATGTTTGGATAACAGGTCATTAGCGGTACGCATTGAGTCATCAACGGATTCAGCTACGCCGAAACGGTCATCGACCATTTGCATTTTCGGGTAGTTGGCTTTTTGGTAAGCGATGGCCGCATCTGCCCACTCATTTACCAGAGGAACGGTTAAGCTACCGACAAACATGGCGTATTTACCTTCTTCACCCATACAGGCAGCCATATCTCTCATATGGTTAGCGCCCATACTTTGGGTGTCGAGTAATTCGAAGTCCCAGTCTGCGTTCGTTTGGTTTGGTGATTCGTGGGTGATAACTTTGATACCCGCTTCTTGTGCACGTTTCAGTACAGGCTCAAGCACTTTTGCATCATTTGGCACGACACCGATAACATCCACTTTTTTTGCGATTAAATCTTCGATTGCACGAACTTGTTCTGCAGGATCAGCGGTTGTTGGACCAACTTGGAATGCATTCACACCGAGTTTTTTACCTTCTTCTGTGATCCCTTGTTCCATCACGTTAAACCAAGGAATACCACCGACTTTCACCACAACGCCCATGGTAAAGGGTTTTTGTGCTTTTTGAGATTCAGCCATCGCAACATTTGAAAACAGTGCAACGCTCATTAAACAAGGTAAAACTAGCTTCTTCATGTTCATAGTTGTATTCCTTAGTGTAGATGGATACTAAAATCGGCTATCTCATCAACGTAGGGTCAATGTTATTATCGAATTTAGGTATGCCTATAATTAAGTGCTTAGGAATTA
This sequence comes from Providencia sp. SP181, assembly GCF_050446505.1. NCBI lineage: Bacteria > Pseudomonadati > Pseudomonadota > Gammaproteobacteria > Enterobacterales > Morganellaceae > Providencia > Providencia sp. SP181. Next base: position 258,763 of record NZ_JBBPXM010000003.1, read on the forward strand.
TGGGTACATAATATCCCTGCACTTTTTTAATACAGAAAATAAATTAACAATTATTATTTTACTTACATCACGGTTACGGACTTTTTATATTTTAATAAATTACTTATCGCACTCGATAATATTCAAATTCGGAAATTGTGTTTGAAAATTAGTATCATTAAGCTTATTGGTAATTAGCACATTAATATCATCAAATGTACAAACTTGGCTAAACGCATATTTTCCAAGCTTACTGTTATCGGCGAGCAAAACAGTATTCTCAGAAACCTGCAGCATAATATTTTTCAGTTTTGAGTTTATTTCGCTACCATCACGAATACCATTTTCAATATTAAAACCTTGGCACGATAAAAATAAGGTTTTAATTTGGAAGCTACGGATAATGCTTTCTGCAATCGGGCCATGAAAATCATCATGGCGTTCTGAATATTCACCGCCAATCCCAATAACACGTACTCGATCGCGGCACGCTAAGGCTTGGATAATTTTGACAGAATTCGTGACCACAGTGATATCAATGTCAGGGATCTGTCTTGCTAGAAACCAGCAAGTACTGCTGTTATCTAACATAATACAATCACCAGGCTGGATAAATTTCAGTGCAGCTTTGGAAATCTTCATTTTCGCATCGGGGTGCTCTTCAGTTCTTTTGCGAAAAGACTCTGCACCATCAACCATTTGACTGAGTTTGACTGAAGATGGCATCACATTGACCATCGGTATTTCTTCTTGGTCAATGGCGACAGCACCACCGAAGCTACGAATGATACGATTCTCGCGCTCCAGTACCGTTAAATCACGGCGAATAGTTTCTTGGGAAACTAGACATAACTGAGCTAATTCACGCACTAACGCCGAACCATTTTGAGCAACATGGGAACAAATTAATTTATGGCGTTCGGCTTGTAACATTTTTAGCTCCTATTCTTTCCACGATATTTATTCTGCCTGCGTTACTTTTTTTTTGTCGTGACTAGATTCAAGTAATCCCTTTTTGAAAAAAACAAAGCATTTTAAAGTGATCTTTATTTCAGTATTTGAAGCGTAGGAAGTTTTGTTACATTCAATTTGTGATTTGAATCTCATTATTTGCGTTATCTTTCGGTGTAATCCATGAGAAACAAAAAAAAATGGGCTAACTCAGTCACTTTTCCACATATGAAATTTGACTAAATGCGACCAGTTACGACCGAGTGTGACCGAGTAAGCCTGATTTGTTGCAAGTTTGTAAATGTGGCTGCTTTTTAAATCAGCAGAATCTGTTTACCTTAATAGGTAGAGACAGGTTATCAACACACAAAACACACCCAGAGAATAAATTTTTGTTGTTGATATTTAAGCAAATTTTATAGCTAGGGGATCATTATGTTAGAGAAACTCAAACAACAAGTCTTTGAAGCGAACCTTGCTTTACCAAAGCACAACTTAGTGACGTTCACATGGGGGAACGTGAGTGGCGTTGATCGTGACGCAGGGTTAATGGTGATTAAGCCATCTGGCGTGGATTATGAAACCATGCAGGCTGAAGACATGGTCGTCGTTTCATTAGAAACGGGGAAAGTGCTTGAAGGGAAATACCGCCCTTCTTCTGACACAGACACACATTTGGCGCTTTATAAGGCATTCCCAGAAATTGGTGGCATTGTGCATACTCACTCGCGCCACGCAACTATTTGGGCACAAGCAGGGCAACCATTAAGCGCGTTAGGCACCACACACGCTGACTATTTTTATGGTGAAATTCCGTGCACGCGTTTAATGACTGAAAGCGAAATTGCCGGTGATTATGAAAGGGAAACGGGCAACGTCATCATTGAAACCTTTAGAGAAAAAGGCATTACAGCAAAAGATGTTCCTGCGGTACTAGTCAATAGCCACGGCCCGTTTGCATGGGGAACGAACCCTGATAACGCCGTGCATAATGCGGTCGTTCTGGAGGAAATTGCCTATATGAATTTATTTACTCGTCAATTACAGCCTGCGGTAGGGGCAATGCAGCAAGAATTGTTAGATAAGCATTATTTACGTAAGCACGGCAAAAATGCGTATTATGGTCAAAAGTAAATTTTCAATAATTCATATTTAATAGAATAGTTAATGATGATCTTGAGTATTTAATCATTATCGTTATTTTTTAAATAAAATAGCCACAAAGAACGATTCAGTGTGGCTATTTTGTCATTTTTTGAAAATGAAATTCCCTAGCGTTTAATCAGCTAAATTAATCAACTCTAATTTTTTAAAATAAAAATTAATCTAAATAAATAGATTTTAATTTTTTGATATCGTTATCGGTAAATTTAAGCTCATTTTTAATATAAGCTTCAACTGAGCCTGAGATTTCTTCCATTGCATTAAAGACTTCAATAATAAACGCCTCTTTGGTATCAATTAATGAAAGTAAATAATCCAAAACATTTTGGTCTTGTGTGATCTTTCGATAACCTGCCATTTTTATTTCATTGCGCGCAAGCCGATTAAAATGGGTCACCATGTAGTCTTGCACAATGGTTTCTTTGGGCACGCCTAACATTGAAAGGATCAACAACGCGCCATAACCTGTTCGGTCTTTGCCGCCTCTACAGTGTTGAATACTCGGGCTATTATGCTCATCAAGCAACACCTTAACCATTTGGTGGAAAGCAACTTTGGATTTCTCGCTGACAACAAATTGGCGATATTGCTCCAATATTTGCAGCCCATCCCCGTTAACCATTTCTTTGGGAATATGGTGGATAACGCTCTCAATCAACGCTTTGTCTTCATTATCTGGCGAGGCCGCAAACTGCGCGGCAAGTTCTGCGGTTTGTGCTGTTGCATCTAAATGATAAGTTTTATCTTCACCAATATGGCAGTTGGGAAATTTATTGATTTCATTCTGGGTTCGATAATCAATAATACTTTTAATGCCGAGGTGAGAAATATAGTTTTTTGCCTGCTCACTTAAATTAAACAGGTGATTAGAGCGGTATAACATCCCCCATTTGACCTGCTTCCCTTCCGTTGTGGTATATCCCCCAAAGTCACGAAAGTTATTTAACCCTTCAATGGGTAAGGTTCGTTCAGCAAACAGTTGGCACCCACTTTCGGTTTGCAAGATAAAATAAATACGTTGTTTGGCATTAAAAGGGTCGTGCACAGTCAGTGCACTTTCCAGTTTATCGGTAATAAAATTATCAGGGCGAATTTGTGTATTCGCCTCATCAGTCCAATATAAAGCCGCTGGTGAGCTGGGTATTTCACTGAATTTAATTTCCAGCGTGGACGCGTTAATTCGATTTACTGCGATTTCCATATATTTTCCTTAATCATCCTAAAATTCCAAACATAGAACACACCACGCCGAGAACCATAATGGCCACAATCAATGCAACTGTGTGTTTCCCCTGTAACCGACGGACTAGGAAGAAAATACCGAGTGCAAACAGTAGGGTAAGTAAGTTAGGGATAACTTTGTCAAACATCTCTTGCACTTTGATGGATTGCTCACCCACGGCAATAGTTAGCGGGGTGGAGAGTTTGACGGTAGTCGCTATCAAGGAGCCTAGGACCATCACCCCGACGACGTTCGCTATATTGGTAATACGTTGAATAATATTTGATTTTTTCGATTGCTCGATTAAATCAACCCCTTTGTTATACCCGTAATGAATAAAGAAATATTTGGTACCGATGTTGACGATGTTAAACAGTAGGAACATCAGTATCGGGCCGATAATATTACCTTGAAGTGCAAAGGCCGCACCGATACTTCCGCAGATTGGTAACCACGTAAATTTTAATAAACTGTCTCCAAGCCCTGCAAAAGGCCCCATAAGACCAGCCTTCACGGAAACAACGGCCTCTTTTTCTTCTTCAGTGGTTTTTTCTTCTAATGCCGCGGTCACACCGAGGATCAGTGCCCCCGCGTTTATTTGAGTATTAAAGAATTCAAAGTGGCGTTGCATCGCTTTAATACGTGTTTCTTGGTCGGCTTTTTCATACAGCTTATCGAGTACTGGCACCATGCAATGGGCAAAACCAATGGTTTGCAGCTTTTCATAGTTATAGGAAAATGACATGGTCTGAATTCGCCAAAACATCCCATTTAACTCTTTTTTCGTGAGTTTTTTCTGTTCAGAAGCCGTATCTGAAACAGTATCGGTAGTGATATCGGTCATAGGTCGTACTCCTCTTCTTCATTTTTCTGGGAGGTTTGAGTTGTTTTTTCTTCTGGTGCTTGGCGCATGCCATTAGCGAACGCCATGTCATACAGGACGGCGAAAGCCAGGGCGATAAAAGTAATTGGAATGATTGGCAGTTTTAAATAGGTGGTGAGCATGAATCCGAGTAGGAAAAAGAACCACATTCTGCCTTTGAGTAACATCAATAACAGGATACAAATACCGACGGCTGGGATCAGTTTAGAAGCCACGCCCATACCCGTTAGGATACTTTCTGGAACGGCATTTAAGATACTGTTGACTAAGTCACTACCGAAGTAGACGGCGATAAAACATGGAACTGCCCGAATGAAAAACCACAATGGTGTTGAAAAATAATGGACTTTCGTTAAACCGCTATAGTTACCATCGAGTATCGATTTACTGGCCCAGACGTTTAAGAAACTGGCAAACGAGCGCCAAATGATCAGTAATTGCTGACATAAAATGGAGACAGGAACGGCGAGGGCAATACCTGCTGCAATCCCACCATTTGAAGCGATACCCAGCGCAACACCAATAATTGAACCAGCAATAATATCAGGTGCAGAATATGCGCCCACATTACCAATACCCATCCACATTAACTCTAATGTGGCACTGATCGCTAACCCTTGAACCATATCGCCCATAATAATACCAGCGACAGTACCCGTTAATAGTGGGCGTCGGAGCATTTGTGGACCAACATCATCCAGCGAACAAATCCCCGCCCAAATTGCGATTAAAATGGCCTCAACCAACATAATAGGCTCCTTGCTTATTATTCAAAATAAGCATAATTAAATGAATTAATTGAGTAATGTTTTCAATTCAACAATCGGGTCTTTTGGCACCATCTGAATTTCAACGGCCACGTTATTGTTGATTAATGACTTAAAGGCTTGTTCTTCTTCAGGTGTCACTGCAACGGCGCGGGATAAATTGCGGCGTCCTTCTTGCATTCGCATTCCGCCCACATTGAGTTTTTCAAGTTTTAAGCCATTCTCAACCAGCTTGTTCACATCGACGCTGTTGGTGAAAAGCAGCATGGTGCGGCGTTTGATTTCAGCTTTTTTTAATACCTCGATAAATTTGTCAACGCCAAAAACGACCACTTTCAAATCAGGTGGTGCAGCCATGGTGAGAACAGATTGCTGTACGCTATCATTTGCAACTTTGTCATTCACGATAATGACTTGTTCAATATCGAAGTTTTTTACCCACGTGGTAATCACTTGTCCGTGGATCAGTCGGTCATCTATACGAGCAACATTAATTGGCATGGTTTACTCCTAAAGTTCGGTTTCATCTTGAATTACAGGTTTAAGTTGTTCACCTACATTAATGCAGCTGTCTGGGAACACGTCATTGATAACTTGATGAATTTCATGTAAAGGCAAATCGCGATTACTTAAAATCTCAAGGAAAGTAGGGACGTTGATCCCGCAATACAGCGCAACATCATTTTGTGTTAACACCAGTTCGCTGGCTAAATTGCACGGTGAACCACCGAGCAGGTCAACTAAAATGAGCACACCATTGCCTTGGTTGATTCGCTGATAGGTATCGAATAATTGCTTTTTGACCTCATTAATATTGCTTTCTCTTTGGATGGATATCACGCTGATATCTTCCTGAGTACCAATTAACATTTCTGCACACTCCAGTAGCCCTTGTGCAAAAGGGCCATGGCTTGCCAGTATGATGGGTAGTTGAGAGCTCATTTTTTCCCCTTTATATCTTGCTTTTTATTTTAGTAATAAAGTTACTTTTATATATTTATTTTTAAGTAACAATATCACAAAAAAGAGGAATGAAAAGGATTAGCCAGCAAGAAAGGGTCAGTTTTGTGAGCGAGATCGAAGTGGCGATATCGTGCCACCTCGAGAAGATGAAGAAGAGAAATAAAAATTAATTGTTGCTATTTAAGCGTGAGAAACGCTCTGCACGGGTGCTAATTTGCTTTTGGATACGCTCATCATACTGATTAATAAACAGGTTAGTAATCAACATATTAATGACAGTCAGCTGTGAAATTTTTGAGCGAATAGGGATAATCCGCGAGATATTTTCGGTTGATGTGGTATGTAAAATGGTTTCTGCCAAGGAAGAGACTGAGCTTTGCCCCATCTTAGTTATGGCGATAGTTGGCACCTGTAATTCACGGGCTAATGTGAGTAACTTAATGCACTCGTGGTTTTCACCTGAATGGGAAATCACAATCACCAAGTCATTTTTATCTAATGTATTCACGATGCTAAATTGAATACTGTAGTCGAGGTGGCAATTCACGTCTTTTTTAATTTTAATGAGTTGATATTCAAACTCTTTTGCAACTAATCCACTGCTACCTGCGCCGTAAATAACTATTTTTTTACTTTTGCTAATCAGCGCATTAGCCTGTGCAAATGCATTAAGATTCACTAAAGCACAGGTTTCTTCTATCGATGACTTTTCGATTTGGCTGACTTTAAAATTCACCGTTTCCATCGAATCATTAATATCAATATCTTCTTGTAGCAGCGTGCCGTATGATTTGTTGTTTATCGATGAAATTAAATCAATTTTTAGCTCGCTAAAGCCTTGGTAACCAAGCTTATGGCACAGGCGCAAAATAGTGGTAGTGCTGACTTTGTTTTCTTGTGCCAAAGATTGAATGCTAATACTTTGCATGTTTTTTTTATTAGCAATAATGTATTCAGCGACCTGCTTTTCCTTGGTTGATAGGCTGTCTCTGGCTTCCCTAAGTTTTAGATCTATCATCGTTCACCTTGCTAATAAATTGAAAATCGTTATCTCAGCGTGATCCTACCATATCTTAAAAATAGCGAAATGATGACTTTTCTTTATTGTGCGCAAGTGAATAACAATGGGTGATTATTTACATTTAGGAGAAAAATAATGAAAGGGTCCCTATTGCTTCACAACAGCAAAACAATAGGGATGGACTTGATATTAAAGTGTGACACCCATTTTGAAAATGGCTAATTCACGAAAATCGTTGATTTCATTTTTGGTTTGTTCGCCATTGACGATTTTTACCACAAGCTGAATAAAATCAGCCAGTAATTGATCCATGGATTTACCGTTTAACAGTGCGCCTGCGTTAAAGTCAATCCAGTGGGGTTTTTTCGCCGCTAACTCATTGTTTGTCGCAATCTTTAACGTTGGTACGAAACCGCCATACGGCGTTCCACGACCAGTGGTGAATAACACCATATGGCAGCCTGCAGCACCCAATGCACTGGTTGCAATGGCATCGTTACCTGGTGCGCTCAATAAGTTGAAACCAGGTGTTGTCAGGCGTTCACCATATTTTAAGACGTCCATTACTTGGCTGGTTCCCGCTTTTTGCGTGCAACCAAGGGATTTTTCTTCAAGGGTTGAAATACCACCTGCTTTATTACCTGGTGATGGGTTTTCGTAAATAGGTTGGTCATGGGCGATAAAATACTGTTTGAAATCGTTGATCATTTCGACCGTTTTTTCGAAGGTTTTCTCGTCATGGCAGTGGTTCATTAAAATTTGTTCTGCGCCAAACATTTCAGGTACTTCCGTCAATACAGTCGTCCCATTATGGCTCACTAAAAAGTCAGAAAAACAGCCTAATAGTGGGTTTGCAGTGATCCCCGATAGCCCATCGGAGCCGCCACATTCGAGGCCAAATTTCACTTCACTGAGTTTGCCTGCAACACGTTTATCTTGCCTAACAAGTTGATATAACTCATTAAGATGCTCAACGCCTGCTTCAATTTCATCTTCTAATTGTTGGCACACCATAAACTTAACGCGGCCTGCATCAAATTCACCGAGGGTCTCTTTAAAGGCTGCAACTTGGTTATTTTCGCAACCAAGTCCAATCACTAATACGCCCCCTGCGTTAGGGTGCTTGACCATATCTTGCAAAATTGTACGAGTGGTTAAGTGGTCATCCCCCAATTGGGAGCAGCCTAAGGTATGGTTGTATAAATACACTCCATCAATATCATCAGGGTTGCCATTTTGTTTTTGGAATCGCTCGATCATTTTGCGGGCGAGGGCATTGACACAACCCACCGTTGGGATCACCCAGATCTCATTGCGAATCGCTACTTCGCCATTGGCTCGGCGATAGAGTCGGACATCAGGATCAGCCACGGTTGCAGAAATTGCATTATGCTCAGGGTGATATTCATAATCATTTAATGCGCTAAGATTGGTCGCGGTATTATGGGTGTGCACATGCTCCCCAGTGCTAATGTCTACGGTGGCGTGGCCTATTGGCGCCCCATATTTCATGACATTTTTGCCTGTTTTAATGGCGGTTAAGGCAATTTTATGGCCGCGGCTCACATCTTCTTTCAATGTAATCGATTGATCTTCAATCGTGAATGTATCCCCAGCGAACCTATCGATTAGTGTGACGGCGACATTGTCATTAGTGTGTATTTTAATTATTTCTTTTTGCATGTTTTGCTCCCTGAGCGGTACATCGGACTGAAAAGATCAGTAGGGTGACTATCTTCAATTTTGCTGCCTAATTTTCATGCATTATACGATCTGGTTTATAACTTTAAAAGGTGTTATACCAATTTTGTGGTGAAATTATTTCTTGGCCATATTCTTGCTTCCCCATCATTGAGTTATTTCGTTATACTAAAGCCATAAAAGCATTGCCGAGTTAGGCCATACTGCAAAAGGAGAAAATCATGAGCTCAGCTGAGAGCGAACCGCGCCTGTACCAGCAAGTGGCTGCACTGGTTAAAGAACGTATTGAAAATGATGAGTACCCTGTTGGCACTAAACTACCCGCAGAAAGGCTATTGGCAGACGAAATGAATGTCAGTCGCACAGTGATCCGCGAAGCTATTATCATGTTAGAGGTGGAAGGATATGTGGATGTTAGGAAAGGCTCTGGTATACATGTTATCAGCAATCGGTCTAATAACTCTGTCAATACTGAGGGCGGCTTGGAGTTTAGCCGCTGTGGGCCGTTTGAATTATTGCAAGCAAGGCAGTTGATCGAAAGCCATATTGCGGAGTTTGCAGCGACTCAAGCCACCAAAGAAGATATTTTAAAACTGCTTGAAATTCAAAAGAATGCGCGTAAAGAGGACCGTTTTCGTGACTCAGCGTGGGATCTGGCATTTCATATGCAAATTGCGGCTTCGACTCATAACAGCGCGATGGTGGTGATTGTCGAACAAATGTGGAGCCAGCGGTTACTTAACCCGTATTGGTTAAAACTACATGAGCACATCGATAACCGCTCTATTGAAAGTTGGTGTGATGAGCACGACCAAATCTTACAAGCGTTAGCCCGTCGAGATCCAAAAGGCGCAAGGCAAGCCATGTGGCAGCATTTGGAAAATACCAAAAAGATGCTATTCAACGCCACTAGTGATGACTTTGAATTTACCATGGATCGCTATTTCTTTGCGGATAGCCCACCCGTTGACCAAAGCGACTAGCTAGTCTTCATCATCCTCTGAAATTTGCTTTAATGCGGGAAGGTTGACTAAGACAATTTTCCCGTATTTTGCATCAATCCAGCCTAATTTTTCCCATGCTACCAAGCGCTTATTGATAGTTTGGCGAGTGGTATTAATAATGGTCGCAAGGTCATCTTGAGTAAGGTATAGACTCAACTGAGTGCCTTTTTCATGGGGTTCTCCATATCCTTCCGCTAAACTCAGGAGGCGCTTTGCAAGTCTCGCCGAAACAGAAAGTAGGGCGCTGTCATTGATAATGGTGAACGCATTGCGGATTACTTTACAGAGCAGAATATTCAAAAACTGATAGAAAACAGGGTGTTTTTCCAAGATCAGAGAAAGATCTTTTGGGGAAATGGTCAGCAAGATTGTTGGGCTAATGGCTTTTGCATCGTGGGTACGCGCCGATTTATCTAACATCGCAATTTCACCAAACCAGTTGCCTGGGGACAGGTAGCGAAACACACATTCACGTCCATCGGTGGAGATCGAACTGACTTTTACTGAACCTTGGATGACCGCATACAACCCACGAGCGGGGTCGCCTTGGTAATGAACCATCTCACTATCATTATAAAAACGCAGTGTAGCGCACTCCATTAGCGCACTAATCAAATAGTTTGGTAAGTTACTGAACCAGCTATTGGTTTGTAAAACGTCTAGTACATCATCATGCGTCATAACTAACTGACTGTTTTGTACAACAATGTTCATTTGAATGCTCCCTGCATGAATCGCGAACTTTATCATGGCATTGGGTGGGGTTATGTTCAATCATGAACAACAGCAACAGGTAATTCAATGGGTTTGATCTAAAAATAGAAAATCCCGAGCCACCAAAGATGACTCGGGGGAGCTCACATCAATCGAAATTAATCTTCAAATTTCTTTTCGATGCCGAGTTTTTTTAATGTGAGGATTAATAGGCCCCCGATAAAGGCGACTAAGGCAATGAAATATAAGCCAGCTCGTGCGGATTCAAAGGTGGTTTCTGCCCAGACCCTTAAGTTTGGTGCCACAAAACCGCCTAAGTTACCTACCGAGTTAATTAAAGCGATACCCGATGCCGCTGCCGTTCCGCCTAAATAAGCCGATGGGAAGCTCCAGTACAACGGTTGCATCGCTAAGTGACCCGCAGCAGCTACACACAATGCAATGATGGCAATCACCGGGATGCTATCGAACAAGCCAGATACAGCAATCCCCGCAGCGCCTAACATAAAGGTAATTGCAGCCACTTTACGGCGTTCTTTTAAACGCTCAGAAATACGGGGTACATAATACACTGCGATAGCGGCACATAATGGTGGAATTGCTGTCACAAAGCCGACCAACACACCCACTTTGCTACCTAGCAAGGTTGCGATTTGTGTTGGTAAGAAGAAGTAAATGCCGTATCCACAGACCTGAACAGTGAACCAAATCAAGCACAGGTACAGAACGCGCATGTCTAGCAGGGCACTCAGCGCACCTTTCGGGCTGTGGCCTTTTTTCGCGTCTTCTTCTAGTGCAAGTTTTGAAGCAAGGGCATTTTTTTCATCATCTGTCAGCCATTTTGCTTTTTCTGGGCGGTCATCAAGGTAGAAGAATACCCAGATCCCGACAAGAGAAGCTAATAAACCTTCCACAACAAACATCAATTGCCAGCCGTATAATCCGAAAGCAAAGGATGAGCCCTCCAAAGCAAGCAATGAGCCTGATAATGGGCCACCAATAATAAATGCTAATGGCGCACCAAACAGGAAGTAGCCAGTGACTCGTGCACGGATATTTTGTGGGAACCAGAAGGTTAAATATAAAATAACCCCAGGGAAGAAGCCTGCTTCACTCACACCGAGTAAAAAACGCAAAACAATAAACGTGGTTTCATCATGGGCAAACATCATTGCTGCAGAGATTAACCCCCACGTGACCATGATGCGTGATAACCAAACTCGCGCCCCAATGCGGTATAACAAGATATTACTCGGTACTTCAAACAATGCGTAACCGATAAAGAAAATCCCTGCGCCGAATGCATAAGCGGCGTCGCTTAACCCTGTTGTTAGCTGAAACTCTTGTTTAGCAAAGCCAATATTTGAGCGATCTAGGTAAGCTAATATGAACATTAATACCACCATTGGTATTATTTTTCGTATCGCTTTGCTGGTCGCTGATGATAAGTGGTCAATATTGGTGGACATGGTTCACCCCAGTATTTTTTATAAGGTAATGATGTTATCTATTCATTTTTATTACGTGTTTAGCCCACCACTGAGAAATCAGCAGAGTAGAGTATAGAGCTATTAAATAGGTAATTTAAATGAATAATTCTTGTTATATATTTCCCTTTCCTTTGCTGTGAATAATTAAAATATCAGGAAAGGGATTTTTATTATTTCACGTTAAATTTTGCTAATGCTTCTGGTTTTAACGTTGTTCCTGCGCCTGGTGCGGTTGGGGTGCTGTACACACCATCAACCACTTCCACGGGATCAACAAAGCAGTCCAGTGTCCATGGAATAAATTCCAATAATGAACAGGCAGGGTGCGCCATCACGAGATGCAACTGTGCTTGCATCATATCGCCATGGTGCGGAGTGACTGGCAGGTTAAATGCCATACCTAGGTCGGCAATTTCCCATACTGCGGTTAAACCACCACAACGAGTTGCATCGGGTTGTAAGTAGTCAACAGCGCCAGCGAGTACAAATTCTTTAAATGAATCATTGTGATATAGTAATTCACCTAAAGCGATTGGCGTATCCATATAAGCGGCTAATTGCTTATGGCTCGCCACATCATCGTGCCACAGTGGTTCTTCAAACCATTTGATATTGAAATCATTTAAACGGTGGCCATATTGTTTGGCGATGCTGATATCCCATTTACCATTTGCATCAACCATTAAGTCAATATCGTCGCCGATTGCGTTGCGAACAGCTTCGATACGTTGTAAATCTTCGCGTGGATCAGGTTTACCAATCTTCATTTTTATCGCTTTAAAGCCTTCTTCGAAGATCATTTTTTTACAGTCATCGACAAGGTCGTCTTGGCTGCGAACTAACCAGCCGCAGTCGGTATTGTATGCATTGACTTTATTATGTTTAGAACCACCAAATAATTGCCACAGAGGTTGCTGCGCGGCTTTGGCTTTTAAATCCCACAGTGCGATATCAATGGCGGAGATAGCCATTTGCATTAAACCACCACGTCCCACCCAAATATTGGTTGAGCTACGAGTAAGTTTACGGTGCAAATAACGCACTTCGTTCGGGTCTTCACCCAGTAACATTGGGCCAAAAACATCTTCAATAATGGTGGTAATTAAACGGTCTGTTGTAATATCTGCATGTGTGCCAGTGTGGCCATAGCCCACTAAACCGCACTCTGTTTTAATCATCACACCAGGCATCCCCCAGTGGGTAATGCTGTGGGTTGAATCGCCAATCAGGTCATTAGTGACCGGAACGTGCATGATAAAGGTGCTAATTTCTTTTATTTTCATTGCTATTCCCAAGTGTTGAAAAGTACTTGAAAGTCAATCTAGCAGTGAGAATTGGAATTAACTGTCAAATGATTTACAGATTGTGCCAATGCCGCGTTTTTAAATGATAAATATGAGCTAGATCTCTTTATTTTGTATGATAACTCATAAAAAAACTTAAAATTGGTATAACAACTTTATTTGGAACACTGAATTTTGAAAAGGAAAGTTTGAAAAGTGAATAACAATGTCACTAATTTATTGTTTTTAATTAAAAATAAAAATTTTTATCAAAGTATAGGGTTACTTATTGAGTAGGTTTAGAATAATTACGGTAAAATTCAGCGGATGATGGATAACAAATGTGTAAACGATTTTTTTTGCTGTTTTGCGTGTTATTTGTAAATTCAATTTCTCAATCGTTAGCGGTTGAGATAAGCAATACCGACGATTGGAAGCTTGCAGATATTCCGCCTAAATTAGTACAAACGAAAGAAAATGAAATTATTTTTTCGCTCATAGCAGGTGAAATGAGAGCAGTCGCTGAGTTAAATGCAGACCATGGTTTTTACGCTTATTCCCCTGCAGGGGACTATTGTGCGCTGCAATTCGGCAATGATTATGCCTTTGTTAAAACTAGCTCTTTTGCGAATAAAAAGCCGCGTTATGCACCAGATGCAGACCGACTCAATGATTTGCAAAACCTGATTTATGATTATTTGGTCACGCATCAAAAAACCCCAGTTTACCGAACAACCGACAGCAATAGCCCACAAATAGCTTCTTTGTGGGATAATTTGCGCTACCCTATTTTGGCTCGCATGATTAAAACCGATAAAGCGGGTGAGAAGACGGCATGGTTAACTATTCGCCTTGGAGATCGTTTAGGGTATGTGCGTTTACAGGATGTCGCATTGGATAAAGGTATTCCTATCTTAACGTATCACCATATTTTGCAAGATAGCGAAAATAAACACTTTCGCCACACCTCGACGACGACATCGGCTAAGGCATTCAGTGAGCAAATGAATTACCTGAAAAATGCAGGTTACCAAACGTTGTCCCTAGAAGATGTGGAAGATTATTTAAATCAAACGGCCAATCTGCCAGGCAAAGCCGTGGTACTCACCTTTGATGATGGTTTGAAGTCGGTTTACCGCTATGCGCTGCCTATTTTAAGGCATAACCAGCAGCAAGCGACGTTATTTGTGATTTCTTCACGGATTAAAACACAGCCGCAAAAGTGGTCGGCTGACTCATTACAATTTATGAGTAAACAAGAAATTAAAGATAGCCAAGATGTATTTAACATTCAGTCCCACACACATTTTTTGCACCGTTTGGATAATCACAACTCTCCCATTTTATTTAGCCGAAAAGAACATACGATTATGTTGGATTTTAAACGATCGATGAAGATTTTGAGCCACTTCGAGCCAGATCAACGTTATTTAGCTTACCCGTTTGGTGGCTATAACGCATCGGCGATGGAAGCGGCGAAAGAGGCTGGGTTACATCTCGCGGTGACGACGATACAAGGAAAAGTGAAGCTGGGGGATAACCCATTTGCCTTAAAACGCTTATATGCGTTTCGTACCGATCCACTGGATAAATTTGCCCAAATGGTAGGTAACAGCGAACAAAACGTTGTAAACCAAAATATTATTGTTGATAAGTAGCTAGCCCTTCGTAACGCACTGAGTTTTATGCTCTGAAAACTCAGTGCTCATCGAGCTGTTTGCCTGACCCCATCTCTTTTAAGAAACGCTGCTGATACACAAACAATTCTTTGGCACTAATACAGTGGTAATCCATTGAAAACTGCTTTGCGGTTTGCTCAATAATTTTTGCCAAAGCAGGGTAATGGCGATGATTCCAGTTGGGAAATAAGTGGTGAGTCAGATGAAGGTTTAGCCCGCCTAGCCAATAGGTTAGCCAGCGTGGTGTGGTTTGCCAGTCATAAGTGGTTGAAAATGTGTGGGTATAAAAACCATGAGGCATGTTTCCTTCTTTAGGCGGGGTATAGAAGGTGGCTTTTGCCCAATGGGTGCCGAGTATTAGTACAACAAATATTAATGATGCAAACATTTGGCTGAGTACGTAGGTCAAGAGCAGCGTGCCAAGGCTGATATCGTGCAAAACGATTGCGGGGATCACAATGGCCATCACCAAATGCAGTAATTTTGCCATGATAAACGCCAATATACCTTGCTGCCCTTGATGACGCATATGGGGCGCTACGCGGGTAAAGTGAAACCTGTCCATCCAATCAAAAAACCAAATGAGTGCAGGGAATGTCATTGCTGCAATCAATGGCCAATACAGGTGTTGGGCTCGCATAAAAGGATACCAACGTTGGTAAGGGGTTTGGCGTAAAACAAAATTCTCTTCAATATCCAAATCGTAATGGCGAATATTGGTATGAGCATGGTGAAAAATAATATGCCGCACGCGCCAACACTCAGGGTCTAAGCCAAGGGGAATGGTGATCCAAAAGTTGAGCCAATAATTGGCTTTGGCGTGTTTAAAAATCGCATTGTGTGAGGCGTCGTGTACTAAATTAATGGCCAATAATAAAGCGAAGCAGACAAAACAGGGGTAAAAAACAAAAAAGGCCCAAGGTGTATCGAGTAACAGTGCCGCAAAATAACTGCCTAAACAGCACAATACCAACACGGCGCTTTTGGCATAAAAACGTCCGTCAGCAAATCGATGATCGGCATTATCATGCAAATATTGTTTAGCCGCTTTATTCAAGGCTTTTTGGAAGTCTTGATCATGGCGGTGCTGGTAACTGAGTGGCCTAAGCGGTTTAAGCGACATTCGCCACCACTATCGGTTTTCGGCCAAACCCAACTAACATCAATAAGCTGTGCAACCACAACGCACTGGTAAAAATGACCCAGAAGGCTGTCGTCCATTTCCAAATAAATACCACACAAATCAGTAGTAAGCAGGCGATAAAAAACCAGCTCATTAACCCTGATTTTCGCCCATCAGAAATCCCTGATAATGCCACGGTTCCTAGTGCCAAAAGCACAAATAAAACGACTTGTTGCAGCGTAGTGCCTTGGTAGCCATAACCGTAAAGGTAGACATAGCCGATAACTAGGGAGAATAAGAGTAATGTTCCCATTACTAAGGCAACTTGGTTTACGCGAAATAGCGGCGTTGGTTTTTGTGCGGGTTTACTGGCACGTTTAATCATCCGCCAGAAAGGTAAGTTACTGTCAATAAATGGGTTTTCAGAGGCTGGAGTACCTTTAATACCAAAATGATGTTCAGTTTCAGGGAGTTTGGCAAACGTACCGAACAGCTTATCCCAAAAAATAAAGCTTCCTGCAAAGTTGCGATTGGAATAATGCCCTTCTTTGACGTGATGAACGCGGTGGTGCTGCGGCGTCACCATAAATTTCTCTAACCAACCCAAGCGCGGGATCAGGGCGCTGTGGTTAAAGAACTGAATGGTATAGTGCAAAATCGACACAGTAAGGAAAACCTCAAGCGGAATGCCCATTAACGCTAATAACATAAAGAAGGGGATTGATGTGAGAGATGAATACCACGAATTTCTCACCCCTAACGACAAGTTATAATGCTCCCCTTGATGATGCACAACGTGTACTGCCCAGAGTATTCTATAAGTATGGTGCAATCGGTGGAGCCAATAGAAGCCGAAGTCCCACGCTAAGATTGTAAAAACCCAAACTAAAACTGTTGGCCAGTTTTCAACAAGGTTGAAAGAGTAGTGAGTGACCACAAACCCATAGCAAAAAATCTCTAACCCTCTAAATAACCATAACATAATATGGCCAGAGTTCAGGTTGAACACCAATTCTTGCCAGCTTACCGTACCCTTTTGTGTTTTGGCGATCACTAAGCCTTCTGCGACGACGATCGCTAACATAAAAATAATGGGAAAGGTTAATTCATTCATGAGCGTTTTCTCTCTAAGCGGTATTTTGCAGCGTGGACAACCCACAGCGCGCAACAAGCCGTTACTGCTCCAGTGACAACATCAATAAACAAGTGGCGTTTTAACACCAATACGGACACGCAGATAGCGGCGGCCCATAAACAATAAGTTAATGTGCGAAATTTATATTTTACTGACCATAATGCATTCAGTACCACAAGAGTCAATGAGACATGTAGAGAAGGTAATAAATTTTGTGGGCTATCGATATCGATCAATGCCGATAATGCATGACCAGAAAATGTTGTTAAATCATATTCATGGTACAGCATCGTGGTGGGATACAGTAAATAAACTGCGCCAGAAACCAACGCACACAATTGCATGGCGAACATTAATAAACGGGCGCGCTCAATGGGGCTGCAAAAATAGCCTAGTGGAATAAATAAAAAGAACGACAGATAAAACCAAACTGCATGTGGGGAGAATGGCACGATGTTATCAACGGCACTTGGGCTTAAGATATTGGCATTCTCAACAATTTGCCCTGTGTAGTTGTACACAATGCCAACGGTTCCCCAGCCAATCAAACAATAGGTTAAGCGCTGGAATAAGACGTTGCTTGTCATTGCGGTTCCTTGCGGGTAATGCGGCGTTTTTTGATGGAAAGTGATTGTTCAATAGGTTTAGCTAATAATTCCCAATGTAACTGCTGAATATCCACGCGTTGACTGGCTAAGTAATTTTCCAGTTGTTGATGGCAATGAGCAAGTTCTTCTTCACTGCACTCGGCTTGCAAGCATAAATGGTAACCTTGTTGGGTAAGCCGAAAATCCGCAGTGAGGGGTAAATTATTCACGATGACTCTCGCACAAGGATCGGCAAAAATTGTGGTCATATTACCTTGTTGATCAGTCAGTTGCAGTAAGTCATCACAACGTCCTTCAATACGTTCAATGGCAAGTTCTGGAGAGCCACAAGGGCACGGCGCTTGTTTGACCACCAATACATCATCAAGCTGATAACGCACAATCGGCTGTGTTTGGCGGGTAAAATCGGTGATTATCGGCGAAAACCGTGTTTCATCTAACCAATTAGGTTCAATATGCAGGAAAGACTCATTTAAGTGCAGCGTGCCATGTGAGCAGGTACAACCCAGAAAGCCTTCTGTGGCTTGGTATACCTCGCCCACTTGTGGAAAACAGCGCTTAAGCTTCTCTTTGTCTTGTTGTTCAAGAACTTCTGCCACTGAAATCACTTTGTGGGTGGTTAGCTGGATTTGCTGGTGGATAATGGCATCAGCAATGGCACACAACACTTGTGCAGGTGCGACAATAATTGAGGGTTGATAGGCTTCAAGGGCGGACAGTTGCTGCTGAAAATCCGCAAACAGGTCGTAAAACCGTAAGGATATCCAGCGGTTATTCACGCTTTCATACAAATTATTGTTGGCACGTAAAAAGAGGGCAACTCGCTCACCGTGGAATAGTCCCTTGGGCAACATTTTAGCTAACATGCTGCCAGACCAGATACTTTGTTCCTGTGGGCTCACCACGAATATGCCGCGCCGCCCTGATGTACCAGAAGATAACCCAACGCTATAACGGCCAACTTTTGGGGCAAAATCACGCGATTGCTCACTTTTCTGTGCACATTCGAGAAGCATTTGGCTTAAGAGGCCAGCGGTATTCATTTGGTCAAAATTTTCCATCATGATGGATTTGTTCATAATAGGAAATTCATGTAGAGGGCGGTCGATATAGGCACGAAAATAAGGGCTTTTTGCCAGTATTTTGTGTTTAAATTGAGCCAAACGCTTTTGCTGGTAAGCCTCTAAATCTGTGCGGTTTTTGAATGACAAACGGCGTGCTCGCCAATAGTGCCAAAGCATCGACAATATCACTGTAAATCACCTTCATGGCAGAGCTGAATAACAATATTTTGCTTATCAATTTCATGCAATTTATTCAGTGTTTCATAATACGCTTGTTTGTCATCCATGATGATATTAGCGATAGCCATCGGGCCCCGTAGTTCACGGTAATTGGTGGGCGACCATGCCGCATCCCCTGCAAGCAGCACCCATCCTGCCTCCGTTAACACGCATAAGCCAATATGGCCTGCTGCGTGCCCTGGGAGTGGCACAATTAATAAGGTTTTTGACTTATTCACAGCAAAGCCTTCACCGAGTATTTGTAATTCACAGGGGAGGGCAACACGTTCAAAGCCTTCATAAAATACGGTTCGCTGTTCAAAGTCATCAGGTAATAAGCCGCGAACAAACGCACTTTTCAGGGCGGCAAAGCCCGTTAATGGACGTGTTTTTGCCCAACCATCACCAGAACAAATAATTGGCATCTCGGGAAAATCGCGCAGCCCTGCGATATGGTCACCGTGGAAATGGGATAAAATCACACCATTAATGTCCTTCGGTTTAAGTCCGTCGCTTGCCAGTTGATTGACTAACGCATCTTTGCTTTCGAAATAAACAGGAGTTACCGTACGATAGAACCGCATGATGCCTTTGCGTGTATGATCATAAAAATGGGTGGCATATCCCGTATCAAATAACCAACGCTGATTTTCGTCTTCAATCAACCATGCACGGGCAGGGAATTTGCAAGACTTAAAACTGGCACCTTTTAGGGCCACACAGCCTGGATGTGTGCAGTACCCAACTTCATATTGGTGAATGGTTAACATCAATTCTCCTGCTGTTTTAGCCAGTTAGCGGTTAAATGAATTCCTTGCTCCATGGAATATAACGGGTAATAACCTAGTTCTTGTTGGGCTTTTTGGTTATCAAGCGTCATGGTGAAATAAGCTGCACCGAGGCTATAACGGGTGAGAAGCGGCTCTTTTCCAGTGAGATGGCTGATGCCCTCAAGTAACACAGCAATGCTATATAACAGGGGATAAGGTGCGGAACGAATTTCACACTCGAGTTGAAGCTCATGGAAAAGTTGCTGCAATGTGTGTTTTAGTGCTTGCGGCTGTTGGTTGGTAATATTATAGGTTGCGCCGCTTTGTAACGCGTCTTTATGCGTAGCCAGTTGCATGCTGTGAACCACATTCCCCACATAGGTTAAGTCAAAATGGTTATTTCCCCCGTTAGGAAGTACTAACTTACCCTGACGAGATTTGATTTGTGCCAATAGCCTCGGCAGTAGCACGCGGTCATGAGGGCCAAACAACCCACGAGGCCGCAATAGGGTATAGCGGGTATTGGGATACTGCTTAACACATTGCTGAATAGCTGTTTCCGCTAAATATTTTGTTCTCGCATATTGATTGGCGAAATGAGTATTCTGGGTGGTTTCTGTAATATCACGTTGATGGGTGAAATTGAAATAAATGGCGGGGGTCGAAATATGAATAAAACGTGCTATTCCTAGCTCGCCAGCTGCGGTGGCTAATGTGTGAGTCGCATGAAAATTAACACTTTCAAAATGTTGGCGCTTGCCCCATGGTGAAGAGAGTGCCGCACAGTGCCAAATGGCATCACAGCCAGTCATCATCTCTTTCGCTTCTTGCAAAGAGAGCTTTGCCAGTTCACAAGGGGCAAACTCAGCACCCATTGTGATTAACTGTTCTCCTGCTTGTGGATTTCGCCCGCAAGCGACAACGTCAAAACCTCGCCCCAGTAAGTACTCACTAGCATTTCGGCCAAGCCCACTTGTGGCACCTGTGACTAAGATTTTCATGGCACTAATACCATGGCACACAGCGCTAAACCTGCGGCAGTACCAATTAACATCACATGTTGTTTTTCATAAAAACGGTCTGTGATAATCGCTTCGTGCAGTGCCGATGGAATCGATGCTGCAACTTGGTTACCTCGATGGCGATAGATATCAATGAGCTGATCGGATGTCACGCCAACACGTTGACGCATGTGTTCTAACGATAAATGGCTCGCTTGGTGGGGCACGACAGTATCAATTTGTTCGAGTTGTAAGTTTGACTCGGTGAAGACCCGCTGCATAAATTCTTCAATTAAGGCAGATGCCATGCGGAAAAGTTTTTTACCTTGCATATGAAACAGGAAATCATCCTCAGTCATTCCTGAACGTGGGTTTTTCCGTGTTCCACCTGCGCGAATTTCACAAAAATCAATCCCGTCAGTGTGTGTAGTGTGAGTGTAAGAAAGAATGCCACTGGTGCCATCCCCTTTTTCAACAATCACACACGCTGCACCATCACCAAAAATGAGCGATGATTCCTTATCTTGCCAGTCGATGCCCCGTGAGGCTATGTCAGCAGAGACAATGGCTATTCGTTGGTATTGGCTTGTTGCTAACATGCCCGCAGCCACTTGTAGCGCAGTAATAAAGCTAATGCAACTGGAGTTGATATCAAAGCAGGCAATACCATCATTTAAATTTGATTGTTCAAGGATGTGGGCAGCAGAGCAAGGTAATGCCTGAACAGGGATCGCTGAGGCGTTAATCAGCATATCAATACTTTGTGGTGATAACTGATTATGCTGTAATGCATTTGCAATGGCCTGTGCAGCCAACTGTGCTTGTGAATCAGTATTATTTGCATGATAGCGATATTCGATACCTGAATGTTTCTCCACAAACCCTTTTGTTTTATTGAATTTTTCATCGAGCATAGAGGAGTAAATTTTGTTTTCAGGCAAAGCAACGCCAGACGCGATGATTTTAAGTGGAGCAATTGACCTATTAGCGGACATATATAAAGTGCCTATCTAACCAAGATAACAACAATAAATATCAGAGTTCATTTATTTAATATATAGGAATTACGGAGTTCTTCTTATTGCCTATCGCTCACGGGGTTTCATGCATTTCATCAATCAAAGTGCGGAAAGTGCGTTGCCATGCTTTGGGTAATGAAGCCTGCCAAACGACATCGATTTGCCAATTTGCTGCCTCACAGTGGTGAAGAGGAATAAAGTGGATATCTTCTTGTGCAATATATTTTGCACTGTAAGGAATAAGGCTAACGCCCACTTTGGCGGCAACCAATGCAATAAGCGTTTGTATATCGCTGGCCTCTTGTAAGGGAGAGATATGTAACTCTTCCGATTGCAGGTAACGCTGAATCTGTTGGTAAAGGCCAAGGCCGCGCTCTGCACGTAACATAAGCAATGGATATTGTGTTAAATAATCCCGTATCGAATTATGTTGTGCGTATTCGCGTGATATAGCGAGGGCTAAAACTTCCGTTTTTAAGGGTTGGCTAATAATATTTGTTATTGAACCATGGGAGACACGGCGAGTGAATGCAATATCTAATTGATGAGTAAGAAGATTCTCTCTCATTATATGTGATGGCATATCGTCCAACACAATGGCAACGCTAGGTAGTTTCTCCCGTAAGTGAGCAACAAATAAAGAGGCCTCTTGAAAAGATGAGATCCCAAAACCGACATTCAAAACTTTAGGGGGCTCTTCCTTGATCGTCAATGCTTGATTCAATAATTCTTGTACGTGGTTCAGGACTAATTTTGCATGGGGTAGCAATGTAAGGCCATGCTCTGTCAGCATTGCGCCGTGGCGGCCTCGTTCAAATAGCCGTAAATTGAGTTGCTCTTCTAATAACTTAATTTGCTTTGTTAATGCAGGCTGGCTTATGCATAAGCGTGTTGAGGCTTCTTTGAAATTTTTTGTATCCGCAAGAGTAATAAAGGCGCGAAGAAGTCGGGTATCCATATTTACCTCTTACAGAAAATGATAAACGCTATAGTATCTATATAATGAATAAACCACTATAGCATTCGCTATTTTACAGGGACTGATTTATTTTTTGATAAAAGGTGTTGCTTGAGATGCGAAACGAACCTGATGAATATCTGTTTCGTAACCCATTGTAGTATTAAGAATTGTGTAGAGTTCGGGACGTCGTCCCATTAACCAACGTCTCCCATTGGAGTTGGGGAGTAAGTTAAGGTCTAAATCAGCGATGACCATGTCATTTTCAGTGGCAGTCGTTTCTTGAATAATGCGGCCATAAGGGTCGATTATCATCGCATTTCCTGTTCGAACTTCGTCGTCGTCACGGCCAACGCCATTACTAAACAGGTAAAAAACACCGTTATCATGGGCGCGTGAAGGTAGCCAGCGTAATAACCAGTTTCGACCATTTTCCCCTTGAAATGCATCGATCAGTGCTTGTCGGTCTTGTTCTCTGTTTTCCCATAAATGCAGTGGTATGCGCTTCATACCATACGGGCTACTGGAGTTTGTTCCACCCGTTTGATGAGGTGCAAGGATAATATCAGCGCCAAGTAATGCAGTAGCTCTCGGGTTTTCAATCAGATTATTATCCCAACAAATCAATATGCCGACTTTGACACCCCAGGGGGTGTCAAACACCGTGTAGTTATCACCGCTTTGAATAACTGGATGCTCAAAGGCATGCAGTTTTCGGTGCGCATATAACTGCCCGTCAGGCATGCAAGCGACCCAGGTATTATAACATTTACCATTGAGGCCTTTTTCAATGAATCCAACGCCAATAAGCATATCTAATTCGATGGCACGTTGGCGAATAGGGGCTAATGAAGGGCTGTCATGCAAGATTTCACTGAGTGCATAAACGTCTTCATCAGACAGTTTTGGGACATGCCAATACCCAGTAATACACATTTCAGGGAATATGAGCATTCTGACCTTTTTTTGTGCAGCTTGCGTAATGAAGTTGTGGATACAGGCTAAGTTGTAGTCTTTATTGCCTGCTTGGTGTTGGAATTGCACCGTTGCAGCGCGAAGTAATGGTTGTCTATTCATCAATATCTCCTTTATTAGCAAAATAAAAACACGTTATTTTGAAAAAAAATAATGAGTTATTTTTCATTTTAATAACCATTGGTTATCGAAATAGAAAAACTAGTCGAATATCGATGATTTAAATTGAGTGAAAAAGTTGAAATGCATTATATTCTTCGAAAAAAAATCTCTTATTAGGTGGAATATTCTTATATAATCTGCAGGGATAAAAAATAACTTATTGATTAGCATTTAGTTATTTAACTAAAAAGCCGTAAAAGGGCTTAATTAGCACTAAAAAAGTACTCTATTCTTGTGATTAAGCGCTTAATTTCCGTCTAGACTGAGCTGGTGAATATTGTTGTTACTAGATCATCGAAGTTTTTTTACCTAAAACAGGGTGATTAACTAAGTATAAATACCTGTTTTACACTTTTTCCGTGAGCTAATTACTCAATTATTATGTTTTATTTTTGTTACTAGAAAAAAAACGTCTAATTTCATTAATAATATTTATCACTTGGTTACAATTTGTAGCAAATGTAACTATATGTTAAATAAAAGGTATTTTAGTCGCTTGGTGTGACCACTTTACTTAAAATGGCATTATTTAATGATATCGTTAACACTCCTGCTTAAGGGCGCGATAATTTGCTAGATTTACGTATTTAAAATGAGTTACCTTCTCTTAAATCAATTTTCTTATATCTCGTACTCGTTTAATGAGTTAATGAGATTTCCTGTATATTTAATTTTAAAAAACCATAAAAATTAAAATACCATTGAGAGTGGTATTTTTGATATAAACTAAAATAATGTAAATTAAAAATTAATTTACCTATTTTTTATGTAAAAAAGCTTATTAATCAAGATGTCTATTTTGAATAGTAAATATTTAATCACTAAGTTAAATAATCTAAAATAAACCTGTATTTATCTAAGTTACCATTGTTAATGGTAATCTATATTTACTTAAAATAAATCAAAAGGTTAGTTGTTGTTTTTCTAATTATTCTATATTAAAAAATTTAACTTTATTGAGTTGTTTTTCATTGGTCACTATTTAAATTTGAAATACTCTAATATTGATAGGTTTCTCTGGCTTTAATCTATTTTATTGATCGTTATAAACAGTTTTACTTTTATATCTTCAAATTTATAATTAACTCAAATTTCGTGTTTTAATTGATTTGCAATATTTTAATTTGCATTTCAAAAGATAAATTTTTATGTTCTAAAGGTTTTTGATCTGTAATATAGTTTAGCCGTTTAATATTTTAAGTTTGTTGGGCTATAGTTGATGATAAATGTAAATCGTATTGTAGGTAGAGAAATAAGAAAAAGAAGAAAGCATTTAGGTCTTTCTGGCATTGAGCTTGCAAATCTTGTTGGTGTAAGTCAGCAGCAGATCTCACGCTATGAAAGAGGGGAGTGCAACATTAATATCGAAAATTTGCATGTATTAGCTAGTGCTCTAGAAACAGAGATGATTTGTTTTTTTATTGACGATGTGTTCTTAAATAAAGAAAGTAATTAACTAAGAAAGTTAAGGATATTCTCATATCCAATATAAAAATAATATAAAAATAAATTCAATTAAATAAAACTAATTTATTCCTTAATTAGAGGGATAAATGTTATTTTTACTATATCCTCAGCAAAAAAATATCAACTTAATAATTGTTTTAATTATTAAGTGATTGGTACATCTGTCGTCTTTTTATAGGAAAATATAAATGAAATTAACTAAAATTGCATTAGCTACAATTATCGCTTCTTCGTTTGGTATTGCTAATGCAGCACCTGTAGACCAAGGAAGTGGTATCATCAACTTCACTGGTAAAGTTATCAATGCACCTTGTTCAATCCCAGGTGATGGTACAATTAACGTTGACCTTGGCCAAGTTGCTAATAAAGTATTAGAAACTGGTAATAAATTTAGCCAAAGCGTTCAATATAATATTCAATTAGAAAACTGTGATTTAGGTGAAGTTAAAGATGCTTCAGACACAGTTATTTTCCCTGCAGTTAGCAAAGTTAAAGTGACTTTCACTGGTACGCCAGATACAACGGCAAAAGAACTGTTAGCAAATACAGGTACTTCTAAAGGTGTTGGTGTTCGTCTGATTAATGCTGATGGCGCAACAATGAAAGTGGGTGACACAAGTGTTGAATTGCCATTAGCTGACGGCCCTAACAAATTAGCATTTAGTGCACGTGTTGAAGCAAATGGTAACAAAGTAGAAACTGGTAGCATCATTTCTCAAGCGACTTACGCTTTAAATTACCTCTAATCTATACCTTAAATAACAGGCATATTTTTGCCTGTTATTTTCCCTTTTTATTTTGATTTTTTATCTTTTTGACAGGGAACATCATGTCTTTATTGCCTCAGTTTAAAATGAATAAAATATTATTTTCTATTGTATTGGCATTTTCTTTTTCAGGAATGTCCAATGCAGTCGAATTTAATATGAATATTATTGATGCAAAGGACAGAGACAATATTGATTTAAGTCAGTTTTCAAATCCTGATTTTATCCCTGCTGGTGAATATCTTACGGATATTACACTGAATGGTAGGAAATTAGCGGGTCAACATCTAATTAAATTTATTGAAGAGAATAAAGATAATTCAACACTCTGTGTTACACCAGAGATGGTCACTCTTTTTGCATTAAAAAAGAAAGTTCAGGAAGAACTTCTGCAAAATAATAATAACCAGTGTGTTGAACTATCTAAAAAGCTAGATATTCACTATCGATTTGATAAAGAGAACCAGAATATCTTATTTTCTATTCCTCAAGCTTGGTTAGAATATGATGATCCGTACTGGGTTCCGCCGTCCCAATGGGAAAATGGAATCGCAGGCGCATTTCTCGACTACAACCTGTTTTTAAATTACACCTCCCCTAAAAACACCAGTGAAACATTTAGCGGTAGCAGTAATGGTACGGCTGGCGTGAACTTAGGTGCTTGGCGTTTCCGTGCAGACTATCAGTATCAATATAATCGTTCTCAAGGAAAAACGAATGAACGATTTGATTGGACTCAGCTTTATGCATTTCGTGCATTACCTGAAATGGGCGCAAAAGTTTTACTTGGGGAGTCTTATTTAAAAACAGATTTGTTTGATAGTTTCCGTTTTATTGGGGCATCTCTCTTTAGTGATAATCGTATGCTCCCTCCTTCATTGCGTGGTTATGCACCACAGGTGACGGGTATTGCTAAAACCAATGCCATGGTGATTATTTCACAAAATGGGCGTGTCATTAAACAAGCTAAAGTGGCACCCGGTCCCTTTAATATTCAAGATATTACGGAAGCAGTACAAGGTACGTTAGATGTGACCATTGAGGAAGAGGATGGCTCAAAAACGACTTATCAAGTGACGGCGGCATCATTGCCATTTTTAACGCGCCAAGGGCAGCTTCTTTATAAATTGACGATGGGGCAGTCGGATCCGTTTGGGCGTTCTCAGAAAGTCGAGCCACGGTTTATTGCGGGTGAATTATCTTATGGGTTATTTGGCAATACCTCCATTTTTGGCGGGTTAATTGCCACTGTCGATAATAATAATTATCAAGCCGTCAACTTGGGTATTGGACAAAACATGAATGTGTTTGGGGCAATATCGCTGGATATTACGCGTACCCATGCAAATTTAGATCATTTTGGTTCTTATTCAGGAAACAGTTATCGTCTGAATTATTCGAAACGTTTCGAATCCACCAACTCACAAGTCACTTTTGCGGGCTACAAATTCTCTGAAAAAGAATTCCTAACCATGCCGCAATATATTGATGCTGCTAATGGTGTTCTTGATTTTAGGCGTGATAAAAACGTGTATACCGCTTCTTTTAACCAATACATTAGCCCATTGGATTTAACGGTTTACTTTAATGCCTCACACCATCAGTTTTGGAGCAGTGAGTCGACAACAAACTTTGGAATGAGCCTGAGTAAACTGTTTAGTGTTGGGCAGCTTAAAAATATTTCAGGAACATTGTCTCTCAATAAAATTAAATACGAAGAAACCGATGACAATCAAATTTATCTGTCATTTTCAATTCCGTTAGAAAATGGTGGATCAGTGAGCTATGACGCCCAATACGCAGATAATGATCATAACTTTGGGCAATCTGTCGCCTATTACAGCCCAAATGAGCAAAATAATTACTGGAGTATGCGAGTAGGTGGCGATCAGCATGAACTCGGGCGTGCAGAACCGAATATTAGTGGTAGCTATCAACGCTCTTCCCCATATGGCGTATTAAATGTTAACGCAACGGAAAATGTGAATTCTTATCGCGCCTTTGGTGGGAGCTGGTATGGCTCTATGACAGCCACTAAATATGGTGCTGCGATGCACCGTAATGGCACAAACAATGAACCGCGCGTCATGATTGATAGCGATAACGTTGCGGGTATTTCTATTGATAATGGCGAGTCCGTCACCAACCGCTTCGGTATCGGTGTTGCAACAAGTTTGAACAGTTTTTCAAACTCGGATGTGTACATTGATATGAATACGTTGCCCGATGATGTTGATGTGAATGACAACATTATTGGGAAAACATTAACTGAAGGCTCAATTGGTTATCAAAAAATAAAAGCGAACCAAGGGAAACGTATTTTAGCTGTGATCCGTTTGAGTAACGGTAATTATCCACCTCTGGGGACGAGTGTCATCGAAGTGAATACCTCTAGGGAAGTTGGCATTATCGCAGACAGTGGTGTCGCTTATTTGACTGGGATAGACCCAGATGAAAGTTACATTGTTAAGTGGGCAAGTGGTACAAATCAATGTCGCTTGAACTTACCGAATATGACTGAAAAGAATCAAGGTAAAGTCTTGATCCCTTGCCAATAAGGAATGATGTATGAGTAAAAAGTATGCAGTTGTCTTTGGGTTTTCATTAATCTTTGCTGGCATGCAAGTCGCCTCTGCGGCAATTAATATTGATCGCACCCGTATTATTTTTCCAGGCAAAGATAAATCGATTAGCTTAGTGATTAATAACCAAAGTAAAACAATGCCGTATTTGGCGCAATCATGGATGGAAGATGCGAAGGGGAACAAAGTCTCAGAGCCTTTTACTGTTTTGCCACCTATGCAACGTGTTGAGCCGAATGCAAAAAACCAAATTAAAATTATTAAGACTGAAGGGATTGATACATTGCCTCAGGATAGGGAGTCGCTGTTTTACCTGAATGTGCGTGAAATCCCTCCTGTTTCAGATAAAGAAAATGTGGTGCAAATTGCGATTCAGAGCCGTTTAAAAATGTTTTATCGGCCACCTCAAATTGAAAATAACAGCGATAAAGTGTGGGCGAAAGAACTGAAGTTTACGCATTCTGGTAGTCAGTTGCTCATTGAAAATCCAACGAAATACTACGTCACGTTGGGTTATTTAAGTCACAACAATAAGAATAACTTTCCAGGTTTTGAGAGTGTCATGGTAGCGCCATTATCAAAAGAAAGTGTTTCTGTACCAAGTGCAAGTTTTAGCCAACTTTACGCGGGATATATGGATGACTACGGCGGAATGAAAATGTTGACGTATCAGTGTGCGGCATCGATATGCCAGCTGTCAAAAGAAAGCCAATAGGATTTTAGAGATGAGAAATTATTGCTTTTCAATAGGTTTTTTCATGCTATCCCTGTTTGGGAGTCATGCATACGCAGACAGCAGCATGATGCGAGGCGACCTCAATTTTACCGGTAATGTCGTGGCTTTGCCTTGTAAAATCACGCTTTCCTCGATGGATCAAAATATTGAATTAGGCCCAATTTCTCTTAATTATTTCAATGAGATCGGGGATAGAAGCCCTAAACATGAGATCAAATTGAAATTTGATGACTGCATTTTCCCAAAGCGGGATCGTGATGACCGGGATCCTGTCGTTAGGATCATGTTCATTTCAGAACCCACAGCGAGTACTGACCGTAATTTATTTGGTGGTAAAACAATTTTAAATGGTTATGGCATTCGTTTGCTGGATAAGCAGGGCAATACAATCCCAAATGGTGAATATCGAAATTACCCAGTTTATTTCGATGATAATCAACAGATTGTGATTTATTCCATGTTGGAAAGCTATCTTTCAAGAAGTGAATTAACAGTGGGTAATATTAAAACGCAAATTACCTTAAATATTACCTATATATAAAGGTGTATAAATTATGATACACAAGTTTATTAAGCAGTATGGGTTCTACTTTTTATTCTTATTTGTTTTTATCAGCCCAAAGACATTTGCATTGGATTGTGTTGAAAAAGGGACGGGGGTTGTGATTAAACCACCTGTTCCTGTAGGGCAACTTGCTATACCAGCGGATACCCCTGAGGGAACGATTATTTGGCAATCAGACCCACTGACCGTTACGGTATATTGCGATAACGTATTGGGAAACATGGTTGACGTTGTTCATATGTATTTTAACCCGACATCACAAAAGTTAGGGACAGGTTTGTTACTTGGAGCGAACTATCAAGGTGAACAACTTGAACACGACCAGCAAAAAGTCAGTTTAGGCACACCACCGATTAGCGGTAAGCAAAATGTCACCGTGACGGTGACGTTTACTTTATACATCAAAGTGACAGGAGTGGTTCCACCATCAGGCAACTATTTGGGTGATAACCAATTTACCGTTTTCCAATTTGATGGAAGTGGGGGGATTAATACCACTCCAGGGGCTAAAAACTTACGCTATTCTATTT
This sequence comes from Providencia sp. SP181, assembly GCF_050446505.1. Taxonomy (NCBI): domain Bacteria; kingdom Pseudomonadati; phylum Pseudomonadota; class Gammaproteobacteria; order Enterobacterales; family Morganellaceae; genus Providencia; species Providencia sp. SP181. The sequence goes on from NZ_JBBPXM010000003.1 coordinate 289,265, forward strand.
CAGGGCTTCAAGGGATCCGCTTTTTAAAATGTGGCGCTGATATCAAGGTTTTTCCTGAATCTCAGCAAATTGACTTTGGCCAATTGATGATCACAGAGCTTAATCAAGGTAAAGAGTTTAAAAAGGATTTTCAGGTTCAAGCGGTAAAAAGAGGGTGCTTGGATAATTTCTCCATGAATATCAATTTTGAAACCACGGATCCACTTAATGGTGAGTATGCAATTGATTTGAAAAATGGTATGAACCTTGTGATCAAGGACGATAAAAACAGCGACATTAAGTTTAATTACTTCCAGTTTTTCGGTAGTTTACCGCAAGGAAGTACATCAGTAACTCGTGATTACAGTGCGACGGTAAAGAAAACGGGCACAGTAAAAACAGGTGGCTTTCAAGCATCTACGATAGTTCGTATTAATTATTATTGATAGAACTAGGGAATAAAAAAGAGCAGGCAATATGCCAGCTCTTTTATTTTACATTGCTTATTGGCGACACTAACTAACTTCAGCTAGCGTATTCCGTTGGTACAGTGCAATGGCGCTATTTTATGCATTTTTGGCAATTTGTATTCTGAACTTGCTCAAAGAAGTTATTTCCCTTGTCATCAACAAGGATAAAAGCAGGTAAACCTTCAACTTCCATTTTCCAAATCGCTTCCATACCTAATTCTGGATACTCTAAGCAATTCAAACTCTTAACATATTCTTGCGCTAAGATTGCCGCCGAACCCCCGATGCTACCTAAATAGAAACCACCGTGTTTTTTACACGCGTCAGTAACGGCTTGAGTACGGTTCCCTTTTGCGAGCATTAACATACTACCACCATGGGATTGGAACAGATCAACGTAAGGGTCCATACGGTTACCCGTTGTTGGGCCTAATGAGCCAGATACCATGTCTTCAGGTTTCTTGGCAGGTCCTGCGTAATACACCATATGGTCTTTGAAGTATTGCGGTAACTCTTCGCCGTTATCTAAACGTTCTTTGAGCTTGGTGTGCGCAATATCACGCGCGATGATCAGTGGGCCACTGAGAGAAACACGGGTCGATACAGGGTGTTTACTCAATTCCGCCAAAATATCTTTCATTGGACGGTTAAGGTCGATATGAACCACTTTTCCTTCAGTTTGGGTACGCATTGATTCAGGGATATATTGCGCTGGATTATGTTCCATTTTTTCTAGCCATAGGCCGTCTTTGGTTATTTTTGCCTTGATATTACGGTCTGCTGAGCAAGAAATGGCTAAACCGATCGGGCAAGATGCACCATGGCGAGGTAAACGTACAACGCGGACATCGTGAGCAAAGTATTTACCGCCAAACTGTGCACCAAAACCAAGATGACGAGAGGCTTCTAATAACTCATTTTCTAGCTCAATATCACGGAATGCACGGCCATATTCATTACCTGTTGTCGGCAAATTATCATAGTATTTTGCAGAGGCCAGTTTTGCTGTTTTTAGCGTTGTTTCCGCTGAAGTTCCACCAATAACAAAAGCAATATGATAAGGCGGGCAAGCCGTTGTTCCCAGATTGCGCATTTTTTCAATTAAGAAATTTTTTAGCTTAGCTGGGGTTAAGGTTGCTTTTGTTTCTTGATAAAGCGCGGATTTATTAGCAGAACCGCCACCTTTATTGACGAACAGGAAGTGGTATTCATCACCTGTGGTCGCAAAGATATCAAACTGTGCGGGCAGATTAGTGCCAGTATTCACTTCGTTAAACATATCTAGCGGGGCATTTTGAGAAAAACGTAGGTTTTCGTGTTGGAAGACGTTATAAATTCCACGAGAGAGATACTCTTCGTCATCGCAATCCGTCCAAACTTGCTGGCCTTTTTTCCCAACCACCGCAACGGTTCCTGTATCTTGGCAGTTTGGTAAAATACCTTTTGCGGAAATTTCAGCGTTACGTAGCAACTGCAGTGCAACATATTTGTCATTTTCGCTAGCTTCTGGATCATGCAAGATAGCCGCAACTTGCTTCTGGTGTGCGGCTCTTAGGAAGAATTGCGATTCATAAATTGCCCGTTCAGCAAGCAGTGTTAATGCTTCGGGGTCAACTTTTAAAATGGGTTTCCCTGCGAATTGCTCGACGGAAACATATTTATCAGAAACATGGGTATATTCAGTTTTATCCTCAGATAGCGGATAAGGTTCTTGATAAAAAAACTCTTTATTAGCCATTTTGCTCACTCACATATTAATTTCAGTGGAATATCCAAAAAATAATCACCCGTAGGCTTGTGCTTATTCTTTAATAAATTCAGTACAAAGGAACAAAGTAAAATTTATAAGTGTAATTATGAAACAAAAATCACAAAAGAAATCACGAAAAGAAACAATTTAGGCTGAAATTATACCAATTTGGCCATTATATTCAAAGGGATGCGGTTGATAATATGATGTTGGTTAAAGTTATCGAGATAAAAACCACTTCACGATAAAAATTAGATATAAATCACATAAAATTATATTTAATGATGTTTTTCTCTTTATCATTGTAATTATGAATTATTAGTTTTTAAGTATTTCATTAGGATAAATTACATTTCCAGTTGTTTTAGTAAGTTTAAACGATTCAGTTTTTGATAATTCTATTTTAATCAGTGGGATATTTTATGAGTTTGTAGCAAGATATATTCCTCATATCTTAATTTAAGAAATAATTAAATTTTAAATGAATTTAATTATTCATCTATTAGCGACTAACTTTGTGAATTGTAAGGTATTTAGCTTAAGGGAGGAACTTAGATGTATAAGGGAAACCTATAGATAACGGCATAGTAACAATATATATCGCTATGTTGCTTATTTTTATCAAAAAACAGTTTTATTTATTGTGAATTCATAATGAAAGGCAAACGAAGTGTCGAAAATGGCTTTCAATTTATAAAAACTGTGTTTATCATGCAGGGCTCAATGAATTTGAAAAATGGCGCTACTGGTTTTGGGCTTTGCTGGGGAAAATTATTTACTCAAAATAATTCCAGTGATATGTAGGCCGCAAATGATGGCATCTCGATGAGCATACATAAGTATGTGGTTCGAATGGCAGCGTGAAGCGAGCACCCATATCACTTGAGGTATGAAGAGAGTAAACCTCCGACAAGCTTATACAGTCTTTAACGGTGGCGGTTCTATCTGCATTATTCCTAGGGATAGAGTGTATTATAAATGACTGAGACAACCTCTCTGACACCACTCGTCGAATTAAAATCTTTAAATAAAGGTTTTGATGGCAAACAAATTATTTCTGAACTTGACTTAACCATTCAGAACGGTGAGTTTTTGACCATTCTGGGGCCTTCTGGTTGCGGTAAAACGACGGTTTTACGTCTTATTGCTGGGCTGGAAGATGTCGATGATGGTCAAATTATTCTTGATGGTCAAGATATTACGGATATTCCAGCGGAACAACGTTTCGTGAATACCGTGTTCCAAAGCTATGCTCTTTTTCCTCATATGACGGTTTATGACAACGTCGCTTTTGGCTTACGTATGCAAAAAACGCCTGCAGCCGATATTCAAAAGCGCGTTGATCAGGCACTGCGTATGGTGCAATTGGAAGATTTTGCGCAGCGAAGGCCGAATCAACTCTCTGGCGGGCAGCAGCAGCGTGTGGCAATCGCCCGTGCCGTGGTGAATCGCCCAAAAGTCTTATTACTGGATGAATCATTGTCTGCGCTGGATTACAAACTGCGTAAGCAAATGCAGAATGAGCTAAAAGCCCTTCAGCGGAAACTGGGAATTACCTTTATTTTTGTTACCCACGACCAAGAAGAAGCCTTAGCAATGTCTGACAGGATCATCGTCATGCGTGAAGGGAAAATTGAGCAAGATGGTACACCTCGTGAAATTTATGAGGAGCCTAAAAACCTATTTGTTGCTCAGTTTATCGGTGAAATTAATATTTTTGATGCGAAAGTGTTGTATCGCATTGATGAAAAACGTATTCGTGCCAATGTTGAAGGCCATGAGTGCGATATTTTCACTGAGCTCTCAGTCAAAGAAGGGCAGCATCTTAATGTACTTTTGCGCCCTGAAGACTTACGTGTTGAAGAAGTGAATGATGCAGAAAATCATCCAGGGCTGATTGGTTACGTGCGTGAACGTAATTATAAAGGCATGACTTTGGACTCTGTGGTTGAGATGGAAGACGGCAAAATTGTCATGGTGAGCGAATTCTTTAATGAAGACGACCCCGATGTTGACCACTCCTTGAATCAAAAAGTTGCTGTAACTTGGGTGGAAAGCTGGGAGGTCGTGCTGGATGATCATTCGTAAACACAAGATCCTGCAAAATGTGATCATCACTGGGATTGTCGCTTGGCTGGTCTTGTTCGTTTTCTTGCCAAATGTCATGATCATCGGAGCCAGTTTTCTAACACGCAGTGATACCAATCTAGTGGATCTGATCTTCACATGGGATAACTACATCCGTTTATCCGATCCCATGTACGCAGAAGTGATGCTGCATTCACTGAATATGGCCTTGATCGCGACATTCTTTTGCCTTGTGATCGGCTATCCATTTGCATTTATTTTGGCGAAATTACCCAAACGCATCCAGCCACTTATGTTGTTTTTGTTGATTGTTCCGTTTTGGACGAATTCGCTGATCCGTATTTATGGTTTGAAAGTTTTTTTGAGCACCAAAGGCTATCTGAATGATTTTTTGCTGTGGATTGGGATTATTGATAAACCGATTCGTTTAATGTACACCCCAGAAGCGGTTGTGCTTGGGCTTATTTATATCTTATTACCTTTTATGGTGATGCCGCTGTATTCGAGTATTGAGAAATTGGATAAGTCATATTTAGAAGCAGCTAGGGACCTCGGCGCTAATAAATTTCAGACCTTTGTGAAAATCATCATTCCATTAACGATGCCAGGTATTATTGCAGGGTGTTTATTGGTTTTATTGCCTGCGATGGGGCTGTTTTATGTCGCCGATTTAATGGGCGGCGCGAAAAACCTCCTAATTGGTAACGTGATAAAAAGCCAGTTCCTCAATATTCGTGATTGGCCATTTGGTGCCGCAACCAGTATCTTCCTGACGGTGATGATGGGGCTGTTGCTGTATGTGTATTACCGAGCGGCTAAGCTTTTGAATAAAAAGGCGTATGAAGAATGATCGGGCGTACTTTGCGGGGTGGCTTTATGGCCATCGTCTATGCGTATCTTTATATTCCAATCATCATTTTGATTGTTAACTCCTTCAATGAATCGCGTTTTGGTATTCAGTGGCAGGGTTTCTCAACAAAATGGTATGAACTTTTAAGTAATAACGACAGCTTATTAGAAGCGGCGGGGCACTCATTAACCATGGCGGTGTTATCCGCCACATTTGCCACTGTGATTGGCACATTAACGGCGGTTGCGCTATTTCGTTACCGTTTTCGCGGCAAGCCCTTTGTGGGGGGAATGTTGTTTGTGGTGATGATGTCCCCCGATATCGTGATGGCAATATCGTTATTAGTGCTGTTTATGATTTTGGGCGTTTCATTGGGTTTTTGGTCGTTGCTGTTTTCGCACATTACCTTCTGTCTGCCTTTTGTAGTGGTAACGGTATATGCGAGGTTAAAAGACTTCGATGTAAAAATGCTGGAAGCCGCGCGGGATCTCGGAGCGGGTGAATTTACTATTTTACGTAAAATTATTCTGCCATTGGCGCTCCCTGCGATAGTTGCGGGTTGGCTGCTTAGCTTCACATTATCGATGGATGATGTAGTTGTGTCGTCGTTTGTGACGGGGCCAAGTTATGAAATTTTACCGTTAAAAATCTACTCAATGGTCAAAGTGGGCGTCTCCCCCGAAGTGAATGCGCTGGCAACGGTACTACTGATTATGTCGCTGGTACTTGTTTGCTTAAGCCAATGGGTAATGCGGGATAAATACGGTAAAAAAACGCAGTAACAAATGACAGGATGGCACGGCACTCTTGTTTTGTCGTGCTTTTTAAATGCCATAAGGCGAGAGGGTGGGCTCCAATTGAGCCTATAAGATATCACCCCTAAATCATTCAAGTTACAGCTTGATGCAGGCAGGGATAAAAACACGTTGTTGAGGGAAACTCAGTCATGAAAAAATGGTCCTATCTACTGGCAGCAGGCTTAATGGCTGCAAGTATTGGCACGGCGACTGCCGCTGACGATAACAAAGACGTACTGTATTTCTATAACTGGACAGAATATGTTCCCCCTGGTTTATTAGAGCAATTTACCAAAGAAACGGGCATCAAGGTGATTTACTCCACCTATGAATCCAACGAAAGCATGTACACTAAATTGAAGACCTATAAAGATGGGGCTTATGATTTAGTTGTACCATCCACTTACTTTATTGCGAAAATGAGTAAAGAGGGGATGCTGCAAAAGATTGATCAAAGTAAATTAACCAACTTTAAAAACCTCGATCCAAATTTAATCCACAAAGAATTTGACCCAAATAATGACTATTCTGTGCCTTATATTTGGGGCGCAACAGGTATTGGCATTAATGGTGAAGCCGTTGACCCAAGCTCTGTCACATCATGGGCAGATTTTTGGAAGCCTGAATATAAAAATAGCCTATTGATGATGGATGATGCACGGGAAGTATTCCAAGTCGCATTAAACAAACTGGGTTATTCAGGCAATACCACTGACCCGAAAGAAATTGAAGAAGCCTATCAAGAGCTGCAAAAATTGCGCCCGAATATCTTAGCCTTTAACTCGGATAACCCTGCCACACCGTTTATTGAAGGGGAAGTAGATGTAGGGATGTTATGGAATGGTTCCGCATTTGTCGCAAGGCAAGCAGGCTTACCGATTGAGGTGGTGTGGCCAAAAGAAGGCGGTATCTTCTGGATGGATAGTTTAGCTATTCCTGCCAATGCGAAAAATGTTGAAGGGGCTCATAAACTGATTAACTTCTTATTACGCCCTGAAATTGCGGCACAAGTTGCTGAATCAATTGGCTATCCAACCCCTAATTTAGCCGCTAAAAAGATGTTACCTGCAGAAATTGCTAACGACCCATCTCTTTACCCAAGTGAAGAGGTATTGAAAAAAGGCGAGTGGCAAAGCGATGTTGGGAATACCAATATTCTGTACGAAGAGTATTTCCAAAAGCTAAAAGCTGGCCGTTAATGGTTTAATAAATAAAAGGCGCAATTTTATGCGCCTTTTTTGTTTCAATAAGTTGTGTACGCGATAACTTATTTGCTCACAGCGTTATGGGCAACAAACTGAGCAAAGGTATCCGCCCACGGTTGTAAGAAATCTTTGCTTTTCGGTGAAATATTGCCTTGCTCATCCACCATACCGTCATACCATTTCAGGTAACATTCAGGTTGGTTCATGGTTGGCATATTCAAAAAGGCAAGGCTGTTGCGCAGGTGTTGTTGGGCAATTGCCGTGCTGATATTACCGATGGAAACACCTAAAACCCCCGCAGGAATTGCATTCCACGAGTTATCTCCCCAAGGGCGAGAGCCTTGGTCAATGGCATTTTTTAATACACCAGGAATAGAGCGGTTATATTCAGGGGTGGCAAAAATAATGCCGTCACAGGCTTTAATTTGAGATTTAAAATTGGCGACAACAGGAGGCACATTTTGGTCAGCATCTTGATTGTAGAGAGGAAGGTCGCCAATGTTGATAAATTTGAATGAGAAATTTGCAGGGAATAACTTAATGATGGCTTTAGCGACGGTTAAATTATAAGAATCCGCACGTAAGCTACCCACAATAACACCAATATTATATTGTTTTGACATGGTAAAACCTCTTCTATCGACGGTTAGTGACGAATGTGACAAATAATTTGTACTTTGTCAGAATTTTATTTTACATCCATTATTAAACATCATAACCCGAATTGGCGCAAAACTAAGTTAAATTTGAAACTAGCCAAAGCAGAGGTGCAAAATAATTTTAAATTATCAATTAATTACGGGGTTATGGCCTATCTAAAATGGATATTGTGAGTCCCATTCCACTATTTTGATTTAACCTTGAACAAAACAGGGTTACTTGATTTGGGTCAAAATGAAACATACCGACTGGTCGGTATCATCCATTACATGAACAAAACAGCGCAGCACAGAAAAAAAGATCCCGTCAAACTTCAAGTGGAGTTATTAAAAGCGGCTCGCATAATTGCGGGTAGGGACGGCATTTCTGCATTATCCCTTAATGCGGTTGCACGGGAAGCGGGTGTCAGCAAAGGGGGGCTGATGCATCATTTCCCAAGTAAGCAAGATCTTATCCATGCGCTATTTTTGCAATTACTGAGCATTATGGATGAGCGTATTAGTTTCATTATGGAAAATGACATCAATACTTATGGGCGTTTTTCCCGTGCATATTTGCACTATATTGGCGAGCTTAAAGAATCAGATGAAAGTTTTCAGCTCGCGTTATTGTCGTTGGCCATGCCAAATGAGCCTGTATTGCGCAAATGTTGGCGTAATTGGGTGCTGGGTCATTTAGCAAAAGGTGACTCGTTCGATAACAGCTATTTAGGGGCGCTAGTGCGTTATGGCGCAGACGGCTTGTGGTTGTCATCATTAACAGAGGGTGAAACGTTATCAAAACAAGAGCGTGATGCCATTGTGAGTCGTTTAACGGCGATATCTTTTGAAAAGCTACCTTAATATGGATAAGTAAACACCGAAAATACCGTCATTAATATAATAAAAACATGGGGCGCCAATGAAATATAAAATCAATGCCTTCATTATATATGATGCAGTCGATGGCACTTTGTCTTTGAAAGAAGACGAGGTGGATACGCAATTGTCTATTACCGCCAATGCACTGCTTTATTATTTTATCCAAAATAGGGGTGTGGTATCCCGTGATGATGTATTAAAAGCAGTGTGGGATGATAATGGATTAGTTTCATCCAACAGTAATTTAAACCAATATTTGAGTTTATTAAGAAAAGCATTTCGCCAGTATGGTATTGAAAATATCATTATCACGGTGGCCAGAGGGAGATTGGAATTTAATTCAGAAGTGACGCTAGAACGTTTGAATGATGCTAAAATGCACCCTGCTGAATTTATTAAAAACTTGAGTGAGATAGATGCCGCTGAAGTTGTATTATCACCCATTATTGCCCCCTCTTTAATTGAACCAGAAACAATCTCAATATCCCCCGTTAAAAGCCCTGAGCCATTAACAAAGGCAAAAAAAGAAATGTGTTGGTATTTCGCCAGTGGTGCATTTTTGCTGTGCTCTATCTTGTTATTAATTATGGCTTATTTATCAAATCAACCATCTCAACCGATTAATATGACGGTGCTGGAGCATGCTAACTGCGATGTGCTTTCAAATGAAAAAATGATTAATGGCACCGTCGCACAAAATTATGTGCAAAATTTTGACAAGGTGAGAAATAACTTAAATCTTGCCTGTGTAGAAAAAGAGCGATTTGTTTTCTTTTATGGGGATAAATTACAAACTAATGGATTAGGCCGTGTGTTTTTAGCCCACTGTGCCGTAAATGAAGACAATCCTTTTAGCTATTGCGATAACTATTTCTATTATTCTTGGAAGCCATCATGAAAATATCTGGGAAAGTATTATGTTTACTGAGTGCTTTGCTGTTTATTATGGTGGTGATTTACACACAATCGGTTTTATTTTCCAATAAACAAGATGGATTAATGGTGTGTTCTACCAAAGGCATCATGCGCTTTGAAAATATGAAAGATGAAAACGTTAATGGCAATATTCATTTCAATTTTGGTGCGAATGGAAAAGGGTCTATTGTTGTTGAAGGCTATACAGACTCTAAAGCAGGGTGGCTGTATTTACAGCGCTATGTGAAATTTAATTATACGACCAAACGGGTTTCCCCAACGGAACGCCATTATAATATTAGCCAATGGGAATCGAGCGCCTCTTCCATTGATGAATCCCCCGATGTGATTTTTGACTACTTTATGCGAGAAATGTCAGATAGTCATGATGGCTTATTTCTTAATGCCCAAAAGTTGAATGATAAAGCGTTGTTATTAAGTTCAATTAACTCTCCTCTTTATATCTGCACATTAAAACCTGGCAGTAAATTTGACTAACAAAATACAGACCTAGGGCATTAAAGTTGGCCTATCATTTTGTGTGTTTTCCCGTTCTAACCGTCTTTAACTGTCTTTAAAATGGCTTACATCTTCAGTGTTATTCATAGGCTTCTTAGTGTGAACTGCTTGCCTCAGATAAGCACACTTTCCTGAGTACCTTAATATAAAAGAGCTTCTTTATTTGCGAGTAAAGCTTATAAGCCAGTGAGCCACCCCACAGTTATCATTGTGTAAATTACCCCTTGGTATCAGCTTAATAATATCCTGTTAACAATCCTACCTGATTAATCCGTAATCTATTTTTCGTGTTTTTTATTCACCAGACAGATGCGTGAATTTTTCGTTTTTTCAGCATTGATGTGTGAATTTAGGGGCTAATAAATCTAATTTTTAGTTAAATATTCTAAGTATCTTCATGTTGTGGATTTATATTTTGTTTTTATTTTTCACCTCTATAGTGAATTTGAAGCCAAAGGCTGCGTTCAATTAATCACCGCGCAGACACTGTTGGCGTAAATGATTACCTCGGTTCTTCAAGAAACATGTATTCGGACACATCAACTTAAAGAGCGCGGTAAAGAAAAATGAAGAAGGCTTCTCGGAGGAAACAACAATGGGTGATGCATTAGGTCTTATCGAAACTAAAGGTTTGGTGGCTTGCATCGAAGCGGCGGATGCAATGTGTAAAGCCGCAAACGTTGAGCTAATCGGTTATGAAAATGTGGGTTCAGGTCTCGTCACCGCAATGGTTAAAGGCGACGTTGGTGCAGTCAAGGCGGCGGTTGATTCAGGTGTTGAATCTGCTCAGCGTGTTGGTGAAGTCGTGACATCACTGGTCATTGCGCGTCCACATAACGATATCAACAAAATTGTGATTAAACATAAGGCATAACTTTTTCCGGAGGAAAAAACATGGGTGACGCATTAGGTCTTATCGAAACTCAAGGGTTAGTGGCATGTATTGAAGCGGCTGACTCGATGTGTAAAGCCGCAAATGTTGTGCTGATTGGTTATGAAAATGTTGGGTCAGGTTTAGTGACGGCAATGGTGAAGGGGGATGTCGGTGCGGTAAAAGCAGCGGTTGATTCAGGTGTTGAATCGGCTTCTCGCGTTGGCACTGTTGTGACATCTCTGGTTATTGCTCGTCCTCACAGCGATATTCAGAAAATCGTCGCCCAGTATAAAGTCTCGGAATAAAAAGGAAATTACTTATGAAAGAAGCACTTGGACTAATTGAAACTAAAGGTTTAGTGGCCTGTATTGAAGCCGCTGATGCCATGTGTAAAGCAGCCAACGTCGAACTGATTGGTTATGAAAATGTCGGTTCAGGGTTAGTGACTGCCATGGTGAAAGGCGACGTCGGTGCAGTTAACGCAGCGGTGGAATCTGGTGTTGAAGCCGCAAAACGTGTTGGCACCGTAGTGACATCACGCGTTATCGCAAGACCACATAACGATATCGGCAAAATTGCGCAGCAACATAAAGCCTAAGCTGTTGGCTGATAAGTAAATAAAACAACAAGTTAATTAGTTAATTTTGGCTCCGATACGGGGGAAGACATGGTTGCATTAGATAAAGATCTGCAATCCAGACAACTGGCAAGAGAGCTAGTTAGAAACGCGAAACAAGCGCAGAAAGTATTCGCGACTTTTTCGCAGGAAAAAATCGACAGTATCGTTAAACACATCGCGATTGAATCAGCTCTTCACGCTGAAGAGCTGGCGAAAATGGCCAATGAAGAGACAGGTTTTGGTAAGTGGCAAGACAAAGTCTTGAAAAATACCTTTGCTTCAATGCGTGTCTATGAACACATTAAAGATCTCAAAACCGTTGGCATCATTAATGATGACAAAATCAACAAAGTCATGGATGTAGGCGTTCCGTTAGGGGTGATCACGGCATTGGTGCCATCGACAAACCCAACATCGACCATCATCTACAAAACGTTGATTGCCTTAAAAGCAGGTAACGCCATTGTCTTCTCCCCGCATCCTAATGCCAAAGCCTGTAGTTTCCGTACGTTAGACATTGTTAAAAAAGCGGCATTAGAGGCTGGCGCACCCGCAGGGATCGTTGATGGTGTCACAATGTTGACCCTTGAAGCGACCAAAGAGCTGATGCACAGCAAAGATGTTTCCTTAATTTTAGCGACTGGCGGGGAGGGCATGGTGCGTGCAGCGTATGCATCGGGTACGCCAACAATCAGTGGCGGTCCGGGTAATGGCCCTGCCTTTATTGAGCGCAGCGCCAATATCAAACAAGCCGTGAATGACATTATCACCAGTAAAACGTTTGATAACGGGGTTATTTGTGCGTCAGAGCAATCAATTATCGTCGAACGTTGTATTTATAACGAAGTGCACCGCGAGCTGTTAGCGCAAGGCGCTTACTTTATGAATGAAGACGAAGCGAAGCGTATGGCGTCAATGTTATTGCGGGCAAATGGCACCATCAACCCTGAAGTGGTTGGGAAAGATGCCATTACCTTGAGCCAGCGTGCAGGGTTTAGCGTACCTGCCAATACGCGTGTGCTTATTGCCTTACAAGACACCGTTTCACCGAAAAACCCCTATTCGCGTGAAAAACTTTGCCCGATCTTAGGGATGTATATCGAAGAAGATTGGCAATCTGCTTGCCATCGTGTGGTGGATTTGCTGACTAATGAAGGCTTAGGCCACACATTGGTGATCCACACCCAAAACGAAGATGTCATTCGTCAATTCTCCCTTGAGAAACCCGTTAACCGTATTTTGATTAATACACCTGCGGCACTGGGGGGCATTGGAGCAACAACCAATATTACGCCAGCATTAACCTTAGGTTGCGGTGCAATCGGTGGCGGTTCGAGCTCAGATAACGTCGGGCCAATGAACTTACTGAACATTCGTAAAGTGGGTTATGGCGTGCGTTCTATTGATGATTTAAGGCAGCCAGCACAGCCGTGCCCAGTTGCTCAGCCTGCGGCTTCAACCACAGTGAATCAATCGCAAATCAGTATTTTAGATGATGACCGTTTTCGTCAGCCAGTGACGGCTTCTGCACCTGTTTCTCATGTAGCAGACAACCGTTTTAGCACGGCGGAAATTACGCAAGCTGTTGTTTCGCAAGGTGATATCACCGAAGAAAATGTTGAGCAAATCATTAAGGCCGTTCTCGGTCGCCTAAATAAGTAATTCATTGAAATAAGGCGGTATAAACCATGATTTTGGCAAAAGTAATCGGACATGTTGTCGCAACGCAGAAATGCCAAGAACTTAGCGGAAGCAACTTATTGATGGTCGCTGCGCTGGGGGATGATCTTGAACCGTTGAAAGACCGAACGTATGTGGCGGTAGACAGCGTCGGTGCAGGTATCAACGACATTGTGTTAGCTGAAGAGTACTTCGCGTTGAACAAAGACAAATACAAAGCCATGTCAGTGGTTGCCATTGTTGAAAAGGTTTATACCAAGGAGTAAACAACAGCATGAACCAGTTTCTCATTAAACCGCGAGTTCAATTTGGTGCTAATGCACTGGATTTTATCTCACAAATGCAAGCTCAGCAGGTTTTTATCGTGACCGATAAAGCCATGGTGAAATTTGGCTTAGCAGAGGAAGTCACTCGTCGGTTAACACACTCAGGCATTGCGTTTTCAATGTATGACGATGTCCTGCCAGACCCTGATATTTCAGCCATCGTAAAAGGCATGAAAGTCATGGACGTGCAATATCCCGATGTGGTGATTGCACTGGGTGGCGGCTCAGTGATTGATGCGGCGAAAGCGATTATTTACTCCTTATGGCACACGAAAAGCGACGCCAATCGGGCAAAACCGCAGTTTATTGCAATCCCAACAACCAGCGGCACAGGCTCTGAAGTTACCTCATTTTCAGTGATTAAGTCCCACTCTGAAAAACTGGTGCTAGTGGATGAGTTTATGTTGCCCGATGTGGCGATCCTCGACCCTGTTCTCGTGAAATCCGTGCCTGCGTCGATTACCGCAGATACAGGGATGGATGTGCTTTGCCATGCATTAGAAGCGTATGTTTCCCGCACTGCATCTGATTTTTCTGATGCGCTAGCGGAAAAAGCGGTGCAGCTGGTTTTCGGTCACTTAATTGACTGCTACCGCGAAGGTGGCAATTTGCTTGCTCGCGAAAAAATGCATAACGCCTCTTGCATCGCAGGAATGGCATTTACCAATGCTTCCCTTGGGATCACGCACAGTTTAGCCCACGCATTAGGCGGTGTATTCCACATTCCACACGGCCGAGCCAATGCGCTATTGATGGCACATGTGGTGGCATTTAATGCCGAGTTAGAAGGGCGTTGTGATAGCGAAGCCGCAAAACGTTACGCTCATCTCGCGAAAAACTTGAATTTACCCTCTTCAACAATACGTGAAGGCGTTGAAAGCTTAATTATGGCAATCAACGTATTGAAAGATGAAATGAATATGCCAAAAGGCATTCAAGCCACAGGCATTAATGAAACCGATTTTAACGCCCGTTTAGGGGAAATGGTGGGGCAAGCACTGCGTGATAGTTGCACTCCGACCAATCCACGGGATGTGAACCAAGTGCAACTTGAAACGCTATATCGGCAATCTTTTTAACAGCCGCAAGCTGTTAGGTGATGAACAACAAACTAGAACGAACATCAGGATAGGCTAACATGACTAAATATGCTCTGACCCCACGCGTAAAAATGCTGGCTGAACGCTTAAGTGCCCGCAATAGCTCAATTATTACTGAACGTGCCAACATTTTAGAAGCACTGGAAAACCAACTTTCGGGTGCACCGCAGGCAATAAAACCTGCTCAACGTTTTTATGAATTTATCCGTCATTTCCCTGCGTTTATTGCGCAAGATGAATTGATTATTGGTAGTCAATCGTCCACACCGCGTGGCGCGATTTTCTTCACTGAAAACGAAATTCACAGCAACAGTATTTACACCTTCTTAGCAGGGGATAGCACCGTTGATGCCCCTGACTATTTAGCGGTACTGAACATCGGTTTTTTAGAAATTAAATCCCAATTGGAAAACCGAGTCAGAAACATCGGTAGTGCAGTCAGTCGTAATAGTATTGATGAGGCAAATAATTGCCGCGCTGCAATTTATGCATGTGATGCAGCAATTCATTTTGCACAATCCCTCGCGTCAAAAGCGGAAAGCATGGCAGCGGTGGAATCAAACCAATATCGCCGTTTAGAACTGCAAGAAAGCGCGGCGATTTTACGTAATGTTCCTGCCAAACCTGCACAAACCTTTAAAGAAGCTTGCCAAGCATTCTATTTATTGCAGCTTATTTTACATCTGGAAAATGGCAGTTACGCGGTTAACCCAATGGGCTTCGACAAAGCGGTTTATCCGTTCTACCAACGGGACATCGAGCAAGGCCGTTTAACACCAGCCCAAGCGTATGAAGTGGTTGAAAGTTTATGGCTGAAATTGGCTGAGCTTTCTGAAGTGCGTTCGACAAAAGTGGTGGATGGCTACCCAATGTTTGATGCATTAAAAGGTGGCGTATATTTAACCGACCCTCACGTATGCATTAATGAATTATCCGCCATGATGTTATCGGCTCATGAAAATATCATGGCCGTCAATAATGGGTTAAAAGTCCGCTTATATTGCGGCCAAGCAAGCACGCAACCGCAATACTCTGCGCCGAATGCCAGCTATGTTGCACCGTCTGTACAAGCTGAGACAGAATTTAAAGTAATGGAAGGGCTGACCCCGCGTTTACAACGCCTGCGTAACCGCTATTTAGAAGCGCGCCCAAGTGTTTCTATCTACCGTGCTTTAGCCTTTACTGACGTTGTCAAAAATAACCCAGGTTTACCGCCGATTTTACTGCGTGCAAAAGCATTCCGTCGCGCATGTGAAACCGCACCAATCTTAATCCAACCAGAAGAATTAATTGTTGGGCATCCGTGTGGTAAGCCACGTGCTGGTGCATTCTCCCCAGATATCGCATGGCGCTGGGTGGTTGAAGAGCTCGACACCATGAGCACACGCCCACAAGACCCATTTGTTATCTCTGAAGAAGACAAAAAAGTCATTCGTGAAGACATTGCACCGTTCTGGGAAGGCCGCTCATTAGATGAAATCTGTGAAGCACAATACCGTGAAGCGGGTGTGTGGGAGTTTAGTGGCGAAACGTTTGTCAGTGATTTGTCTTACCACCAAATCAACGGTGGGGGTGATACATGCCCAGGCTACGATGTCTTGTTATTCACCAAAGGCATGAATGGGATCAAAGCGGATGCACAGGCGAAACTGGCTGAGCTTAGCATGGAAAACCCAGAGGATATCGACCGTATCTATTTCTACAAAGCCTCTATTGAAACTTGTGAAGGTGTTGTGTCTTACGCGCACCGTATTGCAGAACATGCTCGTGAGTTAGCCGCAAAAGAAACAGACTCAAAACGCCGTGAAGAGTTATTGACTATCGCACAAGTAAATGAAAACGTGCCAGCAAATCCGCCTGTGACCTTGCAAGAAGCCCTACAAAGCATTTGGACAGTAGAATCTCTGTTTGAAATCGAAGAAAACCAAACGGGTTTGTCTTTAGGGCGCCTCGATCAATATTGCCTGCCAATGTATGAAAACGACATCAAAACAGGCCGTTTAACACAAGACCAAGCGCTGGAAATGATGCAGGCGTTTATCATCAAATGTGCTGAATTAATGTGGATGTCCAGTGAGTTAGGCGCGAAATATTTTGCGGGTTACCAGCCGTTTATCAACTTAACAGTAGGCGGGCAAAAACGCTCGGGGGGCGATGCGTGTAATGACCTAACTTATTTAATTATGGATGCGGTGCGTTTCGTTAAGGTGTACCAGCCATCACTGGCTTGCCGTATCCATAACCAATCACCACAAAAGTACATGGAAAAAATTGTCGATGTCGTTAAAGCTGGTATGGGCTTCCCTGCCTGCCACTTCGATGACTCCCACATCAAAATGATGTTACGTAAAGGTTTTGACTTTGAAGATGCGCGTGATTATTGCTTGATGGGTTGCGTTGAACCTCAAAAATCAGGCCGAATTTATCAATGGACCTCAACAGGTTACACCCAATGGCCAATCGCGATTGAGTTTGTCTTAAATCGTGGGCGCATGGTGCTGTTTGATAGTTACCAAGGCTTAGATACAGGTGAACTGCGTGACTTGAGAACTTTTGAAGATTTTGACCGCGCAGTGAAACAACAAATCGCTCATATCGTCCGATTATCCGCGGTCGGTACGGTGATCAGCCAACGAGTACACCGTGATGTTGCACCAAAACCATTAATGTCTTTGCTGGTGGAAGGCTGTATGGAAAAAGGGAAAGACGTTGCCGCAGGTGGTGCGATGATTAACCACGGTCCAGGTTTGATTTTCTCTGGTCTTGCAACCTACGTCGATTCAATGGCAGCCATTCGTAAGCTGGTTTATGAAGACAAACGTTATACCCTTGAACAAGTACGTGATGGCCTATTAGCTAACTTTGAAGGCTATGACGAACTGCGCCGCGACTGCTTAAACGCGCCAAAATTTGGTAACGATGACAACTATGTTGACCAGTATGCGCTGGATATTACGGAGTGGACAGAGCGCGAGTGCCGCAAATACGACATGTTGTATTCCACACTTAGCCACGGAACCTTATCGATTTCGAATAATACTCCAATCGGGGAATTAACCGCAGCGAGTGCGAATGGACGTTTAGCTTGGATGCCATTATCAGATGGTATCAGTCCAACGCAAGGTGCGGATAAACAAGGCCCAACCGCCATCATTAAATCCATCAGCAAGATGAATGTTGAAACAATGAACATTGGCATGGTGCATAACTTTAAGTTCTTAAAAGGCTTGTTGGATACGCCTGAAGGCCGCCACGGCTTAATTACCTTGCTAAGAACGGCTTCTATTTTAGGAAATGGCCAAATGCAATTTAGTTATGTCGATAATGAAATGCTGAAAAAAGCGCAGCAAGAACCTGAAAAATATCGTGATTTAATCGTTAGGGTCGCAGGTTACAGTGCTTACTTCGTCGAACTCTGCAAAGAAGTTCAAGATGAAATTATTAGCCGTACTGTGATTGAGAAGTTCTAAATCGATATCGGCAGGTATGGCAACATACCTGCCACTTCATAATAAAAACGATAAATTTTTCAATGTGTTGAGGTGTGATGATGAGCGCTGCAGATATTAAAGGTCGGATATTTAATATCCAAAAATATTCCATTTATGACGGTGATGGTATACGCACGCTGATCTTTCTTAAAGGGTGCAATATTCGTTGTCCCTGGTGTGCTAACCCTGAGGGATTAAGCAGCCAGTTTCAAGTGATGTTTTCCCATGATAAATGCGTCAATTGCGGTAAGTGTGTCGATGTTTGCCCAACAGGTATTCATTACAAAACAACCAATGAGCAAGGTGAACAAATTCACCGTGTTAATCGCAGCATTGATTGTATTGGTTGTCGTAAGTGTGAAGAGGTGTGCATTGGCGGTGCGCTGGACATTATGGGCAAAGATGTCACGGTTGCCGAAATGATGGAAATCATCATGCAAGACTATGATTTTTATATTTCTTCTGGTGGTGGTGTCACGATCGGTGGTGGGGAAATGAGTCTACAAACCGATTTCGCCGTTGAACTGCTGCGTGAATGCAAAAAAATGATGATCAATACCGCGGTAGAGACCCAAGGGACAACATCATTAGCTAACTATGAAAAGCTCGCTCAAGTCGTCGATTTATTTTTGTATGACATCAAACACATCGATAGCGTACAGCATAAAAGTATCTTTGGTATTGGTAACGAAAATGTGCGCCAAAACCTTGAAAGACTTATTGAATTAGGTGCAAACGTGGTGGTGCGGATGCCGTTGGTGCGTGGGTATAACGATTCGTATGACGCAATCACTGGGGCCATTGAATACGCGATGGCGCTATCCAAACGCGGCAATGTAAAACGTATCGATATTCTACCTTACCACCAGTTGGGACGCGGTAAATACGACAAACTGGACATGATTTATCCAGTAAAACAAGACCCAACCTATAGCGCAGAAGAACTCGATCAATTGGAAGCGTTCTTTAAACAGTTTGATTTTGATATTCGACTGGTTCGTCACTAAGTAGGAGAGACAGATGAAAAGTTTAGGTGTTATTGAAACGCGGGGACTGACATCCGCGATACAGGCAGCTGATGCGGCGTGTAAGGCCGCCAGTGTAGAAATTGTCGGCTATCGTAAAATTGGCTCTGGCTTAGTATCCGTTTGTTTTCAGGGGGAAATCAGCGCAGTGCGCACCGCCGTTGATCACGGTATTGAGGTGATCAGCGATAATCAATTATGCGTAGGCTCACTCGTGATTGCACGCCCTGAAGAAAGTGTAATTACAAAATTATTAACAGTAAAAAGTAAAAAGGGCGAGTTAGAAAAAAGTGTCGAACAAGCTGAAAAGCTGCAAGAAAAGCTTGTGGTTGAGGAAAAATCTGCACCAGAGGTGACGGAAAATAGTATTAAAGAGCCTAAAAATGACCTGCGCAAAGGTAAAAAATCATGATGAATGAGCAATTGATGGGCAAAATTTTGTCTCGTCTTTCAGCATACAACCCAGCGAATGGAATGCAATCTGCTATAGCAATCCCAGTGGGGGTATCTAATCGCCATGTACACCTTTCGCAGCAGGATGTCGAAGCCTTATTTGGTCAAGGTTATCAACTCACGCCGTTTAAAGATCTCAAGCAGCCAGGGCAATTTGCGGCGAAGGAATGTGTAATGGTTGTTGGGCCAAAAGGCTCAATCAGCAAAGTCAGAGTGTTAGGCCCTGTGCGCCCAAAAAGCCAGTTAGAGGTTTCGAAGGCCGATTGTTTTGCTTTAGGGATTAAAGCCCCCGTGAGGGAATCAGGGGATTTAGCCGATTCAGGTAGTGCATTGTTAATCGGCCCAGCTGGTTATGCAAACCTTGAATCTCAAGTGATTTGTGCACAACGACATATTCATATGAATACGATAGATGCCAGAGCATTAAACGTGGTGAATGGACAAAAGGTCAATATTCGTACGGAAGGTGAGCGTCGTTTAGTATTTGATGAAGTTGTTGTGCGTGTAGATGAGCGCTTTTCTCTTGAGTTTCATATTGATACTGACGAAGCCAATGCAGCGGGTCTGCGCAATAATGACAGCGTATTTATTGTTGGTTAAGGGACGGTGGCAAGGTGAATGAAAAACAGATTGAACGGATAGTTGAACAGGTATTAAGGCAACTAAACCCGCATGTTCTTGTGGTGTTATCCCCTGTAGAAGGCTACCAACAGGCGATTTACCAACGGTTAACGCAATTTTTATCGGTTTCTTTTTCGCTCTATGCCACCCAATTAATGCCTGCAACACCTTATTTTGCACAGTGGGCAACATTGGGAACAATATTAGATAAAAATACGTTGCATCTAAATGCATTAGGAAACTACCACTGTGTATTTTTACCTTTTATTGATGCCAAGGTGGTTGGTGAAGTCGCAAACGGCTTATTTACCAGCGAAGAAAGCCAACTGATTTTGCATGCGCTTGCACAAAATATTCCTGTGCTGGCATTAAAACATCATTGCTGCCCAGAGAGTGAACTCAACCAAATTTTAGGTTTAGATAAAAATAAAAAATACAATAATATTATTAAAGAAAATATGTCGAAACTTATTTCATTAGGTGTGGAGTTTAATACACTAAATGAAATTGAAGGTAAATTATTGATAAATGATTTTAACCAAGAGTTGAAACCTAAAAATAACTATCAAAAAAATCGCTATATTACTTTAAAGGAAGTAATGAAAGACCCTGGAGGGTATATTGCGAGTAATAATAAATTAACTGATTCAGCTGTCGATTATTTAAAGTCTTTAAAGTCTTTAAAGAAATAAAACATCAAAATTAATTAAATCTAATTTTTCTATTTATTGTAGGAGTATTATCTATGTCCCCTAAAGCAAAATCATGGCTTTGGATGCTGGCGGTTATTATTTCAGAAACCTCAGCAACCTCTACATTGAAAATGTTTGATAATAGCGAAGGGACTACGAAGTCCATATTATTAGCACTGATTGTTATACTGTATGTTGTTTGTTATTACTCACTTTCTCGAGCTGTTAAATATATCCCTGTAGGTTTAGCGTATGCAACATGGTCAGGTACTGGGATTCTTATGGTATCTACACTTGGCATGCTGTTCTATGGGCAACATCCTGATACTGCAGCAATGATCGGTATGGCGGTGATTGCAAGTGGAATTGTGATCATGAATCTGTTCTCCAAAATGGGGGCAGATGAAGAAGACACAGAAGAGCCAAATAAAGAAACGAGAGAGTCATTATTATCCACCAATAATAAAGCCGTTCATTAATTAAAATTTAAGGGGAAAATTATGTTTACTGGATTTTTATGGCTAGCACTTTCGATTGGTTCTGAAATAACTGGAACCTCAATGATTAAAAAAACCAATAGCTTTAGCAAATTAGGGCCTTCTATTTTAGTGATCATTGCCTATTGTTTATGTTATTTCGCACTGACTCGTGCAATGGGGTATATCCCTGTAGGTGTAGCTTATTCATTATGGTGTGGATTTGGTATTGTTGGTGTGACATTAGTTTCTATGATTTTATATAAACAAAAACCAGACTTTCCTGCGGTATTTGCCATGGGGTTAATTATCTCTGGTGGGATAATTATGAATACATTCTCAACAATGTAAGTCTTATTTTATTTTTGCTCTTTATCTCGTTCATTGTTTGCCCTCAATTGTTTTGTGTTGAGGGTTATTTTTTTGCAAATCACCTGAGGTCACTGATTTTTTCTCAATATAAAATGATTGTTTGACGATAATGCCTTTGGCTTGTCCTATGCTAATTTAGTGACCAACAGTGATTTAGTTTAGGAATGGAAGTATGCAAATTATTGAGTGGGATGATTTTACCCGTGTTGAAATGCGTGTTGGCACCATTATTAGTGCAGAGCTAAATAGTAAAGCAAAGAAACCCGCATACGTGATGGAAGTTGATCTTGGTGAGCTGGGTATCAAACGCTCTAGCGCACAAATTACCGTGAATTACACCCCTGAAAGCCTAATCGGCAAGCGCATTCTCTGCGTCTGTAACTTTGAAGTAAAACGTATAGCAGGGATTAAATCTGAAGTGTTAATAACAGGGGCTCCTGATGAAAAGGGCGCTATTGTGTTAGCCGAGTTTAATTTACCACTCCCAAACGGCGCTTTACTCGCTTAATGCTCAATGCTCGTCATACTTCGTTTTATCGCGTTGTTGGCTTCACTCACTCGCCCTAGTCACATACTTTTGTATGCTCCTAGGATCTCGTTTGCTTGCTGCCTAGCGATAAAACGAATTATATAGAGCATTCAATTTAATATAACTTTTCGTTATATTTATTTGAATTCTCAAGTGATGACATATTGGCATCACTGCCATTTATAGGTAAAAAGGTTATACTGCTATTATCTGTATCAGTAGGAGTGTTTCCTTTGCGATTACCTGAACTGCATTTTCGACAATATTCTGACGAGGTCATTTCTCATCAACACGATGGGCAGTGGCAAGTCGTATTGTCGTTGTCAGGGCAAATGGAAATCAATATGCATCGGCAGCATTTTCAATTAGATGCAGGGAAGGGTATTGTGATCCCGCCAAGTGTGAGCCATGCGTTTAGCGGTCAAGAAGGTAATAAAAACTATGTTTTGGAAATGCCTGCAACGGCGCAGTGGGCATTGGACGAGAAAATGACCCAATTTGCTCTGACACCTTCAGCAATTGGTTTGCTTCATTGGTTACAAAGCTTTCCCCAAGCACCTGAAAATAATTTTGCGGTGGCACGTTTACTGTTGGCGCAATTAAAACCCGAAAGTCAGTGGATTGATACCGTTTCTCAGTGGATTGAGACTCGGCTACATTTGCCCATTAGTTGTGAAGATATGGCATTCGCTTTTTGTATGTCAGTCAGTACGTTACAAAGAAAAGTAAAAGCGGAAACACACTTAACGGTGATGCAATTTATTCAACAAAAGCGGATGGAAGCTGCGGGGAGTTTATTGCTCACAAATAGCAGTATAGAAACCATAGGCCTTTGTGTGGGTTATGATTCACACTCTGCATTTAGCCATGCGTTTAAGAAATACTATGGCAAAACCCCTCTTGAATATCGAACTCAAGCGATAATACCCCATTAGAGCTACCTCTCAGTTTTTGCCAATATGTGTTGAAATTGACTGTGAATATTCACCCTGTAAAAAATCGGTATTTACCCCCGCTTGCCTTAATTTTAATTCAAGCAGCGCGAGTTGTTTGCTCACATTGACATAATTAGGGTCATCAACCGACAGTCCTTGAAGTAGATGGCTCAGTGTTAGCGCGTCTTTTCTTTGCTGTAATTCAGCAGGTAAATATCCCGAATTCTTTAATAAGCGATATCCAGCCCTTAGCTCAGGCGGAACCAGGCTGTCATCTTCAAGCTGCAAAGCTTTACCTTCCCCAGCTAAATTTGAAAGTTCACCTCTACTTAGCGCTTCTTGAATATGGCGTTCAGCCCAAAGGTCGATAACTGACATGATAGAGGCTCCATGAGTTGTTTTTTACTATTATAACCTTCTATATCAATATAAATAAATTGGCAGATTATTCTTTATTAGGATTGTTATTCCGAATTATAGGCAAGGTTTTATCGAGTGTTGATAAATAAGGGTTTTACGATTTATATAAAATAAAACTGCTAAAAAATGATATTTAATTAGTGATAAATGACGAAAAAAAGCCATAGATAATATGAAAATTGTTATGTTGACCACACTTATTGAAATTAATTTACCAAGATTATTTTGGTTGTAATTATCCTCTTTGGCTAAATTAATAATATTAATAGCTAATAAAAATGAGTTAGTCCTAATCATGTTGAATTTTATGTCTGATTTGTATGAATTTTGTTGATTTAGAATTATCTATTTGTAAATAGCAAAAAGCAAAAACATTGTGTAATGTCCGTTTTTCTTGTTTATAAGGAGAAAATATGGAACAAAAAAAGCAAGAGGGAAGCCGTTTTTTACGAACGGTTGAGTGGCTAGGCAATGCTCTACCACATCCTGTTATTTTATTTATTATTTTAATTGCGATTTTATTAGTTTCCTCAGCAATTGGTCAGTACTTCGGTGTAAGTGTGCCGGACCCTCGTCCAGAAGGTGCAAAAGGGCGCGCAGAAGATGGTATTATTCATATTGTGAGTTTATTGGATGCCGAAGGGATCCGAAAAATTATTGCGAATGTCGTCACCAATTTTACAGGCTTTGCACCGTTAGGAACGGTACTAGTTGCATTATTAGGGGTAGGGATTGCTGAACGAGCAGGTTTACTTTCCGCTGCCATGCGTTTGGTTGTCACCAAAGCCCCACGAAAATTAACCACAATGGCGATCGTGTTTGCTGGGATCATGTCAAATACCGCGGCAGAGTTAGGTTATGTGGTACTTATTCCGCTCGCAGCTATCATTTTTCATTCATTAGGTCGCCACCCTTTAGCAGGCCTTGCGGCCGCATTTGCTGGGGTTTCCGGTGGTTATTCAGCAAACTTATTATTAGGTACGGTTGACCCATTATTGTCGGGTATCACTCAACAAGCAGCACAAATCATTGACCCAACTTATATCGTGGGCGCAGAAGCAAACTGGTATTTTATGTTTGCGAGTACGTTTTTAATTACTATTTTAGGTTATTTAATTACTGAAAAAATTGTTGAGCCACAATTAGGCCCATACACGGGTGGTGCTGTTGATGAGGATGAAAATAGCCTTTATGCATCTGCAAACGTCACCCCGTTAGAGAAAAAAGCCTTATTTTGGGCATCTGTGACTTTTTGGGGATTGGCTGCACTTTTAGCGTTAATGGTAGTACCAGAAAATGGAATATTACGTAACCAAGACACTGGCTTAGTCAGTAACTCACCGTTCTTAAAAGGTATTGTGGTCTTTATTTTTGTTTTCTTTGCTGTTCCCGGTATTGTGTATGGCTATATAGCAAAAACTATGCGTTCGGATAAAGATATTGTTGATGCAATGGCGGGCGCGATGAGTACGCTAGGTTTATACCTCGTCATTATTTTCTTTGCTGCACAATTTGTTGCCTTCTTTGGCTGGACCAATATTGGGCAAGTTATCGCAGTTAAAGGTGCCAATTTCTTAAATAGTATTGATCTTCATGGTGGTGTACTGTTTATTGGCTTTATTCTTATCTGTGCATTTATTAATTTAATGATCGGCTCAGCATCAGCTCAATGGGCAGTAACCGCACCAATTTTTGTTCCAATGTTGATGTTAGCGGGTTATGCACCGGAAACCATTCAAGCTGCATATCGTATTGGGGATTCTGTCACCAATATTATTACGCCGATGATGAGCTACTTTGGTCTGATTATGGCGATTGTGGTGAAATATAAGAAAGATGCGGGGATTGGTACATTGGTTTCAATGATGTTGCCATATTCGATTATCTTCCTGATAGGCTGGTCATTGTTCTTTATTGTCTGGGTATTTGTATTAGGTATCCCAGTCGGACCTGGTTCACCAATTTATTTTACCCCAGGAAGTTAATGACTATTTAACTTTTATGGCATAAAAAGACCCCCAATAATTGGTTGTCCAACTATTGGGGGCACTTTTATAACCACTTTTTTATTCGATAAATTATCAGGTAATATTTTACCTATACCATGCGGATCCCTTCGAACGGGTTCCACCCATCAAGTCCCTTGGTTTCTTTTATATAATAAGCATAATTAGCAATCATCGCCCAGAGAGCTGAAATCCCGACGGAAAGGCCGGTATAAGCTCCATTAGGAATCGTACCACCAATCATAAAATCAATGACATTGAGCACCAGACCTAAACCAATAGAAATCCCCAGTAGGACTAAACCTTTTTTCCATAATCCTAAAATCAAAAAATAAATAATACCGAAGAAAAAGGCGAAGAAATTCATGCTAATGAGCAGGCGTCCACCGAAAGACTCCGCTTTCAATGCGGCTTTAAACTCTGGCGTATCGGGTGCTCCATGAGTGTCAAAAAAGTTAAAGCGCTTCTGCCATTTCTCAGAATATTGTTTTTGCTCCATTTTATCCCTCTGTGATTAACTAATAAAAATTATGTAAATGATAACGAAATATATAGAGTATGGAGGTATGAATAATCTGAATAATCACAATAGTTAAGATGTTTAGTTCAGAGCCCAATAAAACCTTAAGAAAGTTTATAGTCTTAAGGTATCTTATTTTATAAGCATAGGTTTCACCAAAACTTGGTGATATAAAATTTCATTAAAACGTAAATGTTAACATTTAGTTAATAAATAAAATTTAGCATTGATGATTTATCAGATAAAAAAACTGTATTTTTATGATATGTGAGATAAGTAACCATATTTGATGATGGCGTTTACCCGAAAAATGACGAGTTCGCTAGATAATGTTTCATAAACCTTACTTATATTAAGTGTGGATCATATATTAATAGTCAAAAATCAGAGATTTTAATAAATAAAATTAATGTTTAGTTTTATTTATTACTCGTATGTGAGTTTGTTATTTTTATTTTATTTAATTAGTATTGCTCGCAGTTAGTTATTCTTATGTTATTCAGTATCTACTTTGTATTTTTCAGAAAGGAAATAAAAATGGCAGCTAGATATCCTATTGCCAAAATAGTAGGGAGCAGAATAAAGAAGCTTAGAAGGGAGTATGGACTAACGGGAACTGAAGTGGCAATGGCTTTGAATGTTAGTCAACAACAGTTTTCTCGCTATGAACGAGGTATTAATAGAATAGATATCGATTCATTAGTTATGATTGCAGACTTCCTTAAAGTCAGTGTTCATTATTTCCTTGAAGATATAGATTTAGAGCAATCAAAAAATTGGATCTCTGAATATAATTCATTATTAAGTCATGGTTTTTATTCAAAAAATAAAAAAAATGAAGATTAGTATTTGTTTTAAGGATCTCCTTATATTTACGGTTCATGTTAGTGGTTATATTACTTCACATGTTATCGGACATCTCAAGTCATTAAAATAATGATACGAATAAAGTTAACTGAATTCTAGTTATATCAATAATACTATTGGTATGGCTGTGTACCAACTAAGGTATTGCCTTAGTATATATTAATAATATCATGAAATAAGGGTTTAAAATGAAAAAGACGCTATTAGCATCTTCAATTATCGCATTAACATTCACTGCTGCATCAACTTCATTCGCTGCGGATGTAGGAAGTGGTACTATTGAATTTAATGGTACAGTGAATACTGGTGCTTGTACTATTGCTCCTTCTTCTGTTAACAAAGAAGTTCAATTAGGTTCTGTTCCAGCGGCATCATTACAAACAGCTGGTTCACAAGGTCCAAATGTTGATTTTACATTAGAATTAACGGATTGTATTTTGGACCCTACTGCAAGTGGTACTGATTATTCTAAAGTAACAGTTAAATTCACTGGCCAAATGGATGCAGCAGGCACTTTATGGGCAAGTACTGGTACTGCTACCAATGTTGGTGTGTTATTCCAAAATGCAAGTGGAGCAAATTTAAAAACAAATGATACTGTTGAGCAAAGCTTAAATGCAGGGACAAATGTTATTAATTTATCTGCTCGTATGCAGGCATTAGGTGCAGCTACTGCCGGTTCTGTTAAATCTACAGTCGCTTACGTTTTAGATTACCAATAAGTATTAATATAAAAATATTAAAAAAATAATAAATCTTATATTTGCTGATTATGCTGTGTATAGCAATTGCTTCACAGCATTTTCAGTTATATGAGTTAATTCAATAAATCCATTATAGAATATTGCGGCTAATGAAAAAGAACAATTTTAATAAAAACATAGTGACTAGTTTAGTATCTAGTTTATTGTTTTACACTTACTATGTTAATGCGGATTCTGTTCAATTTAATGAAGACGCATTATCTATTTTGGGTAATACTAATATAGATCTAAGTGCATTTGAGAAAAATAAAATTAGTGAAGGTTCTTATTTTTCTAATGTATCGGTAAATGGTCGAAGAATTAATTATTTTGATCAAATAAATTTTTTAAAAAAAGATGAAAATATACAACCTTGTATTTCTAGAAACTTAGTAGAAGTTATTGGGTTAAAAGAAGAGTTTATTAAAGAAGTGCCTACATGGGAAAATGGTCAGTGTTATGACCTTACATCTCAGGATAAAAACATTCAGGCTAGATTCGATGATGAAAAGCAAGAGTTAATGCTTTCAATACCTCAAGCTTATTTTCAGTACTCTGATGAAAATTGGGTTCCGCCTATGCAGCGGGAAGTTGGGGTTAATGCGCTCGTTTTGGATTACAACCTTGTTGAAAACTATATTAAATATAAGAATACTCGAGACATTAATAATTTTAGCTCATTCGGTTCTGTTGGTGCGAATGTAGGGCGTTGGCGTGTCCGCAGTAATTATCAATACCAAAAAGACTTTAATGATAATAAAAATGATAATTTTAAATGGGTACAAACTTATTTATTTACAGATTTACCTAGTTTATCCGCAAAATTTTTTGCGGGTAAATATTATACAGTAAGTAATGTATTTGATTCTGTACGTTTTAACGGTGTTAGTGTCTTTACTGATGAGAACATGTTACCGACTTCTCTAAGAGGGTATGCACCGAGTGTTACTGGAACCGCGACAAGTAATGCGACGGTTACTATCTCGCAAAATGGACGTATCTTGAATCAAATGAAAGTGGCACCAGGGCCTTTTTCAATTGATAACTTAAGTTCCTCTTTATCGGGGGCTCTTGATGTTAAAATTACAGAGGAAGACGGCTCTATACGTGAGTACCAAGTTTCTTCGACTAATATTCCATTTTTAACACGCCCAGGCATGGTGCAATATAAACTAAATGCAGGTCGGTTAGAGCCAATGGGATATAAAAACATTAATGATGATTTTATATCAACTGAAGCTTCTTGGGGGATCCTCAATAATTTGTCTATTTTTGGTGGTGTTTTCGCAACCACTAATGATGAATACCATGCCTATAATGCAGGTGTTGGGGTAAATATGGAACGCTTTGGTGCAGTATCTTTTGATATTACACAGTCGAGAAACCAACTAGAGGATATCGCTTTACATACTGGTGAAAGTTACCGTATTAATTATGCAAAACGTTTTTCAAATTCGAGTCGACTGGATTTAACAGGGTACCAATTTTCTAACGAAGGCTTTATGTCAGTGAATGACTATATTAGCTTAAAAGAAACACCGTTAACGCCACATTATCGGCAGAAAAATGTATTTACGACTTCTTTTACACAACAACTCCCTGATTTACAGGCAGATATAAGTTTAAGTTATTCACGGGAAAGTTATTGGAAAGAATCAAAAAATAACAATACTCTTAATTTATCGTTTAATAAAACCATAAACACAAGTTTTATAAATAATGCGATTTTATCATTATCAATTGGTGAAAGTAGCTACGTAAAAGGTACACGCTCTAAGCAAGCATACCTTTCGTTAAGCGTCCCATTGGGTGGTGAAAGAAATTCACGGATTCAATACTTTAGTTCTTATAATGATATTGATAAGAAATATAATAGTAATATTAATTACAACTCTAAAATTAATGATAATAACGTTAGTTTAGGTTTATCAAGTAAAGACTTTTTTGAAAATGCGGCAATGAATGCATCCGTTTATCGTGATACGCAATATGGTACTGCACAACTAACGGGTTCCTATGGCGAAGACTACCATACATTAAGTGGGTCACTAGATGGCTCTTTGACCATTACCAGCCAAGGCCCAGTCTTACACCGACGAGTTTATGATAACCAAGCTCGTATGGTTATTGATACAGATAAAGCGAAAGGGGTATCAATTAATAAAAATGAATCAGTCACGAATGGGTTTGGTTTAGCCGCAATTAGTAATGTTCCAACCTATTATAGGTCGACCCAGTATGTTGATCTTAATAATGTACCAGACAATGTCAGCATTGATGACAGCGTGATTGAATCAAATTTAACTGATGGTGCGGTTGGTTATTCAAAGCTCAATACATTAGTGGGTGAAAAAGCGTTAGTCACCATTAAATTCCCTGATGGCAATACGCCTCCATTTGGTGCTTTAGTTTATGGCTCTGATAATAAAAATGTATTGGGAATGATTGCAGAGGAAGGGCAAGTTTATTTAACTGGCTTCCAGCCAGACCAACAATTAATAGTTAAATGGAGTGGTGACCAGTCATGTCGAATTATGCTAGGTAAACAAAGTCATTTAACCAGTAAAAACATAACCTGTAATAAAGAATAGAAAATTATGAAAAAAATTAAATTAATAATGAGTGCTTTAATTTTAATTAGCACATACACACATGCATCAATTTCTGTTGACCGTACTCGCGTTATTTATGATGAAGCAAGTAAAGGTGTTAGCGTTGTGATTGAAAATATTGATAAAAAAGATCCTTATTTAGTTCAATCATGGATCGAGAATGAAAATGGCGAAAAAATTTCAGAACCACTGATTGCTTTGCCTTTATTACAACGTGTTGAAGCGAATCAAAAAAAGCAGGTTAGAATTAGTTTGTCAAAAAATGATGTAAAAATACCGAGTAACCAAGAGTCATTATTTTATTTTAATGTATTGGGTATTCCACCAAAAACAAAGCTAGAAAATGCAGTTGAAATTGTCATTCAATCACGTTTTAAATTATTTTATCGCCCGAGTGAATTGAAAAAATACCCTAATAATGATTGGCAAAAAGAGTTGAAAGTGGAGAAAGTGGGAGGGTCATTAAAACTAATTAATCCGACGCCCTATCACATTGTTGTGATTAATGTTAATGATAATGAATCTAAAGTTCCTGATTTTAAAGAAATTGTCGTGAAACCAAATAGCAATGCAACATATTTACTATCAGATAAACAAGTGAAATCGCCAAAAATGATTGTGACTTATATTGATGATTATGGAACACCAAACTTATTGAAATATACATGTAATACCACTTGTTCCTTGTCAAATGAAAAGGATAAGAGGTAAATTATGTTAATTTTGAAAAAAATAAATACATTCACTATATTATTTTTATTTTTGCTAAGTTTTCAGTCAGTAGCTGCGGTTAATAATTGTGTACCGAGTTCTGGAGCTACATCTATAGAACAAGAATTAACCTTTGATATTACAAATAATAGTACTTCAATTCCAAATGGTACTTTATTGACATCAGCAATGAGCTCATATGTATCAGTGAGATGTGAGTTTACTGGCTCATCAAGTACAGCTAATGCAGTTTACTTTAAAAATACAATGCCGAATGCAATTAAAACATTGTTGATTAATAGTGGTGTCAGTGTGACACAACAAAATGTAATTTCATCTCCTAATCCAGTAACGATAACCAACCCAACTGTTCCAAATATTTATTTAGGGTATTGGAGTCAACCAGAGACAGGAACTACACGTAATATTGCTTTCATGTATAACTTCTATGTTTACAAGGGGGCTAATGCTCTTAAACCTTTTGATACTGGGTTATTTTTATTAGGAACTCATGTGGATTACTTAGGTAAGGATTTAGGCGGACCAACTTATGTGCGAATTAAAGGGGATTTAACCCTACTTTGCCCTACACCTGCGGTGAATATCATGGCTTCTAATGGGGGAAGCGTAAATTTTGGCACTATTTCACCAAAACAAATGAATGCGGGAGAGGTAGTTAGTCGAACTTTTAATTTAGGCATGTCAGTGCCACAAGACTGCGAAACAGGGCTGAATATATCAGTTCGTTTTGAACCAAATAATAATACGGTGCTAGGCGGAAAATATCTTGATATGGGTAATGGATTACAAACGCTATTAACCCGTAATTCAACTGATATTAACTATAATGAAAGTTACAGTATTGGTGAAATCATGCCACAATCACCGATTAGTGTCCCTTTTACTGCGACATTAAGCAAGATTGCAGGCAGCACCATCGCTTCAGGTCCGTTTTCTAAAACAGTTCGAGTTGTTGTTTCATATTAAGAGTGTTAATTGACATTTTTTCTATGGTGTTATATTGAATATACATATTCTGATGCTGAGTATTATTAAATGAAAAAACTCAAATTAGTATTAGTTGATGATCATCCCATTGTGCTTTCAGGTTTGAAAGATACACTTTCTCAATCAATGAATTTAGAAATTTTAGGTGCCTACACTCAGGATGCTGAACTATTTTCTTTTTTGAAAAAAAATGAGGTTGATGTGATCGTAACTGATTATATGATGCCTAATAATACCCAGTCTAGCGATGGCCAGAATTATATTCAATTTTTACGTCGTCAATACCCAAATATTGCCGTGATTGTATTAACGATGGTTTCTAACCCCATGATTATACAAATGTTATATGATTCAGGGGTGAGCGCGGTGGTGTCAAAAGAGGCGCCATTAAGCGACCTGATGAAGGCTATCACATTAGCGGGGCAAGGCCGCCAATATCGAGTTCCTGTTGCAGATATGACAACGACATTAAAAAGCCGTAATGCGGTAACATTAAATGATAGGGTAAAGACATTATCACCTCGTGAACTTGAGGTATTGCGCCTTTTTGTTCAAGGAAAGCCTATTGTTGATATTGCAAAGCAATTAAACCGCAGTGATAAAACTATCAGCTTACAGAAAAATGCCGCAATGCGTAAATTGGGTGTTGATAATAATCAAGCGTTAATCAGTTATTGCCTTACACATCATTTATTTGACTGATTTTTTTTATCCAATTAGCTAATTGATTGCAGATATTCTGGTTAACCTGAATATCAATGTGTGTTGATGCCTGTGTGTCTAATGTTGCCTCAAACTCACGAAGCTCATTAGCTAATTCACGTTGTTCCACACTAATTAATGCGCCACGGATACGATGGGATAACTGTTTTATTTCATCAATATTGTTATCTTCAACAGCTTGGCAAAATTGAGTAATATCGGTAATAAAATGATGAATAATTTTTTCTCTATCTTCTCCATTTAGCGGGTTAATCATTTCTAGGGGAGCCATTTCTAAAGTTGATGAGGAGTAAATCGGGAATAAACGGTTGAATAATTGAATTAAGGTTTCTAGCTCTATAGGTTTTACAAGCCATGAATCCATTCCAGATTCTAGGCATCGCTCTTCTTCTTCTTTTAATCCGTTTGCAGTAACACCAATAATCGGACATGTTTCGCCTTCACTGCGCAGCTGCTGTGCAAGTTCATAACCATTACGATAAGGCATATTAACGTCTGTAAGGATGATATCGACAATTTCGTTATCCCAAATCACCAACGCTTCTTCACCATCATTGGCAATAAATACCTTACAACCGAGTAATTCAAGCTGCTCTTGTAGAACAACTTGGTTAATGGGGTTATCTTCAGCAATTAAAACGCGAAGCGGGTATTTATGCATGTGAGTTTGTATACGAGATGTTGGACAAATAAGGGATCTCTGTTCTTTATTATTTTGTAGTAAGAATAGCTGCTGATTTAATTCAGATAGTCGGAAATTCATCTCAGGACTTACCCATTGTTGTCCATCCCAATGAGTTGGCAGAGGAAACGATGGAATTAAGATGCTGACAGCAATAACGGATGAGGTATCTATGGGGAGGCTATTTTCTGTGAAATAAACATTAGCCCCCCAACGTTTTAGCCATTGCGTTATATTTTCAGTCAATAATGGGTTTGGGGTTTGTAACCAAATATTGGTATTTTTTAGTGGTAGCCAATGTGGTTGCTGTATATCGAGTGCTAAAGGTAGTGTCACGAGAAACGAGCTACCAACCCCAACTTCACTCTGTAGGCTTATCTGCCCATCCATCAATTTAATGAGCTCAGAGCAAATAAATAGGCCTAAACCAGTACCGCCATAGGCATGAATTTCTGAATGAGCTTGATAAAATGGCTCAAATAATTTTATTTGTTGTTCAGGGCTAATTCCAACACCGGTATCACTGACACGTATTAATA
Organism: Providencia sp. SP181; assembly: GCF_050446505.1. Taxonomy (NCBI): domain Bacteria; kingdom Pseudomonadati; phylum Pseudomonadota; class Gammaproteobacteria; order Enterobacterales; family Morganellaceae; genus Providencia; species Providencia sp. SP181. The sequence goes on from NZ_JBBPXM010000003.1 coordinate 323,382, forward strand.
TATTATTATTATTACTTCTTTTGAGTTCAATAGTAACCGTGCCCCTGTGGGTAAATTTAATTGCATTACTGAGTAAATTACCTAAAATTTGTTGCAGTCGAGCAGAGTCACCAATTCTATTTGCTTGTACGCTTGGGTCAATAACAGCAAATAGGAGTAACCCTTTTTGCTGAGCAATACCTTGATATAGTTGAACGGTTTGTTGTACTAATTCTAATAAATCAAATGGATGATTATGGATTTGAATTTGGTTAGCTTCTATTTTGCTAATATCTAAAATATCGCCAATTAATTGCATAAGTAGTTGGGACGTTGTTGATATTCTCTCAATAAAATGAGCTTGTTGAGGTGAAAGAGAGGTGTTTGCGAGTAATTCTAACGTACCGATTAGGCCATAAAGTGGAGTTCTTATTTCATGGCTCATTGTTGCTAAAAATGTCGATTTAGCTCGGTTGGCTTCTTCTGCAAGCCGCTTCGCATCATCAAGTTGTTTTTCAGTTTCTGCTTGGATGGTGATATCAGTAAATGCGCATAAAATAACAGGGCGCTGTTGGTAATAAGTTGCTGTACTCACAACATAGAGGACATGCTCCCCTGATTTTAAAGTCGTTTTAACGTGTTCTGTGTCAGAAAGAACCTTGACGAGTAATTCATTATATTCATTTGAGTCGTGGGGAGTAGATATATTGGTTATTTTTAGCCAGTAACGAGCTAACTCATTCGCGAAGCGTAACTGCTGGGTTTCTTTATCTATTACACATAGGCCGATAGGGGTTGTTGCGATAAGCGTTTGGTTGAATGCTTCATTTTCTAAGATGGCTTGCTGGGAGTCTATCGCAGGTTGTAATATTTTTCGCTGGTACCAGCGGTGATATCCCCATCCACAAAATAAACTAAAGAAAAGAGCGATAACTAAACTGATAGGAAACCACAGGTTGTCTTCAAAAAAAGCAGCATAACTAATTCTATAATATCCAGTCCATTCATCAGTTTTAGATGAAAGCTTAAGAACCAGGCCATCTTTGGTATAAAAAATACCTTCTAATGCTTCTTCCTCAGGCGCTTGGGTTGTTCCAAGTAACTGACCATATTTCGTATGAATTAGCCAAAATTGATGTGTGAGTGTGGGGTTTAACATTCGTTCCAGCACACTTAACCTAGCTTGGCTTAACATACTGACCGCATAAATATTTTTAGGGGAAATGTGAGCATTCTGCCATAAATGCTCATCAAAACCTGCGGGAATAATCCCGATAAGAATATTATCAAAAGGTACTGGACGTAACCAAATAATTTGTTTTAAATCAGTCGGTTGTGATTCTGAAAACTGAGCGTGGATAGCAGGTAAATTTTTCCTGACGTTATCAATAACGGAATAATATAAGTTTGGAGATATCGATTCATTTCCTAATACAGTGCCAACAGAAGGCACACTGATACTAATTTGGTCGTGCTCATTGACAAAAAATACAGCGGCGGCAGGGAAATAGGACCCACCCCAAAACGTGGAATAATAATCAGCTAAGTAAGCGCCTAAAGAAAATAATATACTGGGTACTCGGGAGCATTCTAAACTTCTATCACAGGCCAGCGTGAATGGCATTGCGACTAAAGACTCTTTACCTTCAAGTAAATGTAATGATAGCTTGGTTGGTAGTGATTGCTCTTGTATTGCATAGGTTCGGCTTTCAACTAGCTCTGATAGATCTTGGTTTTGCTTATTTAACGATCTTAAAAATTTCTCTTGCTCATTGATATAGCCTATTAGTGACCTAAAATCGACCTCTAACCGCCTAGTTTCTTGTTGGACAATTCGTTCTGCGCTCCAAAATAATGTTGCTATTAGAATAAACAACAAAGGAAAAGTAACAGTGAGTATGCTGTTTGTGCGTCCTGATGTGCGAGTTATCCTTGAAAATGCAGTCGGAGAAGGGGTAGGCATAGTGCTGTTCTCATCGATTATAGGCAAACTCCATAATTTTCATAATAATATAAAATAAACAAATTAAACAATATTTCTTTATGCCAAAGGTTAGACAATTGCTGAATTGTAATAGTCTTTCAAATCATCTAATTCCCAACCAAAACCATTTAAATTAGTGATATGGTGTGAAAGTTTAGGATGATGGCTAACGATATAGAATAGCCTATGGTAAAAATCTGGAAAGTTAATACCGAGTATAAGAATAAATTTAAATAATACATCTACGGTTAATGCATTCTCACCTCGTTCATAACGAGATAATTGCTGTTGGCTAATACCTAGCTCTTTCGCAATGCTCTCACCGCTAATACCTAACTCTTGTCGGTATTCTTGTAAGCATTTACCAACTAGCTGGCTGATATAATAAGTTGTATCTTTTTTCTTTTTCATGTGGAAACTTGACCCTAGTATCATTGATTCATAAAACTATTTTTATCTTGAAGAGTAAATTATGACAAAAATAAGATTTTAGAATATAAGGTATTCCTTAATTAAAAATAATGTTAAGTCATTTATTTCAGGTTCATATGTAGAGACTTATTTTAAGCATTATAGTTATTTTCTTTTTATTTCAGAGAACTATTTTTGTTACTCAACAGTATGTTAAGTATTGATTGTGAATTGCTTGGTAAGGTTTAGTTGACTTATTGCATTAAGGCTTGGCTACATTCTCATTACAAATTATTATTATTTATTGTTTAATATTGTATTTGATTATTTTTTTAGCTCAATAGATGGGAATAAAAAATGATATTATAGTTTTTTAGTGGTTTATTTGAATAACTATTAATATAAAAACTTATTTTTAGGTTTTTAAATGAGACAACAAGCCAGTAAATACACGCAATAAGAGTGAGTGGGCGCCATTTAATGGATGAAATGAGAAAAGGGTGAGAATAATAATCTAGTTATAAACCTTAGCGTTTGGCTTTTTCTAGTTCCCTCCTAATTATTTAGTATAAGTTAAGCCAATTAACTTTGGTTTATGGTTATTTTTATATCTATATTCTGTATATAGGCTTATTACTCATAGCTTGCAAACAGAGAGTATAGAGAAATAGGTGTTTAGATGAGAGTAAAGGCCATTCCGTGTCTTTAGCCTAGTTAGCTAAGTATGAGTGTTTGAAAATACAAAAGCAAAAACCCGCCTTTTGGGCGGGTTCTTTAAATAGTGGTGCCCGGACTCGGAATCGAACCAAGGACACGGGGATTTTCAATCCCCTGCTCTACCGACTGAGCTATCCGGGCAACGGGGCGCATTAAACCGTATTCAGCTGTTTGCGTCAATGAGTTTTTAATAAAAAAACGTTTTTTTTTACTGAGTGTTTTCTTTTTCAGCAAAAGGTGATTGTTTAACGTGCTAATGTGGCTTTTTTAGCTTAGCGCCCCTTTTTTACGGCATAATGCGATCGTCAAAATATCTTCAGAAAGGTGCTGCGCTGTTTCAACATCTTGAATGTCACGTTGGACTAATAAACGGTTTAAGCACCCTTCGAGAACCAGTTCCATTTGGTTTGCAACAAGCTCAGAGTCTTCGATATCAAGTTCATCCAATAAATTTTTGGTAAAATTAAAGGAATTGTCTTTTTGTAGGCGACTGAGCTGGTGAATCGGGTGCTCTGAATCGGGGTAATAATTACAAGCAGAGATAAATAAACAGCCTGGAAAACGCCCCTCACTCACTTTCTCGGACAATTGTTGGTAACGGGCCATTAATTTCTGCTGTGGGCTTAGCGTTTCCTCTAGGAGCGTTTGGCGCTGCCATACTTCAATTTGTTGTCCATGAAAGCGCAAGCAATCATAAATAAGGGCTTCATTATCAGGCCAAAATTGGCGAATAGTCGAAAAATCAGATTCAATTTCACTGAGTAAATTTTCTGTTGATGCGGATAACCCCTGAATTTCTAACTGGTTTAATGCATGGCTTAAAATTGTTTCGCGCTGGATAGGCATTATGAACTCCATCGGCATCGTGTCTGTTTTTTTCATCATAGCAATGATCAATATTGAATTATAGCGCTTTGCTCAATAGCAATGGAGCTGGCGGAGCTACATAAATGAATAAACGGGGCATTTTTTGTAGAAAGGCGGGAGGAACAGGAGGGGGAAATATCCCCCCTGAATCTAAATTGACAGTGAATATCAAATTTAGACTGGAACGTTAATTAATCAAATTTGCCTCTAGCGCAACATCGATATAATAAAACTGAAAAATTTTCTTCATAAAATCATCGACATCATGCTTTCTTAACTCAAGGGCTTGTAAGATATCTAACAGACCTTGTATGGTGATGGCATTTTTACCCCTTTCGTAACGAGAAATTTGTTGCTGGCTAATGCTTAATCGTGATGCTAATTGCGCACCTGTTAAACCAACCGCTTTTCTTCGGTGTTTTAGATAGGTTCCAATATAAATGGAAATATCGGTATTATCATTTCGTTGAGTACTTAACATTCCTCCTCCAAATAAATTAATGCTGATGAGATAAATTATTTTAAGTAATGGACTTATTCTATAATTTAGCGCTCGTTTAACGGGTTTAAAAGAGAACCTGAATGGTTTTCTAATACCTATTAGACAAGGATGAGTTTAGCATTACCAATATTTATGGCGGATGGATTTTTGGGTATTAATAGATAGCGCCTATTTATAATACACAATAAAAGAGTATGCATTGTTGATTTTAAAGGATTATATATAAGGTTTATCACGTTAATATCTGTTTTTTTTGAAATTATACATTTAAAAATATCGTTATTTTAGCTATATTGTTTTTGTTGTTTTCTGACGAACTTAGCGGAATTACACTGAGATTTAATCAATATATTCATTGCTTGTTACACTTATATTGAGGTTATTAATATAAATGTTTCATTGGAAAAATTTGGTTTATTTTATTCGATTTTTATATCTTATTTTGGTGTATTGAATATATATAAGATAGCTATGGTTTATATATTTACCTCTTTTATTAAATTTATAATATGAGACAGAAAATAATGTTGATGAATGATCTTTACAGATTTTATATTTATCATTGCCACTTTAGTGACAATGATAAATATATTTTCGAACAGAAAAAACCCGTGAATGATGTCACGGGTTTTTTAGGCTGTTCAATTGATGAATAGGGCTAGAGCATCATTCCACCGAACAGGAAGCCGAAAGTGACGGCTAATGCGACAGCAATGGTACCAGGGATAAAGAATGGGTGGTTGAAGACGAAGCGACCAATGCGCGTTGTCCCTGTATCATCCATTTGTACCGCAGCAACCAGTGTCGGGTAAGTCGGCAGAATAAACAGACCAGAAACCGCAGAGAATGACGCAATTGCAGTCAGTGGGCTAACACCTAAAGCCAGTGCCATTGGCATCAATGCTTTTGCTGTTGCTGCTTGTGAATACAGAAGCGCAGAACAGAAGAAGAAGATAACCGCTAGCATCCAAGAATGTTCGTGGATTAAGTCACCCGCAGTTGCTTTGATCCACTCAAGGTTGTGTTGTACGAAAGTATCACCTAACCAAGCCACACCTAAGATACAGATACATGCACTCATACCTGCTTTAAAGGTACTGGAGTTCAAGATAGCATCGGTATTTACGCGACAAAGGATAGTAATCAACGTTGCTACAGTCAGCATGATGATCAAAATCGCATTGGTGGTGTTCATCAATGGTGTTTCGACAATCCCTAAGCTTGGGCTATTGATGATGGCATAACAGACAACACCGATAACACCTAATAAGAACAGCATAACGGAAGATTTAGCACCAGGTTTGATTTCTTTGACTTGGCTACCACGCAGTTCAATTAAGCCTTCTGCTAAACGTTTTTGATAGATTGGGTCATCAGAAAGTTTAGAGTTAAACGTCCAAGAGATAATAAATGACATCAACATAATCGCGAGGAAGGTTGATGGCAGTAAAATTCCCAGCAGAGTGATGTAGCTGACTGTATTACCAGCACCCATCATCGCAGGGTTTTCCATGACCGATGCCATATAGACAACCGCAGCAGAAATTGGTGATGCAGTAATACCAATCTGAGCAGCAACGACCGCTGTTGATAATGGACGGCAAGGTTTAACGCCTTGTTCTTTTGCGACTTCTGCAATTACAGGTAGTGTGGCTAAAGAGATATTACCTGTACCTGCAAAGAGCGTCAGAAAGTAAGTGACAACTGGGGCAAGAATAGTGATGTATTTAGGATTGCGGCGCAGTAATTTTTCTGTTTGAGCAACTAAATAATCTAAACCGCCTGCAATTTGCATCGCAGAGATAGCGGCGATAACAGCCATGATGATGGAGATAACGTCAAATGGAATGGTACCTGGTTTCACGCCAATTGCAGCGAGTACCAGTACACCAAGGCCACCGGCAAAGCCGATACCTATCCCACCAAGACGGGCCCCCAAAAAAATGGCCAGCAGAACAATGACAAATTCTACGGCTAACATAGTGTTTACTCCTCGACAAAATGAAAATTAAAATTATGAAACTGTTATGTTAATTTTTTGTGTGTGCATGAATCAAAAAAGGCACGCTTTCCGATGAGAGGCGTGCCTTTATTTTTTTAAGTATTATTTATGATAAACATAAACTTTTAGTCATCAAAACGTTTTGCTTTGTAAGCTGGGTGTTTTAAGTTCTCAACAGAGAAAATATCATCCAGCTCTGCTTCAGTTAGTAAACCGCGTTCAAGCACAACTTCACGGACGCTCTTACCTGTTTCTGCACAGATTTTACCTACGATATCACCGTTATGGTGGCCAATGAATGGGTTCAAGTAGGTCACGATACCGATTGACTTAAAGACAAACGCTTCGCAGATTTCTTTGTTCACAGTAATACCGCTAATGCATTTCTCTTGCAGATTGCGACATGCATTGCTCATCAGAGAAATAGACTCGAACATTGCTTGACCGATAGCTGGTTCCATTACGTTTAACTGTAATTGGCCTGCTTCAGCTGCCATTGTTACGCAGATATCGTTACCAATAACTTTGAAACACGCTTGGTTAACCACTTCTGGAATCACTGGGTTAACTTTTGCTGGCATGATAGAAGAACCTGCTTGTAACTCAGGTAAGTTGATTTCTTTAAGACCTGCACGAGGGCCGGAAGATAGCAGGCGTAAGTCGTTACAGATTTTAGACAGTTTCATTGCCAGACGTTTTAAGCCTGCGTGAACAGTGATGTAAGCACCACAGTCAGAAGTTGCTTCGATTAAGTCTTCAGCAGGAACGCATGGTAAACCAGTCACTTCAGCTAATTTTTTCACTGCCAGTTCTGAATAACCAGGTGCGGTATTCAGGCCTGTACCGATAGCCGTTGCACCTAAGTTAACTTCGAGCAGTAATTCGATGCTACGTTTCAGATTTTTCTCTTCTTCTTTCAGAAGGGTAGCGAAAGCATGGAATTCTTGGCCGACGGTCATTGGAACGGCATCCTGTAACTGGGTACGACCCATTTTCAGAATGTCTTTGTATTCTTCAGCTTTAGCTTCAAAGCCTTTTTTCAGGTATTCAACAGATTCAATTAACTTCAGTACAGAGTTATACACTGCGATACGGAACCCAGTAGGGTAAGCATCGTTAGTGGATTGGCTTTTGTTCAGGTGGTCATTAGGGTTTAGGAATTCATATTCCCCTTTTTTATGCCCCATCAGTTCAAGACCGATATTTGCAAGAACCTCGTTGGTATTCATATTCAGTGATGTGCCCGCACCACCTTGGAATACGTCAACAGGGAACTGGTCCATGCATTTGCCTTCATTTAAAACAACATCACATGCTTTGATGATGGTTTCCGCGATATTACGTGGAATTGTGTGTTGTTCTTTGTTGGCTAAAGCCGCCGCTTTTTTAACCATAACCATGCCGCGAATAAATTCTGGGACATCGTTAATAGTGCGGTCGCTGATATAAAAGTTTTCAATCGCACGCAGAGTATGAACACCATAATAGGCATCGGCTGGAACTTCTTTTTTACCTAACAGGTCTTCTTCGATACGAGTATTGTTTGACATGAGAACCTTCTTAATTAGATTACAGTTACTGTCCGTTTATGCGCTTTTTAAAAATCCATATATCGTAAAAACAAAACTTAACAGGTGATTAATATCGCAAAATAAAACTTTACAAGCGATTAACACCTTCTACTACGTTATCAGCATTATGATCTACTGATTTATGGGTAGATAATATGCCTTTAATGAAACAATGCCTTGAACCTAGATCACTATATAGTTTGATTTATGCAACAGATTTTACGTTGTGTGATATTCATCACAGATAAGTCTGGTTAATCAAAAAACTCTATGAGTTGAAAAACGTTATCTTTGCCCCAATTATTATGGCTATACTAAAGAAAAAAGCGAACATTGATAGTTGTCTCTTAGATGCAGTTCACAAAGGTTTTCCGAGGGGCGTAAAATAGTTGATAGCTTATTGAAATAAAGGAGAACTTGTGCGCTGGTTACCACTAATTCTGATATGTATTCTCATTTACATTGAATCGGTTATTTTCGTGAGAGTTGCTTCCGAAGTGGGAGTTCTAATGACGCTAATTTTAGTGGTCTTAACTTCCTGTTTGGGGGTCTCCTTGGTGAAAAACCAAGGCATGAAAAATGTCCTACAAATCCAACAAAAATTAGCGTCTGGTGAAAGCCCAGCGGCAGAGATGATTAAAAGCGTTGCGCTCGTTTTAGCGGGCTTTTTACTCATCGTGCCAGGGTTTTTCACTGACTTTATTGGTTTATTGTTATTACTTCCACCAGTACAAAAACTTATTGTAATGCGATTAATCCCGCATATTCGTTTCTATCAACCTGGCGCGGGTTTTAATCAGTCAAGAAATGGCGGATATCAAAACGGTAATACGTTTGATGGCGAATTCCAACGTAAACAAGACGACCCGTCTTTTACCATTGATAACACTGATAAATCAGACTCATCAGATAAAGACGACCGTCCGAAACCGTAAATCCTTCGTATTTGTGGGGAGATAAAAATGAAAAATTTTTTATCTCCCCCCTTGAAGTCCCTCTGTCTAGCCCCAATCTGCTCAAACATGGTACTAGTTTATTTAAGACATGCTGGTATCGTCCTTTTACCTAGTGTGGACTTTATTTATAGGAGAACTATTAATGAAAATTCGTCCATTGCATGACCGTGTTATCGTTAAACGTAAAGAAGTAGAATCTAAATCTGCGGGTGGCATTGTTCTGACCGGTACTGCGGCAGGCAAATCAACGCGTGGTGAAGTTCTGGCAGTAGGCCAAGGCCGCATCCTCGAAAATGGCGAAATTAAAGCGCTGGATGTGAAAGTTGGCGATATCGTTATTTTTAACGACGGTTATGGCGTGAAAGCTGAAAAAATCGACAATGAAGAAGTCCTGATCATGTCTGAAAGTGACATCCTGGCAATTGTTGAAGCGTAATTTTCACTTAAAACTTCTCAACGAACGAAAAGAATTTGAAGGAAAGAGATAATGGCAGCTAAAGACGTTAAATTTGGTAGTGATGCACGTACGAAAATGCTTCGTGGTGTGAATGTTCTGGCAGACGCAGTTAAAGTAACCTTAGGTCCTAAAGGCCGTAATGTTGTTTTAGACAAATCATTTGGCTCACCTGTTATCACTAAAGACGGTGTTTCTGTTGCACGTGAAATCGAATTAGAAGATAGATTCGAAAACATGGGTGCTCAGATGGTCAAAGAAGTTGCCTCTAAAGCAAATGATGCTGCGGGTGACGGTACAACAACAGCAACAGTGTTAGCACAAGCTATCATCACTGAAGGTTTAAAAGCGGTTGCTGCGGGTATGAACCCAATGGACCTGAAACGTGGTATTGATAAAGCAGTTGTTGCTGCGGTTGAAGAGCTGAAAGCACTGTCTGTTCCATGTTCAGATACCAAAGCGATTGCACAGGTGGGTACTATTTCTGCAAACTCTGACGAAACCGTTGGTCGTTTAATCGCAGAAGCAATGGATAAAGTCGGCAAAGAAGGCGTTATCACCGTTGAAGAAGGTACAGGTCTGGAAGATGAGTTGGATGTGGTTGAAGGTATGCAGTTTGACCGCGGTTACCTGTCTCCTTACTTCATCAACAAACCAGAAACTGGTGCAGTTGAGTTAGAAAACCCATTCATCCTGTTAGTTGACAAAAAAGTCTCTAACATCCGTGAATTACTGCCAGTATTAGAAGGCGTTGCGAAAGCAAGCAAGCCACTGCTGATCATCGCTGAAGATGTTGAAGGTGAAGCGCTGGCTACCTTAGTGGTTAACACCATGCGTGGTATCGTTAAAGTGGCAGCGGTTAAAGCTCCAGGCTTCGGCGACCGTCGTAAAGCAATGCTGCAAGATATCGCAACTCTGACTAACGGTACTGTTATCTCTGAAGAGATCGGTATGGAGTTAGAAAAAGCAACATTAGAAGACTTAGGTCAAGCTAAACGTATCGTGATCAACAAAGACACCACCACTATCATTGATGGTATCGGTGAAGAAGACGCGATCGCAGGCCGTGTTGCTCAAATCCGTCAACAAATCGAAGAATCTTCTTCAGATTACGACCGTGAAAAACTGCAAGAGCGCGTTGCTAAATTAGCTGGCGGTGTTGCGGTAATTAAAGTTGGTGCAGCAACTGAAGTTGAAATGAAAGAAAAACGTGCTCGCGTTGATGATGCTCTGCATGCAACTCGTGCTGCTGTTGAAGAAGGCGTTGTTGCTGGTGGTGGTACTGCACTAGTTCGCGTTGCAGCTAAACTTGATGCACTGAGAGGCGACAACGAAGAACAAAACGTTGGTATTCGTGTTGCTCTGCGTGCGATGGAAGCGCCAATGCGTCAAATCGTCACCAACGCAGGTGAAGAAGCGTCTGTGGTTGTTAACAACGTGAAAGCAGCGAAAGGTAACGAGGGTTACAACGCAGCAACTGACACTTATGGCGATATGATCGACATGGGTATCTTGGACCCAACTAAAGTCACGCGTTCTGCTCTGCAATTTGCAGCCTCTATTGCTGGCCTGATGATCACCACTGAAGCGATGATCACTGACCTGCCAAAATCTGATGCACCTGACTTAGGTGGCGCTGGTATGGGCGGCATGGGTGGAATGGGCGGCATGATGTAAGCCATTTGGCATACATCATGCACTAGTCACGAATATTTGTGACTTAGCCTGAATAAGACCAGCACGGTGGAGTTATCTCGCCGCGCTGGTTTTTTTTTGGTTTTTAATTATATCGAACCATTAATTATAGATAATAATTAATATCCCCAATCAATGTACAATTGATGCGAAACACGATTTATTTTTGCGTCGACATTGCTTAGCGGGTTATATTTAACGTAAGGTAAGTGGTTTGAATTAGCAAAGAATAGGGCAGTTTCTTGATTAATTTGTGGTAGACTCTATTCGGCTGGTGATGTGTGGCAATTGTGACGCAGTATGCGGAGCACTTCCTAGCGATTTATGATATACCGTATTAGGGCTAATAATTTTTCAAACCAGCTGCAAAAACACAATGAAAAATGAGGGAAAACATGCGAATTAAAGTCTTGCTTGGTGCTGCTGCATTACTGCTATTAGCGGGTTGTTCAACGTCAACTAACTTGACTGCGGCAGGCTCACAAGTTCGTTTTGTTGAGAATCAACCTGGAAGTGATTGCCAACTTCTCGGTCAGGTTGCAGGGACACAAAGCAACTGGTTGAGTGGTGTAAATAATGAATCCAGCTCAATGCGTAGCGCAGCGAATGATTTGCGCAATAAAGCGGCTGAAATGGGCGGAAATGTGATCTTTGGTGCAACTAGCCCAAGTGAAACTGTGTTATCTAGCTTTATCCCACTAGATAGCAAAATGGTTGGCCAAGTGTACAAGTGCCCCTAAATTGAATTAGCGACGCCCAAATACCGATTATTTGGGCGTTTTGCTGATTAGCTCTGCCTTAAATTGAGATCGAGCAGTGTTTTGCTTGGCTCTCCTCCAATTTCCCGTGCAAGTTTAGGCACGAGATACCCAGATACTTTGCTCAATAATTGTTGTATCAATTGCCGAGCTTCAATATCGCTGACGAGAAAGTGGGCCGCACCTTGCACTTTATCCAATACGTGTAGGTAGTAAGGTAAGATCCCAACATCAAATAAGGCATTACTCAAATTCATCAGTGCCGTTACGTTATCATTGACTTGTCGCAGTAAAACACTTTGATTTAATAATGTTACACCTGCTTTTTTGAGCTTTTGCATTGAGTTCGCTAATGCTTTGTCTATCTCATTAGCGTGGTTGATATGCGTCACCATAACCACTTGTAAGCGCGAGCGTGCTAGTCTTTCGCACAAGGTATCTGTGATACGCTCAGGGATCACAACAGGCAAACGTGTATGAATTCTCAAACGGGTGATATGGGGAATTTCTTCCAATTGGCTTATCAACCAATCGAGTTCATGGTCTTTTGCCATTAATGGATCACCTCCAGAGAAGATGATTTCATTGAGTTCGTTGTGGTTTTTTATATAATCCACAGCCATCAACCAGTTATTTTTATTTCCTTTGTTATCTTCATAAGGAAAATGCCGGCGAAAACAGTAGCGACAGTTCACTGCACAGCCACCTTTAACGAGCAGTAATGCGCGGTTGTGGTATTTATGCAGTAAACTTGGGATCTCATTATCCTGCTCTTCCAGCGGGTCGGTAGAAAAACCAGGATGGACATCAAACTCGGCTTTTGCGGTTAATACCTGCAATAACAGCGGGTCTAGTGGATCGCCTTTTTTCATTCGTGAGATAAATGGCATTGGGACACGCAACGGAAATAATTGACGTGCCTCACGGCCTTCTTGCGAAGCAAGATGATTTTCCAAGTTCAGTATTTGCAGCAATTCATCAGGATTAGTGATTGCTTCAGCAAGTTGTTGTATCCAGACTTCTCTGGATGAGGTATTTTGAGTTACAATATCGACCATTTTTTGGCTATGCCATTTTTAGTTTATAAATTAGAGGATCACCATGGCTACTTATAGTACCAATGAATTCCGCTCAGGTCTTAAAATCATGTTAGATGGCGAGCCTTGTGTCGTTTTAGAAAGCGAATTCGTAAAACCAGGTAAAGGTCAAGCGTTCGCACGTGTGCGTATCCGTAAACTGATTTCTAACAAACTGTTGGAAAAAACCTTTAAATCTACTGATTCTGTTGAAGGTGCAGATGTCATGGATATGAACTTAACTTACCTGTACAACGACGGTGAGTTCTGGCATTTCATGAACAACGAAACTTTCGAGCAGTTAGCCGCGGATGAAAAAACCGTTGGCGACAACGCAAAATGGTTAGTTGACCAAGCAGAATGTATTTTAACACTGTGGGACGGTCGTCCTATCGCGGTAACGCCACCTAACTTTGTTGAGTTAGAAATTACCGATACTGACCCAGGCCTGAAAGGTGATACCGCAGGTACAGGTGGAAAACCTGCAACACTGAGCACTGGCGCAGTTGTTAAGGTTCCTCTGTTTGTTCAGATCGGTGAAGTTATCCGTGTTGATACTCGCTCAGGCGAATACGTTTCACGCGTAAAATAACGGCGTATCCTATACGGAATCGTTAAAAATAAAAAGCCGTGGTCGAGTGCCACGGCTTTTTTTGCATCTTTTTCTGGCCTAACAGCACTTAAACCCACCTTTTCCGCCATAACGTGCATCTTGGCGCTCTTTAAAAAACTCCTCGTAAGTCATCGGAGTTTGATCGGGGTGAGTCCGCTGCATATGGGCGACGTAGTTGTCGTAGTCGGGAACGCCGACCATCATTTTTGCCGCTTGGCCGAGGTATTTTGCGGCTTTCCCTAAATCTCCAAACATTTTTTTCTCCTTCATACTTCGCGCTACAGCGTTGTTGACTGCTCTCGGCTACCCAAGTCACATACTAGGGCATGCTCCTAGTTTCTCCTTCATACTTCACGCTGTTGCAGCGTTGGCTTCATTCGCTAACCCTAGTCACATACTGGTGTATGCTCCTAGGGATTATCTTCTTTGCCGCCTTGCTCCAACGTGAATTATTTTGGAGAAAGAGCATGTACTCAAAACATGAAAAGCTTTTCCGCGAAAATCAATAGTGGCGCGTATTTGCCACGATTTCCTCGTAGTTGGCTGGCATTGGCTCGTATGGCACTTCATTCGCAGTCGGTTCGCTTGATTTTAACGCTTTAAGCGCGGTGCGGATCGAGAACAGAGCCAGTAATACCACGACAATCATAAAGAAAATCGTTAAGCCTGCATCTAAACGGTTATTGAAAATCAACTGTGTAAGCTGAGATTCGGTATATTGCACTGGAATATTGCCACTATCAATCATCGCTTGGAATTTATTCGCTACAGCTAAGAAACCAACGCGGGCATCTTCACTGAAGGTCTTTTCCCAGCCTGCCGTCATAGTACAAATCAGCAACCAAGCCGTTGGGACAAGGGCAACCCATGCATATTTTTGGCGCTTCATTTTGAACAGTACCACGGCACACAGCATTAACGCCATACCTGCCAGCATCTGGTTTGCGATACCAAAAAGCGGCCATAAGGTATTAATACCACCAAGTGGGTCGACAACACCTTGATGGAGGAAATATCCCCATGCGAGCACACACAATGCCGTTGCAATCAAGTTGGCAGGTAATGAATCAGTACGTTTCAAGGATGGAGACACCACTCCCAGTAAATCTTGTAGCATAAAACGTGCCGCTCGAGTTCCTGCATCCACCGCGGTTAAAATAAATAATGCTTCAAATAAGATGGCAAAGTGGTACCAGAACGCCACATTCATCAGACCACCAAGCGCCCCATGCAGAATATAGGCCATCCCAACAGCAAGCGTTGGCGCACCACCAGCACGGGAGATAATACTGGTTTCACCGACTTCATTGGCAATGGTGTTGAGCTGCTCTGGGGTGATTTGGAAGCCCCAACTGCTCACCACTTGTGCGGCAGAAGCGACCACATCTTCGGTGCCTGCTGGTGCCAACATTGCCATTGGACTGTTCATGGCGAAATACACACCAGGGTCAATCACACACGCTGCGACTAACGCCATGATGGCAACAAATGACTCCATTAACATACCGCCGTAGCCGATAAAACAAGCTTGGTTCTCATTCGCTAACATCTTCGGCGTAGTACCCGAAGAAATCAGTGCATGGAAGCCAGAAACAGCACCACAGGCAATAGTAATAAATAAGAATGGGAACAAATCTCCTGCCCATACAGGGCCTGTACCATCAATATATTTCGTGAGTGATGGCATTTGCAGGTTTGGGTTTAAAATTAAAATACCAATAGCGAGACCAATAATCGTCCCGATTTTTAGGAAGGTTGAAAGGTAATCACGCGGTGCAAGCAGCAACCAAACGGGCAAAACAGCGGCAACAAAGCCGTATCCAACTAACATCCACGTTAATTGTACGCCAGTGTAGTCAAAGTACGGTGCCCATGTTTCGCTTTCGGCAACCCATCCACCTGAAATAATAGCGAAAACAAGGAACACCAGCCCAATAATAGACACTTCACCAATGCGCCCTGGGCGAATATAACGGGTATAGATCCCCATAAAAATCGCCAGTGGAATAGTGAATGCGACGGTGTAGGTTCCCCATGGACTGTGAGTTAAGGCTTTTACTACGATCATCGCAAGTACTGCTAAAATGATCACCATGATCATAAAGCAGGCTATCAAAGCGAGAACACCTGCGGTATTGCCCATTTCTTCTTTGACTAACTCGCCGAGCGAACGTCCATCTCGGCGTGTCGAAACAAACAACACCATAAAGTCTTGTACGGCGCCTGCGAGTACGACCCCAGCAAGCAACCACAGCATACCAGGGAGGTAACCCATTTGCGCGGCAAGCACTGGACCGACTAAGGGGCCAGCGCCTGCAATCGCAGCAAAATGGTGACCAAATAACACTTTTTTATCTGTTGGAACGTAATCTAATCCATCATTATGACGAATTGCTGGTGTCATACGTGTTTCGTCAACTTGCAGGACTTTTTTCGCGATAAACAACCCATAATAACGGTACGCAATGAGATAAATACATACTGCTGCGACCACAATCCACAGCGCATTTATTTGTTCACCACGATATAAGGCGATGTAACCGAGTGAAAAAGCACCGAGCAGAGCGAGCACAATCCAAATAAATTGTTTACCCATAGTCATCCCCATCTGTTCAATGAATGATATCTGTTATTTATTTAAGTAAAACTGAGGAAGATATAGCGATAGTTAAGTTAAAGAAAAAGTAGCTAAAACGAGACACCTAATTGAAATTTTAGATAAATTCGATAATTGCAGTGAATATCACTAATCCAAGATCATTTATTGGATTTTATCTGGTTTTGAACTAGCGAATAGCTAGTGGTGTTGGTATTTATCTTGTTTTTATTAATAATGCAATATTTTCATCTAAAAAAAGAGGTAGGAGAATAAAATGGAAACGAATGAGAGTGTTGATTACCGAAAGTTAAAAACCTTCGGTAATCAAATGAGTTATCTTAGGTGTGTCTTAAGCGTTGGATAATTTTTTTGCCAAAAAGCGTCGTAATAAGACCGAACATGATCAAAATTAAACCAGCGACTTGTATGCCATTAATATGCTCACCAAGGAATAATGCACTGCTGCTTAAACCGAACACTGGCACTAATAATGAAAACGGTGCAACACGCCATGCTTCATAGCGCCCGAGCAGTACACCCCATAGGCCGTAACCGACAAAAGTGGATAAATAAGCTAAATACAAAATCACTCCGAGCACAGGCCAATCAAAGCCTGTTAATCCGTCCACAATGGCATCTTCGCCCTCAAGTATCCACGAACTAATTAGGAAAGGAATAATGGGGATCAGCGCACTCCAACTGACGAGAGACAACGCACTGCATTTTTCTGCACCTTGATTTTGCATAATAATTCGGTTGGTAATATTACCACAAGCCCATGATAAACCAGCAATTAATGTGAATGCCAAACCGAGCATTGGAATATCATCTAACCCGCCTGCTGTCGCACCATTGGCTAACACCGTTAATCCTGCGATAGCGATAAACATGCCAATAAAATGGGTTGGTTGTAGCGTTTCCTTTAAAATCATGGCACCAAGTAATAAGGTAAAAAAGGCTTGAGATTGCAAAATAACGGAGGTGATCCCCGCAGGCATACCAACGCGGATAGCACAGAATAAAAAGGCAAATTGACCAAAGCTGATGGTTAACCCATACAATAATAACAATTTAAACGGAATTTTAGGCCGCTTGAAAATAAAAATGGCAGGAAAGGCAACAAAAACAAAGCGCAATGCCCCAAGGAGTAATGGCGGAAGCGCGGTCACACCGAGCTTGATAATGACAAAATTAACACCCCAAATAATGACCACACAGAGGGCAAGTAATATATCTTTGAAATTCATGCTAATTTCTCGATGGATAGGCTCGATAAGATTTTCTACTTTACCCTTGCTAAGGAGGGAGTGCGATATCAATGATGCTTATTAGCAAAAAACAGAATAAACAGGTTAAAAAAGGTCGCTAATTTATATTTATTTGTTATTTTTCGTTGCTTGAGTCTGTGCTGGTGAATGTTTATAATGAGGTACACATCACACGTATTCAGGACGACCTGGATCTCGTCATTCAATTATGGGGACGACCCCGAGTTATATACGGGAGCAACGACCATGGCATGGATCGTCCTTTTATTTGCAGGTTTACTCGAAGTGGTTTGGGCTGTAGGGTTAAAGTACGCCCATGGCTTTACACGCTTAACACCTAGTATTATTACAATTGTCGCGATTATCGCCAGTATGGGCTTATTAGCCTATGCTATGCGTGACTTACCTGTCGGAACGGCTTATGCAATTTGGACGGGGATTGGTGCTGTGGGTACGGCTATTGTTGGGATTATTTTCCTTGGTGAATCTGCGAATATGTTTCGTTTATTAAGCCTTGCGTTGATTATTACAGGGCTAATTGGCTTAAAAATATCGAGTTAGTTTTCAAATCAAGTATTATTTAATTAAAAATGAATAATAAGCGGGTGACAGAAAAAGTTACCCGCTTTATTTTTTGATATTTTTTGGGCATAAAGAAAACGGCTCTTTTGTTATTTTTCGTTATAACGAGATGGCCAAATTTCTGCAGGTTCCATACCTAAAAACTCTGCAATGATTCTTTCTCCCTTTGGCCAACGCCTTGATAGTGCATTGTTAAGTGTTGATGAATTTAGCCCTGCGGAACGCGATAATTCAGCAAGGGAAGAGTCTTTTTTCTTTATTGCCGCAATGATGTCAGCTGGGTGCCAATCTTGTTTCATAATATCTCCAGTGTTATTAGTTGAATAATGCTTGGTAGTTTTAAGAATAATATTACTGTATTTTTTATTTTCTTTTTTTAATACTATTATTAAATTATACTTTGAATGTTTTTTATTCTGTGATAGTGATATATATCCTTGGTTATTATTTTTTTTATTAACATTTAATTATATTAAAAGGAATTATTATGGATGTTAAGGGTGAACTCTTGGAAAAAACATGTTCAGGTTTAAAAAATACTTTTTCTAATTATTTTGATTGGAATGATATTGACTTGTCTTTTTCAAAAGTAGATATTTTAAATAGGCAGGTTTATACTACATCGAGTAATTATGATTGGGTTCTGATGTATTGGGATGCGGATTTGGATAAAGTGATTGGTGAGCGGCTATCGACAGGGATACAGTATTGGAGTAACTACTCAAAAGAATATATGAACACCTTATTAAGAACAGATAAGTGTAAACTAAAAGTGGATTTTTGTGCTAAATATGGAAGTGTATATGAAATTACGTCAATTAATTCTAAACGAAAGTTATCGATAAAAGATATAATGGCAATATATAAATGCCGACCTATTATTTCTGATTATACTCACGGAGTATGGAAACAAAATGATGAAAATTATTTACCATTAAGAAGTCGTTTAGATATACCAATAGAAGGTAAGAACAGTATTAATGACTTAGAAAGTGAAATTTTAGATATTCACCAGTATATGCGTTTTGGAAATATTCGCTTTACTCGAAAAGAAATTATTACAATAAGAATGCTTCTATCTCATTGTAAAATAAAGGAAATTAGCTATGCACAGGGATGTTCAGAGGTGTGTGAACACAAACGAATTCAAAGGATTAAAGAGAAACTTTCTTGCCCTCATGCTTCTTCAAGTGGCTTATTTAGTGCATTAAAAGAAAATGGAATTACACTCGCCTGCTTAGAAACTTTAGTCAATTATCCTTAATTTTCAATGTATAAGATAGCTGATGTATGAAATTCTAGGGATGATAAGGATAAAAAGATGAAATGGAAATTCAGGTTTGGTGCCGTCGCAGGTAATGCACTCGAATACTATGATATTGCTGTTTTTGCTGCAATATCAACTTATTTGAGCGCTGAGCTAACAAAGTTAGGTTATGAGCAAGCGACAGAAATGGTTTGGGGGATATTTGCACTGCGTTTTTTAATACGGCCTTTAGGCGGATATATTATAGGGCGCTATGCAGATACGGTTGGGAAAAAACCTGCCTTAATATTAACAAGCTTAATTACAGGTATTGCAACATTAATGATGGCTATATTACCTATTGAACTATTAGGTAACTATACACCAGTTGCTATATTAATATTACAACTCGCTTTGTCATTTAGTTTTGCAGGGGAGTATCCGTCTTTAATTACCTACTTATTTAAAGATGCACATATTAGAGAGCAAGCAAGAGTTTCGTCTATTATTGTCGGTAGTTCTTTGCTTGGTGTTATTGCTTCTTTAGGCATTGTTTTGGTGTTAAAAAATACGCTGAATGAAGATATGATGCAATCAATAGGTTGGCGAATTCCCTTATTCATAGGGGTTGCAAATATCTTAATGAGTTTTTGGTTTAGGTTTAATCTTCCAAATTATCAAGTGATTTCTAAAGATAAACAATCAATTAATTGGAAGAATGTGTTTTGGGTGTTTTTATTCACAATTCCTGGAACTGTTACATTTTATTCTCAAAACCTATCAACATCATTGATAATAGAGCAATTAAAGATTGAAGAAATAAAAAACTATTACGCAATTTTATCGTCAAGTTTACTTTTACTCCTCATGTTAATATGTGGTTGGCTAACGGATAAATACAGCTCAGCTAAGCAGGTCTTTAATATTGGCGTCATATTAATGGTTTTCTGTTCTGCACCGCTTTATCTCATATTGCAAACGAATAACTTATTACTCGTACTAATAGCTCAACTACTAATGTCTGTTTATTCAGCAATGATATTGTGTAATTTATCAGCAGTTCTCATCAGTAAGTCAAATAGGCAGGCGGCAATTTTAGGCATTGGTTATAATGGCGCTTCAGCTTCTCTTGGAGGGATCACGCCTTTAATTGTCAGTTACCTTAGCCAATATCACTTAGCTTACGTTGGGGCATTTATCGCTGTTTGTGGGTTATCGTATTTTATTTCCTATTTACTACCAAAGCACGCTCATACTTAGCTTTTTCTCCATTCATCCCCTCGTTCAATGAGCTGAATGAGGGGATGCGCACTATTTTTTAGAGTAACAAAACCGCTACAAGACCCATGCAGTCCGGGCACCGACAGTGGTACTTTTATGCAATCGAGTATGGCTAAGGCAAAATGCATCAATGCCTGCGCTATGTTGTGAATACCACGCACCACCGCGCATTAAGGCGCGTTCACCATAGTTACGCAGATAGATTTGATCATCTGATTGTTTAATTTTGTAAGGGGCGAGACCCAATATCTTCAATAAAGTCGGAATTTGTTCACCCTCGGTCGTTCCAACCAATCGAAACGGGCTATCTAACAGGCCCAGTGGGTAGCCTGAATCCATTGGCTCACCATTAAAATGATGGATCTGTGTCGAGATTATCGGGGTGCCAGCATTGCCATCAAGTTTGGCTATTGGTGAATCATATTTTGCACTTGATGGGCTATTAGGGGGGATTAACTCACCACTACTCATATCAATAGCTCGCCAATCTAACAATGCGTCATCAAGATGAATAGCGGCATCATTATTTTTTATGATTTGAATTTCTCCCGCGACTAGGCGTGCACCTGTTTGCCACTCCCAAAGGTTACCGACCAAATCGCTTATCCCTGAAAGTTGGTGATTATGGTACCAGCTTTCCCATTGTGCATTAGTTGGGGTTGTCGGGGTGCCTTGCAAACCGCCAGTCGCTAGCCCGTCAATTCGTGGAATAAATTCATCATGGTTAAAATAATTACGGCCGTAATCCGTATTACCATGAATAAGGTTATTGTGTTGATTAGTTAAGGCTGAGATGGCACTCCACTCTGCGTTAGTACTGATATGGCAGCCTTTACCTGATTGTTGCGCTAATGATTGAAATTGCGCTAAATCTAAATTGCATGCGGGTGATTGGTTGGGTTGGCTAACTAATTCATCATCTCGCAAACTTGCGCTGTAACAGGCGTAGAAAAAGGCATCAATAGGGCGCTCATGAATGATAAAAGCTGGATGGATACCAGTGCCTAAAGAGGGGGAAATGTCTTGTAAATCAAACTGGGGTACGATGAAGACATAGTTCGGCTGGCCTTTAGGGCTGTAAATAATGGTTCGTTGCCCATGGCTTTGTTTTTCAACTTGGGTTCGTAGTGGATCAGGGGAATAAATTGTGGTCATCATAATCCTCTGTTTTAAAGGGAAACCCAGTAGCCTTCTTGCCACTTGATGGGTAAGAACTGTTCAGTAAAATCTTTGAAAACCGTATTAACATCCAGATCAGGGAATATGCTAGGGTGTAACCAAGTCGCAAATTTTAGAGCGGCAATAAAGCCAAATGGGCTGTCGTAAAAAGTGTGCCAAATAGCATGAACATGCTGCTGTTTGACTGCATGCAATGTTTTAAAGGCATTACGCTGCATTAAAATTTTAAGCCTTTGTTTTGCTAGCGGTAAATCTGCACCAGGGCCTAATCCTACCCAATTGCCTTTCGGGTTATAGTCACTCCAATCGGTGCCGGTGACAATCACCATTTGAGCTTGGGTGTGAATAATCGTCTCTTGGTTTAGAACACCATATGTTCCATGAATGTATTGGTTAGCAATATTCTCTCCACCCGCAAACGAGAGAAACTGACCAAAATTTCCGTTTCCGTAGGCTAAGCAACACTCTTCAGTAAAACCTGCTGCACGCTCAAGGAGTACTTTTGGCCTTATAGGATTTGCATTAGCGAGGCGAGTATTTACATTATCTAGTTGTGTTTTAATAAATCGATTGATGCGATGAGCCCTTTCTTGTAAACCAAAGACTTTCCCCATAATCGCAATGCTTTTCGGCGTATTGGTGAGTGGGTCAACACTCATATCAAGGGCAATAACAGGGACATTAGCGCGCAGTAAAAGCATAAGAAGCCCATTGGCTTGTAGACCCGAAAATGTGCCCGTTGTCGTGAAAATAATGTCAGGTTTTAGCTCCAAAATCGTTTCCAAATTAGCTTGCGCCCCGCCGATCGCGGGGAGGTGGGGTAATTGTTCAATCTTAGGAAACGCCGTACAGTATTGTTGGTAACTACGCAAATCAGCAGTACGAAAGTTACTGGGAACAGCGACAAGTTTCTCCACAAAATTGGGTATTCCCAATGTGGCAAAGAGAAAAATCAGTGATGGGTCAGCCAAATAAATTTTCTGTGCATTTTCTGGGTAAGCAATAGTGCGTCCAAGGATGTCTGTCACCTTGGGCATTGCGGCTGCGACAACTGGGCAAGGCATTGCACTTAACGTCGCCATTGCTAACCCTGCCTTAATCAAATTCCTTTTAGAACTTTCCATAAGTTGCTTACCTATTGAATTAAAAGTAGTAATTAAGTGTGGCAAGTAACGTTCTATTCGTGCCAATACTGCAATAGGTGGAACTGGTACAGCTGGCAACGTAGGATTTATTGGTGACATTACTGACAGTTAACCCCAATTCCATACCCGTGAGTTCAGGGGCTAATGCATCCATTTGGTACCTTGCGCTAATATCGCCAAGCCAGACTGCTGGTACTTTAAATGTGTTGGTGTTGTCACCCCATGTTTCGCCGAGATAACGCACGCCAACGCCGACTAAAGCGCCTTCGAGGTAAGGGGAGTGAAAACGGTAGTCAACCCATGCGGAGCCGCTGTGTTTAGGGACTTGAACAGGGTGCTTATTTAAGACTGAAAGGTCTTGGCTTTCGGTGATTTTATTATCAGTAAAGGCATAGCTCACCATGACATTCACTGACGGTGTTAATGCTATACGGCTTTCAAAATCAACCCCACGAGAGCGAATTTTCCCTGTTTGATTATAGTAATCTGGATTTAGCGGGTTATGGGTGGTGACATTTTTTTGTTCTAACTCATACGCTGCAACGCTTGCCATGAGGTTATCCGATTGGTATTTAAGCCCCACTTCGGCTTGTTTTGATTCGGTTGGGATAAAGGATTTTCCATCCGCATCTGTCCCTAAAACGGGGTCAAAGCTATCGGAAAAACTGATCCATGGCGAAAAGCCATTTTCAAAAGCATAGGTTAGCCCAACGCGTTGGCTCCAAGCGGAAGTGTCATTTTTTTGCGTTGTGTGAGAGAGGTTATTATCAGTATCTAAATAAGACCAATCATAGCGTCCACTGAGGATCAAATCCCATTGTTGCCAACTAAGTTGGTCTTGTAGATAAACCCCATAACGATCAAAACGTTGGGTTGTTGATGTGCGGGAAACGGGGTAAGGTTTAAATTCAGGATGATGAGGTTTCACCCATGGATCGAAACTGACGGTTTGCGAGCCCCACCAGTCTTTATCCAGCTTTCCAGTTTGAAAATCAAACCCAGTGAGTAACTCGTGGCGAATATCGCCAGTTTTAACTTTATAAACCAGTTGGTTATCAGCAACAAAGGTTTTGGATTTGCTTGGTGAATCTTGGTAAACCGCGGTGAGTAACCGATCCCCCGCTAAGAAGCCGCGCGTGAAGTCTCGTTTAATGTGGGTATCTACATCAGAGTAGCGCATATTTTGTTTCAGTGTGACGGACGAGCTGACTTGGTAGTCAACTAATGAGGTCACTGACCACTGTGTACGTGTGGATTTTTCATGTTTGGGGTCACTGTAGTTTTGAGTGAAATCCAGCTTTCCATTTGGGTTCGGTAGCAAGCCAATTGCTTGAGCAGGCAAGGTATTATAGTGGCCAATGTGTGGATCATGTTGATATTGGCTTAAGACTGTCCAATTGAGTTTTTCATTGGGTTGCCATGTGATAGAAGGGGCCAGTAAGTAGCGAGATTGCTTCGAGGAATTCACTTGTGAATCCGTTGATAGCGCTAATCCATTCATTCTATATAGCAATGTTTCATCGTCATTCATGGCTCCAGTGGTATCAAATTTGACGGCATTGTTATCAAAATTGCCTTTTTGGAACTGAATTTGATGTGATTCATTGGCACTTGGGCGGCGTGATTGCATATTGATAACCCCCCCAGCTCCTCCTTGACCATACAGTGCAGATGACGGCCCATGAACGGCTTCGATACTATTGAGTGTCCATGAATCAACTTGCGGCCCCCAGATCCCACTGTTGCCGATAACCCGTAATCCATCCAAGTAATAATCTGCATCGAAACCACGAATTTTTGAAAAATCGATACCGCCACCAAAGGCGCCAAATTTTTCGCTGGTTACGCCTGCGCTGTAGCGTAAGGCTTGGCTGATTGATTCAGAAGGCAAAGTATCCATTTGCTCGCGTTTAATCACCGAAACAAATTGCGGCGTTTCCAATAAGGTGGCTGAGCTTTTTGTGGCAGTAGATTGAGTTTTACTGGCATAGCCAATAGGTTCTTGGCCTTGGTTTTCTGCGGCAGTGACGACCAAGACGTCTGTTTTGGGCTTTGCATTTGCGGTATTTGAGCAAATCAGGGCGCAGACCAATAAACTTAGGGTGGAAAGCGTGTAGGTTCGATGAGTAAATTTATGCATGCAATTTTAGCCAATAAAGTAAAAGAGAAATTTTATGGCGTTAGCATAGATCGTCGACCGACCATCAGTCAATCTAATTAATAATCATTTGCATTTAATATTGAAGAAAGGGATTCGTAGGGTGAGTGAGAAATTATTTATCGTATTGATATTAAAAATAAATATGACAGCGTTCGAAATATTTTTTTGTGTGAGATTAAAACAACGCGAGCTCGTCTGGGCGATTCACTCGCTGTATTTTTTATTTAATCAGTTGGCTAAATCGCTTATACAAAATTTCGCCTAAATTTTGTTGAGTATATTCATGGCTATTGGCGAGGTTGTCCACGGCGGCATGCATAGAGTGGTAAATCATGGTGGCAAGAAGGTCTGGAGGAAGGGCTGACCATTCTTGGTTTTTTTCGCCAAGGGTTAAAATTGCTTTGATTTGCAGGACTGCGCGCGTTTCATGGTCATTACTGCGACCGTGATATTCATCATGAAACAGCATGTCATGAACCTGTTGTTTTTCAACGTAATATTTGACACTGTTTTCGCACCAAGACTGGAGTTTATGCGCCGCACTTTTTTGCAGGGCGAGCGCGTCATCAATATTTCCTAAATACCAATCCATATAGCGAGTGCGTAAGGCTTCCATGATGTCATTTTTTGACTGGAAGTAGTGGTAAAACGTCCCTTTCGCCACATCCGCAGAGCGCACAATTTCACTGACAGTTGTGTTGACAAACCCTTTAGACAGAAAGAGCTCTTCCGCTGCATTCATCAGGTCATCAAGCCGTTCTTCTGCAGGTTTTGTTCTTGGCTTCTTAGGTGGTTGTGTCATTGGGTTTGTCTCTTAATGTCTTGTTCTAAAAAACAGTAGGAATAATGCATCATAGCATTGAAAGGCGATGTGTTAAAAGTTAGTCCATTGAAAGTATGGCATTCTTGGTTCTATAGGTTACTTTTTGCTGAAAAAGTAAATAAGCGATGATCAAAAATAAATACATTAACGCCCCAATTAACCACACCCAGCCATCCCAAAACGATAATGTTTGGCCATAAATAAAGCTAAACAACAGTGGGCCAACGACGCCTGTGGCATTGGTTAAACTGACGAGAACACCTTGCAGTTTGCCTTGATTTTCTTGGTTTACCTGAGTAGACATTAGCCCTTGAAGAGCAGGAAGGGCGATGCTGCCCCCGGCTAGCAGAATTAGCGTTGGGTAAATCATCCAGCCTTGTGTGAGCAGTGATAAAATCAAAAATGCACAGCCATCTACCATGAAGCCCAGTAAAATCGTTGTTTTTTCGCTAAATTTCTTCGCTACTGCCCCCGCGACGAAAGCTTGAAATAACGCATGCATCACACCAAGCCCCGCTAAAGATAATCCGACTTCCATACTGCCCCATTGAAAGCGGCTTTCGGTAAATAATACCCAAGTAGTGGCAGGGATCTGCCCAATGAGCTGTGCCATAAAAAAGACGAAAAGCAGCAGGATGATTGGTTTTATTATTTGCATAAAGGGAATTGGCGACGGTTGATCTTCATGCTGATCATCCTGTACGGCGGTCTTACGTTGATCTTTAAAAATAACCCAAATCACCACAAAAGAGCATGCATTTAAGACCGCCGCAATCACAAAAGGCAAGTGAGGAGATAACTGCCCAGCAAAACCGCCAATTGCAGGGCCAGCGATTAAACCCACGCCAAACGCAGCCCCTAAACGACCAAACCACTTGGTACGTTGTTGTGGCAGTGTATGGTCGGCAATAACAGAAGCGGCGACCGCCCCTGTTGCACCGGTGATCCCTGAAATTAGGCGGCCTAAATACAGCATCCACAGTGAACTAGATAAAGCCAACAAAGTGTAGTCCAGCGCTGCCCCTGCAAGGGAGACCAACAAGATGGGTCTGCGGCCGAATTTATCAGACCATTTGCCAAGTATTGGAGCAAAAAAGACCTGCATGATGGCATATAAAGCCAACAAGATGCCGTAATGATTTGCCAAGTGTTCTATGGAGACATATTCACGGAGTAAGGCTGGTAAAACTGGCATGATCAACCCGATCCCCATCGCATCAAGGGCGGTGATCGTTAATGCGGTAATCGCAAATTTATTCATGGTTTTTTCTCTATCAGTGATAGATTTGGAATATATCCCTATCAGTGATAGAGTGTCAATCAGAAAATAAGGGGACAACTATGGCGCGATTAAATAAAGAGACCATTATTACAGCCGCTTTAGACTTACTGAACGAAGTAGGGATGGAAGGGGTAACAACGCGAAAGCTAGCTCAAAAACTAGGCGTAGAGCAGCCAACGTTGTACTGGCATGTGAAAAATAAGCGAGCTTTGTTGGATGAATTGTCCGTTGAAATGCTAAAGCGCCATCATGACCACCCATTGCCAAAAGACAGTGAGACATGGCAGGCATTTTTGCGAAATAATGCGTTAAGCTTTCGTCGAGCGCTATTGAGCTACTGTGATGGTGCAAAAGTACACTTAGGGACTCGACCTAGCGCGGAACAATATTCCACAGTAGAAACGCAACTGCAATTTATGGTGGATAACGGTTTTTCATTAAAAAAGGGTTTATATGCGATCAGTGCAGTAGGGCACTTTACGTTGGGAAGTGTGCTTGAACAGCAGGAGCATAGTGCTGCGCTGAATGAACGCGAAACAACGGATGAGAATGCAATGCCCCCATTATTAAAATCGGCGCTTCAAATCATGGATAATGATGATGGAACTGAGGCTTTTTTGTTTGGTTTAGATGCATTAATTCAAGGGATTAAACCTTAATCTTTAAGGTATGGCAAATAAGCGCAAAGCCATACCTTAAACAATGGAAAACTATTTAGAGCATTGCTTATCTATTTGGCGTTTTCTATCGACTGCTTTTTGTGCCGTTTGCATCGCCAATTGTTGGTCTGCTTGCATTCTTTTTGCGAATGCTTCAGGGTCATTACCCACTAACTCATAGAACAATTTATACTCAAGTGGTGCAACACACTTACATTTTTTCTCAACAGCCGCTTGTTGCTTTGCCCGTTTTTTATCTACTGAAGATTGTGCTTCCCCTGCCATGGGCAAATAACTGTAGGTGTTTGTGCTGACACATTCATTATAGAAATCTTTTTCGGTTGGCATTTCATTAGCACTTTCATTTCCCGTAGAAAACGAATTGGCATGGGCGGGTAATATTATGACTCCAGAAAGAAACAGCGAAATAAATAATCCTTTAAATTTCATTTTATTTTCTCTTACCATGAGTGATATAAAAATAGAGACGGTTAGTCTCTAACTTGTTTAAGTAAATATGATTAGTTTAACTTATTGATTTAAATTGGATAAATTAAGTTTTTATTATCCTTTACTTATCATAACAAGCCGATTTTTTATAACAACTAAGGTTAGTCTGAATTAAAATAAACACTATTTTAGAACAGGTAATATCTATTTTTGCGTAGTTTAAGGGTTATTTTCTATTAAATTTCATGATTAAACTTTAATTTCCTAGCCATAAAAAATACCCCATCGTTTTCACGTATGGGGTATTGGTTCGTTTTTAGATTATTGCGTGATTACAAGGTAAATACACCAATCAGGGCAATAACACTAATGATTGCAGACCCACCATAGAAAACCCATTTTGTCGCTGGGACATGGATTTTAAAATCGTGCAGTGTGTGGTGGATACGGTGCATACCACACCAAACTGGCAGGATAATCATCAGTAATAAGAAAACACGGCCGATAAAGCTTTGGCTAAATGCCATAATACGCTCATAGCTCAGCATTTCTGGTGCAACACCCAGTGGAATTAAAATTCCTAACAGAATGATGATAGCAGGGCCAATTACGGCGCTCCACATACCACCTGCACCAAATAATCCCCAGAAAATCGGCTCATCGGAACGTTTAGGCGTTAGATTCATCAGATTCTCCTTAGATTAAAATAACAATGCGATAGCTAAGATTGCTGCGGTAACAACAATCGTGAGAGCCCAGAAGCCTTTAACGATAGGCTCATCAGACATTTTCTTATCTTTCACAATAATACTGACGGCCTTTGGTGCAAGGTTGAACCACGTTGTGGTGTGCAGCAATGTAGCAGCCAGTGTAATAATGTTAATGATAAGAATGATTGGGTTACTTAAGAACCCAACAAAGCCAGCCCATGATTCAGGACCGCTTTTTAGCGCAAATACCCCATACAGGACTAAAATACTGAACCAGACCTGAAGGACTGAGGTGCTTTCACGCATGATGTAAAAGCGGTAGAAACCCAGCTTTTGCCACCAGTCGCCCTTCATTTCTCTGACATAGGGTTTACGTTTTGTAGTCATGACTTCAATTCTCCTTATCGTGGCTTCAGCATGGCGATAACAAAGTCTTGCGCGCTGGCAACTTTTCCTTGCTGAATAGCGCCAGCAGGGTCGACATGCTTAGGACAGACTTCAGAACAGTAGCCTACAAACGTACAGCTCCAGACACCATTGTCACCATTTAATAAGGTCATGCGCTCTTTCGCACCATGGTCTCGGTTATCTAAATTGTAGCGCTCTGCCAATGTGATTGCTGCTGGGCCGATGAACTCTGGGTTCAGTCCAAACTGTGGGCAAGCTGCATAGCACAGACCACAGTTGATACAGCCTGAGAACTGATGGTATTTGGCCATCTGTGCAGGCGTTTGTTTGTTTGGACCCTCAGAAGGTTTACGATCATTACCGATGATGTACGGTTTGATGGCTTCTAAACGCTCAATAAAGTGGGTCATATCGACAACAAGGTCGCGCTCGATTGGGAAGTTACCTAATGGCTCAACTTTCATACCTTGCGGGTATTCACGCAGGAATGTTTTACACGCCAGTTTAGGCACTTTATCGACCATCATACCGCAAGAACCACAAATCGCCATACGACAAGACCAACGGTAAGACAGGTCTGGAGCGAGGTTATCTTTGATATAGCCTAATGCATCTAACAAAGAAGTTTGCTCGTCGTAAGGGACATCATACGTCACCAAATGGGGCTCACTATCCGTTTCCGGATTGTAACGCATGATCTCCATTTTTAGGTGTTTCATATCATCCATTAGCTTGCTCCTTCTTTGCCTTATCTTGAGCTTCAGCTTCGGCACCGTAAACACGTTTAGCTGGCTGAGATTTCGTGATTTTCACATCACTGTATTCTAAACGAGGGGAGCCCTCTGGGTTATAGAATGCCAAAGTATGTTTAAGGAAATTCACATCATCACGCTCAGTGCAGCCTTCGTCCAGACGTTGGTGAGCACCACGTGATTCTTTTCGGTTAATTGCAGAGTGAGCCATACATTCCGCCACATCAAGGCCAAAGCCTAATTCAATGGTATACAGTAGGTCAGTGTTAAAGACGCTGCTATGGTCAGTAATTTCGACGTGTTTAAAGCGTTCTTTCAGTTCGGCAATCTTATCAACGGTTTTTTGCATTAACTCAGGTGTACGGTAGATACCGCAACCTTCTTCCATTGAAATACCCATTTCATCGCGAATTTTCGACCAGCTCTCTTTCCCTTTCTGGTTCATGAGTTTTTGCAGGTCATTTTCGATATCGCGGGTACGTGCTTCAATGGCGCTGGCATTTGCAGGGGTTGCTTCGGCGGCATGGCGTGCAGCTTCTTCACCCGCTAAACGACCAAATACCACCAGTTCTGCCAGTGAGTTAGAACCTAAACGGTTTGCACCGTGCAAGCCAACAGAAGAACACTCACCCACTGCAAATAGGCCTTTAATGCGTGTTTCAGTGCGTTGATCTGTTTCGATACCACCCATGGTGTAGTGAGCGGTTGGACGGACAGGAATTGGGTCTGTTACTGGGTCAACGCCCACGTAAGCTTTCGCTAATTCACAAATGAACGGTAAACGCTCATGGAGTTTTTCTGCCCCCAGATGGCGAAGATCCAGATACACAACATCACCACGGTGTGTGCTAATGGTGCGTCCTGCACGCCATTCGTGCCAGAAAGCTTGAGAAACTTTGTCACGAGGACCGAGTTCCATATACTTGTTCTCTGGTTTACCAAGTGGTGTCTCAGGGCCCATTCCGTAGTCTTGCAGGTAACGGTAGCCATCTTTGTTAACCAGAATACCACCTTCGCCACGACAACCTTCGGTCATTAAGATACCTGAACCTGGTAATCCAGTTGGGTGATATTGAACAAATTCCATATCGCGCAGTGGTACGCCATGGCGGAATGCCATACCCATACCATCACCAGTTACAATACCACCATTGGTGTTATAACGATAAACACGGCCTGCACCACCCGTCGCCATCACGATCGCATTTGCACGAATTTGAGCTTTCGTACCTTCCATCATGTTAAGTGCAACGAGTCCACGAGCTTGACCTTCATCAACAATGATATCGAGAACAAAATGCTCATCAAAACGTTGAATTTGAGGGTATTTTAATGATGTCTGGAAGAGTGTATGGAGCATGTGGAAGCCGGTTTTATCGGCAGCGAACCATGTGCGCTCAATTTTCATCCCACCGAAGCGGCGAACGTTAACTGAACCATCTGGTTTACGGCTCCACGGGCAACCCCATAATTCGAGTTGGGTCATCTCTGTTGGGCAATGTTCGACGAAATAATCGACGACATCTTGCTCACACAGCCAATCCCCACCTGCGACAGTATCATTAAAATGATAGTCATAGGAGTCATGAGCCTGAGTAACTGCGGCTGATCCTCCCTCTGCTGCCACGGTGTGGCTACGCATTGGGTATACTTTTGAGACCAGAGCAATCTTGATATTGGGATTTGCTTCAGCGGCAGCAATCGCTGCACGTAAGCCTGCGCCCCCGGCCCCGATAATCGCTAAATCGGCATTGAAGGTTTGCACTGCGCTTCTCCATTGTTCAAGTGTAAATTGATAAATTCTTTTAAATACTTTTGATAATTAGCTAGGTCATTTTCAATTCAACCTAATGTCAAATTGTCAAATCTCTCTTTTTTAATAGTAAATAATATAATAGCTAATAATGACTTATCGTGCTGTGAATTATAACGAATAGTCCAAGAGATAAATTTGATATAGAGGGGGGTTTTGGGTGAATTTACCCACGAAATGTGAGGTGGGTCATCTTTTTATAAAATGTTTTTACAATGAGAGTATTTTTAGCGTGTTAAGAATGAATAAAAAGAAATTTCAAATGATTATCATTATTTTTACATAAAAAGGCAGGATTAAAAACCAAGTAAACTAGTCGGATTTTATTCAAAGTAAGAGGATAATACTGTTATTTGCTGTGAAGATTTTAATTCATCTCGAATATTAAATTGGGACTTGCTTCACTCTTTATTTAAATACACTTTTTTATTTTTTAATTTCTCTATTTTAACGTATTGAGAAAGCGAATTGTTTCATTTTTTTGTTAACAGCTTTGTCACATAATATAAGGAATAATCATGTTTTCCCTCGCATAAACCCAGATGTTTAACATGACCTTACGACGTTATTTTTAGGTAAAAGCCCCGTTATCTGTAAAGGTTTGCTTAATCGAGTAAAGCCGAGGATAATCATGCCATCTTTACTCACCCTTAGTATGAAGAAGCCTGATTATTTCTTGATGGTGTTTTGCACTAGATAAATGTGCTTTTAAGCATACGAATGCATTGTGCGTCGTCCGAGAGGTGAGTACACTGCACGACTAAGTTTATTTTGGAGTCATCTTAATGAGTGATATAGCGAATTGGCAGCCAACCGCCCCCATCGCTAACCTGTTACAGCGTGCAAAAATTATTGCTGAAATCAGACGTTTTTTTACTGATCGCTGTGTACTAGAGGTCGAAACCCCCGCAATGAGTCAGGCTACTGTGACTGACTTTCACCTAGTGCCATTTGAAACACGTTTTGTGGGCCCAGGCGCTGCGCAAGGCATCAATCTTTACTTGATGACCAGTCCTGAATACCATATGAAACGCTTACTTGCTGCTGGCAGTGGGCCGATATATCAGCTTGGCAAAAGCTTTCGTAATGAAGAAGCGGGTAGGTACCACAATCCAGAATTTACGATGCTGGAGTGGTATCGCCCACACTTTGATATGTATCGCTTAATTAATGAGGTGGATGACTTATTGCAACAAGTGCTGGAATGTGAAAGTGCAGAGCTTCTTTCCTACCAACAGGCTTTTTTACGCCATTTAGATATCGACCCGTTATCCGCAGAAAAAAGTGAACTGCGCGAAGTGGCGGCACGCCTTGATTTAAGCAATATAGCTGCTCATGAAGAAGATAAAGATACGCTTTTACAGTTGCTGTTTACGATGGGAGTTGAGCCACATATTGGTAAAGAAAAGCCCGCTGTTGTGTATCACTTCCCTGCCACTCAAGCTTCTTTAGCGGTGATTAGCACTGAAGACCATCGCGTCGCAGAACGTTTTGAAGTGTATTATAAAGGTATGGAGTTGGCTAATGGCTTCCATGAATTGACGGATGCGAGCGAACAGCGCCAACGTTTTGAACAAGATAACCGTAAGCGTGCAGCGATGGGGCTATCTGTTCAACCGATTGATGAACATTTATTAGCGGCATTAGAACATGGATTGCCTGATTGCTCGGGTGTTGCTGTCGGGGTTGATCGCTTGATTATGATTGCGTTAAATGCTGAAAGGATCAGTGATGTGATTGCTTTTCCTGTCACGATTGCATAACGCTTATCAAGCTTATAGCTCGTTATATAATGCAGCCAAATGGCTGCATTATTGTTTTTGGCACGGAAGCGATTATTTCTGCTTCTGTTGCTCTAAGAACTTAACCCCTAGATCAGGGAAGTCGGTAAAGGCACCATCAACATCGGCCTGGTTGTATATGATGTCATAAAGCTGTTGCCCATCTTTGGCATATTTAGGTAGTTTATCGACACGAATAGTGAATGGGTGAACCGCCATGTTGTTTTCGTGGGCTTCTTTTACCATACCATTCACTTTGATATTATTTGGAGTGGAATCTTCATTAATTAACATATGATAATCAGGGCCAATACCATCTGCATAAGTTGCAATTTCTTTCATTGCACCTGGTTTCATCATCCAATCGTAATTATAGTTTACCCATGTTCCATCCGGTTTTTTCTCTTGTGTTTCTTCCCAATCGGTATAGGCAATCAATTGAACTAATTTAAGGTTCATCCCCATTTCAGGCATTAATGTGTTTTTGATGCGTTTTAGATCATTGGGATCAAAAGATTGCAGATAAACATTCGAGTCTTTATCTGTGTAACCATACGCTTTTAACACCTCTAAGGTTTTCTTGGTAATATCTTTGCCTTCTTGCTGGTGGAACCAAGGCGCTTTAATTTCTGGATAAATACCAATATTTTTGCCCGTTGATTTGTTCAAGCCTTGAACAAACTCAATTTCTTCTTGGAAGGTGTGAACACGGAAATCAGATTTACCCATAGGGAAACGGTTCGGATAGCTTTGGACTTTCTTACCATCAACAATATCGAACCCTTCTGTGAACTTCAGGGATTTAATTTCTGGCAGCGTAAAGTCAATCGCATAATAACGGCCATCTTTTCGTGCGCGATCGGGGAATCGCTCAGCCACATCTGTTACGCGGTCAAGATAATGGTCATGTAGCACAACCAGCTCATTATCTTTCGTCATCACTAAATCTTGTTCTAGAAAATCTGCACCTTGTGCATAAGCCATCGCTTTAGCGGGTAAGGTGTGTTCAGGTAAGTAACCACTTGCACCACGATGGGCAATGACCACTTTGTTTGTCGCTTGCGCGGCTGCGGACACTGACATCACTAAAACCATACTTGCCACCAACGTTTTTAATGGAAAGCTCATGATTATATCTCCTTGGCACTTTTTGGATAAAAAAAAGGCTATATCATTATGATATAGCCCTCAGGTTTAGCGTTTATTCATAAACGAAATGTTTATTGAGAGTTCGCTAATTCGCGTTTGTGTTTGCTTTCGCTAATCATAACGATAAACAGCAGAACAACAGCAAGGGCTGAACCACCAATCATCACAGCGAAACCACCGTCCCAACCGAAGTAGTCAACGGTATAACCAACGATAGCACTTGCAGCTACTGAACCACCGAGGTAGCCGAATAGACCCGTAAAGCCAGCCGCAGTACCTGCTGCTTTTTTCGGTGCAAGTTCAAGGGCGTGCAAGCCAATTAGCATGACAGGGCCATAGATTAAGAAACCGATGATTAACATACAGGCCATATCGATATTTGGGTTACCTGCTGGGTTCATCCAGAACACGATAGTCGCGATGGTCACAAGAACCATGAAGAATACACCTGTTGCGCCACGGTTACCGCGGAACACTTTATCCGACATCCAACCACATAATAGTGTGCCTGGGATACCAGCGTATTCATATAAGAAGTAAGCCCATGAAGATTTATCCATTGCGAAGTGTTTCACTTCACGCAGATAAGTTGGTGACCAGTCAAGAACACCATAACGTAATAAGTATACGAATACGTTAGCAATCGCAATCATCCATAACAGTTTGTTCGGGAAAACATACTTCATGAAGATTTCTTTTGCAGTCAACTCTTGTTCATCAGATGCTTTATAGTCTGTTGGATAGTCGTTTTTGTACTCTTCAATTGGAGGAAGACCACAAGATTGCGGGGTATCGCGCATTAACGCAAATGCAATGATTGCAACGAGGATAGCAGCCAATGCAGGCATATACAGTGCGGCTTTCCAGTCGTTAAACCATGCCATACCTAACATGAATAGTAATGGCGGGATACCACCACCGACGTTGTGTGCACAGTTCCAAACCGAAACGATACCACCACGTTCTTTTTGTGACCACCAGTGAACCATGGTACGTCCACAAGGAGGCCAACCCATACCTTGGAACCAACCACAAAGGAACAGTAATACGAACATTACCATTATGCTCGATGTCGCCCATGGCACGAAGCCCATGATCAACATCACTGCGGAGGCTAGTATCAAACCAGCAGGTAGGAAGTAACGAGGGTTCGCGCGGTCAGAGAATGACCCCATGATAAATTTAGAAAAACCGTAAGCAATTGAAATTCCTGATAAGGCGAAACCTAAGTCACCTTTAGAAAACCCTTGCTCAACAAGGTATGGCATTGCTAAGGCAAAGTTCTTTCGGACGAGATAATACGCTGCGTAACCAAAGAAAATACCCATGAAGATCTGCCAACGAAGCTTACGATAGACGGGGTCTATCTTATCAGCTGGCAGCCTCTCTATATGAGGTGCTGGTTTAAAAATGCTTAACATATACGCCTCCGATGGCATGCTAATATTTATTTACACTTGATCGCTCTCGGTGCTGAGAAAGATTGAGTGTTTATTATTGGTGAAGTAACAAAAACGAAAACAATCGAGTAATTTAAGAGCTTTTATTTTCTTAATTGCTCTAAATTGTAGTCATTAAAAAACAATTTATCTGTAATCCAACGCACAATTATTGATTTTGTTTATGAAGTTGCATAGTAAATGACATTTGTGAATGGAATGGAACTAGAAATGTTAATTATTTTGTGATTTTCATCACGATTCTGTTCTTTTTAACCCTAAAAATGTACAGATCGCTTTCGTTTTTGTTCCTTATCAAACATTGAGCACGTTTCTGGTCTATATTTAATAATAGATTATAAAAATAGAATCTATACTTATCGATTATAGAAATTATTTATTAATGTGAGGAATGTGACATGAATGGCTCATCTGTGACTGAAACGGATGTCATCATTATCGGTGGTGGCGCAACAGGTGCAGGAGTCGCTCGTGACTGCGCTCGCCGAGGTTTAAGAACCGTTTTACTCGAAAGGCATGACATTGCGACTGGTGCAACAGGGCGTAACCATGGATTACTTCATAGTGGTGCACGTTATGCAGTTACCGACGGTGAATCTGCCAGAGAATGTATTGAAGAGAACAAAATCTTAAAGCGAATTGCTCATCATTGTATTGAGCGAACGGATGGTTTGTTTATTACATTGCCTGAAGATAGCCTCGATTATCAGCAGAAATTTATCACGGCTTGCCAAAGTGCAGGTATTGACGCTAATGCCATTGACCCTGCAGAAGCTATCCGTCTTGAGCCATCAGTTAACCCCGCATTAATTGGTGCGGTTCGCGTGCCCGATGGCACCGTAGACCCATTCCGCTTAACGGCTGCAAATATGTTAGATGCCAGAGAACATGGTGCAAAAGTACTGACTTACCATGAGGTTATTGGCCTTATTCGCGATGGTGATACTGTTCGCGGTGTGACAGTTTACGACCATCAGGTAAAAAAACAGTATGACATTTACGCAGAAATTGTCGTTAACGCAGGCGGGATCTGGGGACAAAAAATTGCCGAATACGGTGAGTTAAAAATTAAAATGTTCCCTGCAAAAGGGGCATTGCTCATTTTAGGTCATCGGCTAAATAACATGGTGATCAACCGCTGCCGTAAGCCTGCGGATGCGGACATTTTAGTGCCTGGCGATACAATTTCGCTGATTGGAACGACTTCCACACACATTGAATATGACCAAATCGACAATATGTATGTCACCCCAGAAGAGGTTGATATTCTTATTCGTGAAGGTTCGATGTTATCACCCGCATTGGCGACAACGCGCATTTTACGCGCCTATGCAGGCGTTCGTCCCTTAGTAGCTAGCGATGATGACCCTTCAGGGCGAAATGTGAGCCGTGGAATAGTGCTTTTAGACCATGCGAAACGCGATGGGATGGAAGGCTTTATCACCATTACAGGCGGTAAATTAATGACTTATCGACTGATGGCAGAATGGGCAACGGATAAAGTCTGTGAAAAACTCGGTCATTCAGCAAAATGTACAACGGCTGAAGCTGCACTGCCAGGTTCTCAACACAGCGCGGAAGAAGCCTTGCGCAACGTAGTTTCTATACCTGCACCAATTCGTGGTTCTGCAGTTTACCGCCACGGTGACCGTGCTTCCGCTATTTTAAGTACCGATCGTTTAGATAAAAGTTTAGTGTGCGAATGTGAAGCTGTAACGGCAGGAGAAGTACGTTATGCCGTCAATTCGCTCACTGTAAACAATTTATTGGATTTACGTCGCCGTACCCGCGTTGGGATGGGAACTTGCCAAGGAGAGTTGTGTGCTTGTCGAGCGGCAGGTTTACTCAATCGGTTTAATGTCACGACACCGCATGAAACTGAGCAGCAACTTGGTCATTTTCTCAATGAGCGTTGGAAGGGCGTTCGCCCCATCGCTTGGGGGGATGCATTGCGCGAAAGCGAGTTTACCAGTTGGGTTTATCATGGGTTATGTGGGATGAATGAAGCCACATTAGGCAAAGCATCTCAGAAGGAGGCGGATAATGAAATATGATGTGGTTGTGATGGGAGGTGGCCTCGCGGGGCTGCTTTGCGGTATTCGCCTAACCCAGTCTGGTCTATCTTGTGCGATGGTGAGTGCTGGGCAAAATGCGCTGCATTTTTCATCGGGTTCATTGGATTTATTAACGCATTTACCTGATGGCCAAATTGCAGAAAAACCACTGACAATGCTTAGTGAGTTAAAATCGCAAGCACCTTTTCACCCCTATAGTTTGATGGGGGAAAATCAAGTGACTGAGCTGGCTAGAATGGCAGAATCCATCTTGCAGCAAACGGGTATTCGCTTAAAAGGTTCTTGCGAAGAAAATCATTATCGCATCACGCCGTTAGGCTATAAACGCATGACGTGGCTGAGCCCTGAGTCAGTCCCTACCATTGGCTTACATCAAAAAATGGATGTCAGCAAAATTGCCGTTGTCGGTATTGAAGGGTTCTTGGATTTTCAGCCACAAATGGTAGCCGATGAGTTACAACGAGAAGGAATACAGGCAAGTGCTCATTATGTGCATTTGCCTCTACTTGACCGACTGCGCGAAAACCCAAGTGAGTTTAGAGCGATTAATGTCGCTCGTTGGCTCGACAGACCCGAAAACATGGACCAAATCGTTGGGGAGATTTCGTCATTAATTGCTGATGCCGAAGCTGTTTTTATGCCTGCTTGTATAGGGCTGGACAGCGAACAGCCAATGTTGGAATTACAGAAACGATTAGGTAAGCAACTGTATTTATTACCCACTTTACCACCTTCATTATTAGGTATTCGCCTGCATGAGATGCTATTACGTCAATTTCGTCGCCAAGGTGGGATTGTCATGCCAGGGGACAAAGTGACATCGGTAAATCATTCAGAAGGCCGTATTGAATCTGTGCAGACTCGCAATCACGGGGATATTTCGCTCAAGGCTAAACATTTTGTGTTGGCAACGGGGAGCTTCTTTAATAATGGTTTAGTCGCTGAGTTTGACCGTGTGTATGAACCGCTGATGAATTTAGATTTGTGTGAAATTTCAGAACGTGCGAAATGGACCAATCAAGAGTTTTTTGCTTCCCAACCTTATATGGCCTTTGGTGTGAAAACAGATGAAAATCTGCGGGCTCAAAAAGCGGGAAAAGCGATTGAAAAC
Source organism: Providencia sp. SP181 (assembly GCF_050446505.1). NCBI lineage: Bacteria > Pseudomonadati > Pseudomonadota > Gammaproteobacteria > Enterobacterales > Morganellaceae > Providencia > Providencia sp. SP181. The sequence goes on from NZ_JBBPXM010000003.1 coordinate 362,901, forward strand.
CTGTATGTTGCAGGAGCGGTACTTGGTGGCTTTGACCCATTAACCCAAGGCTGCGGTGCGGGGGTTTCAATGATTAGCGCATTATTTGCCGCGAATGAAATCATTAATGAAGTGAGTAAAAACAAAGCGATGCAGGTGGAGGTGGCACAATGAGTATTCAAGATGCAAGCTTTGAAAGCTGTATTAAATGCACGGTGTGCACGACATATTGCCCCGTCGCGAAAGTGAATCCATTGTATCCGGGCCCAAAACAAGCGGGGCCAGACGGTGAGCGTTTACGCTTAAAAGACCCGATGCTCTATGATGAAGCTCTTAAATATTGTACTAACTGTAAACGTTGTGAAGTTGCTTGCCCATCGGATGTAAAAATTGGCGATATTATTGCCCGTGCAAGAAATACCTATAGCCAGCAAAAACCGAAAATCCGCGATGCAATCCTCAGCCATACGGATTTAATGGGCTCACTTTCTACGCCATTTGCTCCCGTGGTAAATACTATTACAGGGTTAAAACCTGTTCGCCAAATTTTGGATAAGGCGTTAAAAATAGACCATCGCCGTGAATTGCCTAAATATTCATTTGGGACATTCCGTCGTTGGTATTCTAAGCAAGCGGCAGAACAAGCTAAATTTGAAGAGCAGGTTGCGTTTTTCCATGGTTGCTATGTCAATTATAATCACCCGCAGTTAGGGAAAGACTTAATTAAAGTCTTTAATGGGATGAATATAGGTGTACAGCTGCTTAAACGTGAAAAATGCTGTGGTGTTGCATTGATTGCTAACGGTTTTATGAAACAAGCGAAACGCCAAGCTAACGTTAACTTAGAATCACTTCAGGAAACTATCCTCGAAAAACATATACCAGTGGTCGCAACATCGTCGACGTGTACATTTACAATCCGTGATGAATATACCCATGTATTGGATGTAGATACCTCAGAAATGCGTGACAATATCGAGCTGGCAACGCGTTATATTTACCGTCTTTTAGAGCAGGGGCGAGAGCTTAAGTTGAAACACACACCATTAAAAGTCGCCTACCATACTCCATGCCACATGGAAAAAATGGGTTGGACATCTTATACGCTAGAGTTAATAAAACGCGTGCCTGGTGTTGAGTTAATAGTACTTGATTCCCAGTGCTGTGGTATTGCAGGGACTTACGGGTTTAAGAAAGAGAATTATGAAGTTTCACAAGGCATTGGTGCAGGGCTATTCCGCCAGATAGAGGAAAGTGGGGCTGATATGGTCATCACAGACTGTGAAACCTGTAAATGGCAAATTGAGATGTCCACAAGTAAGAAATGTGAGCACCCAATTTCACTCTTAGCAAAAGCATTATAGTTAACTGAATTGTAGGGTTGTTATTCTTTGTTTTAGCTGAGTTTAACCCAGTTGGAGATAGCATTTCGCTATCTCCTTTTTTATGCTTAATGTTGACGAATTAATTGTTTTTTTTCTGAATTTGCAAAGAAGTATTTCAAGATGAAATTCAGTAAAACGCCATAAGCAGGTAAGAAAAAGAGCATACAAATAAGTAACTTAAAGACGTAATCGACTAACGCGATTTCCACCCAGTTTGCCGCCATAAATGGGTCACTACTGCGGAAAAAGGCGATAAAGAAGAAAGCGATGGTATCAATTAAATTACCAAAAAACATGGCGCAAGCAGGTGCAACATACCAGCGTGCATTTTGACGTAATTTATTGAAAACGCTGACATCTAATATTTGCCCAAGTACATATGCCATAAAACTTGCGGCAGCAATACGCGCAACGAATATATTAAACTCAGAGAGCGCAGTAAAACCTTGCCATTCACCTTGAAAAAATAGCGCAGAAATAACATAGGAAATCAGCAGTGCAGGCAACATGACTGCCGTAATAATTCGCCGAGCAAGCGGTGCGCCATAGATACGGACGGTTAAGTCAGTGGCCAAAAAGATAAAGGGAAAGGTAAACGCGCCCCATGTTGTATGGAAGCCGAAAATATTAATCGGCAACTGCACAAGGTAGTTACTGGATGTAATAATTAAAATATGAAATAAAGATAGCCAAATTAACGCAGTGGCTTTTTGCTGCGGAGTAAAATCAAACATATTGTACCTTTTTAGTCGCAATGGGGTGAGGGAACCCATGATATTCATCCCTAAATCGGGAGTAGCGCATCATACGCCTGTTGCGCAACAAAAGCAAAACTGTTCATTCATCAACGCGCATTTTATTATATAATCAATCCATTGATTCTTTTAAGAAGTCGTTTATATGTCTGATTTATTTAATAATGCAACCAAAACCCTTGATACACTAGGCTTACGCTGCCCAGAGCCCGTGATGTTAGTGCGTAAAACGGTTCGGAATATGGCCGAAGGCGAGACATTACTGGTTATTGCCGATGACCCTGCAACGACCCGTGATATTCCCGGTTTTTGCCGTTTTATGGAGCATGACTTGCTGGCGGTTGAAGCTGAAAGCGCCCCTTACCGTTATTTGTTACGTAAAAAAGCCAGCGGATTATAGGTTATAGTGCTGGTTGAGCGCTTGAGCCAACAAGGGAACAACCCGTTGAAATTCATCGCGTAAGTCCTTGTGTTTCATCGCAAGCTCCATGACGGCAACTTTGCGATGATTGACGAGTTCATCATCAATAACAGTGATATCAACAATGGGAAATGTTTTGCTATATAAATCTGATGCGACATCTGGCCAACGAAAGTAATGTGTCCAAGGTTGAGCATATGGATAAGGGCTCACTTTTCCGTGGTAAAATAATACAGGTACAACTAACGGTAAGTCTTTATTGCCTTGTTGTAGATGTTGATTCATGGCTAAAAAGCGTAATGCATCAACCGCCATCCCATTAGCTTATCTGGCGATGATTGGTGCTCAACTAACATATAAATATACTCATCACCTTGCTGTGTTTCGACGGTATACAAGACATCTGAGAAACGCGAATACAGCTGTTTATCAATAAAAAATGTGTTGGTTATCGCTAATGTGTCGAAATGGCATAATTGCTTAATATGGGGGAAAGGTAGATATCAAAAAAGTCACGCGCATTATCAACTTTAGACATAAACCCTTTAAAGGCGGCGTCATTGGGTGTTGAATCACGCTGTTTTACCATATTGATTCCCCACTTAACAAATAGCTTGCTTACGTGGGTAATTTTACGCAACTTTCGGATTCACGGATAAAAAATTTGTCCTAAAATTACGGATGAGATGGTAATTAACTAATTGTAATAATTGATTATATTAAGTTGTGATTCGAAAAAAAAAAGCGCCACATTGGGCGCTTTGCTTAGTTGATGAAACACTACTTTTTCACTTGAGGTAATTTTACTCGAAGTAACCGTACAGCATTCGCGGTTACAAGTGCGGTTGCACCTGAGTCCGCAAGCACTGCTACCCAAAGTCCAGTGATCCCGAGTAAACTTGTGACTAAAAATACGCCTTTTAGCCCAAGCGCTATCGTGATGTTTTCACGGATAATTTTCCGCGTTGCACGGGATAGCGCAATAATTTCTGGTAAGCCTGTTAAACGGTTATGAGTTAAAGCGGCATCCGCGGTTTCTAACGCAACGTCAGTACCACTACCCATTGCCACACCAATGCTCGACGCTTTCATTGCAGGGGCATCGTTAATGCCATCACCGACCATCATGGTGCTATGGTTACGGTTCAGCTCCATAACTGCGGTGACTTTATCTTCTGGTAGTAAACCCGCACGGAACTCCATACCTAATTGGCCTGCAATTGCTCCCGCAGCACGCGGGTTATCCCCCGTTAACATGACGGCATTGACATTGAGCGCTTTGAGCATGCTCATCGCATCAGTGGCATCTGTGCGTAATGTGTCTTGTAGCGCAGTTAAACCAATAACTCGGTTATCTTCCAATGTGACAACGACCGTTTTACCTTCAGCTTCCAATGCTTCAACTTTGCTTTGCCATTCATTTTCTAATGGCGTCTCTAAGCGATTCGGTGCACTGACTAGTATGTGCTTATTATTCAGGAACCCTTCGACACCTTTTCCTGCAAGCGCTTTACGGTCTTGTGCTTCAGTTACAGCTAAAGAGAGCTCTTCTGTTTTATTTACCACTGCTTTTGCCAATGGGTGGTGTGAGCCAACTTCAACAGATGCTGTGATTTGGACTAACTCACTTTCGGTCATTCCATCAACAGGAACCAAGTTAGTGACGTGGGGTTTACCTTCCGTCAGCGTACCTGTTTTATCTAATGCGATAGTGGTGATGGTACCGAGTTGTTCAAGTGCTGCGCCACCCTTAATCAATGCACCGCGACGTGTTGCTGTTGCAAGGGCTGAGGTTATTGCCGCAGGCGTTGATATCACAAGCGCACATGGACAACCAATTAAGAGTAATGTTAAACCGCGGTAGATCCATGTTTCCCAAGGTGCAGAAAAGAAAATTGGTGGGATAATAATCACTAACGCTGAAATTAACATGATAATCGGCGTATAAATACGGCTGAAGCGGTCGATAAAGCGCTCAATAGGTGCACGGCGTTCTTCTGCTTCTTCAATCAGCTGCAAAATACGGTCAATCGCGTTCTGGCCTTGCTCTGAAACCACTTTCATTTGAACTGCACGGTCAACGGATAAGCAACCTGCTGCGACTTTTTCACCTGCGTTGCGTTCAACAGGAACGGATTCCCCTGTTAGTGCACTTTCATCAAAGCTCGCAAAACCTGAAACTAACACGGCATCCGTTGGTAAACGCCCGCCTGGTGCGACTTCAATAATGTCCCCAGGGCGCAGTTGTGCAACAGGAACTGTGGTTTTTTGCCCATCTTTAATGAGAATTGCATCTTCTGGAACCAGAGCCATTAATGCGCTGACCCCGCGACGAGCTCGACCTGCCGAATAGGACTCGAGCATTTCTCCTAGCATAAACAGTAAGATAACCATAGCGGCTTCTTCTGTAGCTTGAATAAAAATTGCCCCTACAGCGGCAACGGTCATCAATGTTTCGATAGCAAAAGGGGTGCCCGTTCGAATTAAACGTAATGACTTACTCGCGATAGGGTATAACCCATATAAGGTGGTTAAAATAAAGGCGATGTTCCCGATTTTCGGGCTAAATGCTTCAATTCCCCAGCTGATTGCCATCAATATTGCTAAGATAATGACTGGCTTAGCTTCGCTCAGTAAGCTTTGTGGTGGTGCAATAGCCGCCGCGTTATTACTACCGACTTCGAGTAATTCATAGCCAGCAGCTTCTACGGTAGAACGAACCGCTGCACTGATGTTAGTATTTGCATCAACCACTAATTTTTCAGTAGCAAACAAGACCTTGGCTTGTTTGACGTCGCCGATTTGGCCAACAGCATTTTCAATTTTATTGGCGCAGCTTGGGCAATCCATCCCACGGATAATCCAGCTAAAACGCTGCCCAGCGGCTTGCAAAGGTTCAACTTCATCAGTGGTGTTTGCTGTTACTCCACAACTACCACTATGTTGGTGCTCGTGAGCCCCATGGGAATGCTCTCCATGGTTGTGATCTGAGTGACATCCACCACTGTGTCGGTGGGATTCCTCATCGTCATCAGGGTGTTTTTTGACGTCGCTATGCTCATGAACATGTGAGTCATTACTCGCCAGTGTACTTTTTTGTGGCACAGTGGATGAACATGCACTTGTGCTTGAACAGCAAGAGCTTGTATGTGTATGATTTTCTTTATGAGAGTGTGAGTGCATAAGCGCCCCCTTATCCAACTATAATGAGTTCCATCACTGATTGTTGATAAGTCTACACTCTGGAGTCTACTCCAGAGTCAAACGAAAAGAGGGAAGCCAACTGATAAAATTCTCAAATAGCATTTTTTATCAATTGGCACTTATTGCAGGAGGCGTTATAAATAAATTGCGCGGACAATAAAAAATTGTCCAAGGAAATATAATGCAGCAACAACCGCTTTTGAGGCTTTGAATGGTAAGCGAAAATGGGCAATTAACCACACGCAGTTAGATAAGAAAAGCAGCGATGCCCCCACCATTATGGAGAAGTTATATTCACGCCCAAGGCCAAAATATTGATCGCCAGCGACCCAAGCCATAATCATACACATGATTAAAGATGCAAAAACAATGGCTTGTAGGTTTTCCAACTTGCCCCAAATAAGAACAAGTGTGATAGCAGCAATAATGAGAGGCGCGGCTAACCAAGGCAAAAATAAACCAAAGTTTAATTGCATACCAAAGCTAATCGTGTAAATCAGGTAGCTAAGGAACATGAGGGTGACAGAAGTTAGTAAGTGTTCACTTGAAAACATTCGTGAGAGATCTGCAATCAGTGAAACCAACAACCCACCAAGAATAAGGTAATTTTGTAGATTTAAATCATCGGAACTCCAGCCCCAAAAAAGTAACAATAACAGCGTGATAGGGCGGAATAACCAACGTTGCCATCCTGGACCGCGATAGGCCGCATCGACATATAACCAGCCAGAAAAAAGCACTGCAAGAAATGGCCAACTAATCATACACATATCCTTATAAGTTCAATAAATGAAACGACAAAGGGTCGCTCACTGAGATAACGTGTTCTGTTTCTACAAATAAGATAAACTATAGTTAGGAACTTTTTAAGCGAAATGCACAAATTATGAATAAACCAATATTATTGATTATCGTTATTGCAATCATTGCCGTGCTTGCGACTAAACGTTTTTTTGACCAACGCAAGCAAAATGAAATCAACGATAATTCTTTACCTGTTAGTTACTTAGTAAAAGTAGATAACAAAAAAGATTATCCTTATCCCAATATGCGTTCCCGAGAACGTGATGTGGTTTCCCCTGAAACTTTTCGCTACGAGATTTATTTTAAAACGTTATCCAGTGGCGAAGTGATTAAATCCATTGTAACAGAAGAACAATATCGCGGTGTTGAGTTAGGTCGAGAAGGTAAACTCACTCTACAAGGAACGCGTTTTATCCGTTTTGAGCCAAATTAACTTATTGCCCTGATTGTTTTTTTTTCGCTTCGTCTAAGGCAGCCTTGGTTTTTTTCTGCATCGCTAACATTTCGAATACCCCAAAGAAAAAGATGCGAGTTTGCACTAAACCTGAAATTTTTTCGCCTTTAGGTAATGTGGCTTTTAGGAAAATGGTTTGCAATGCATGCATGAAAATCATAAAGACCATTGCGATATCCATAAAATATTTCAATGGCTTAGGAAATGGGTGGATCAAGTTGAATACCATAAAACCCCAAACGCAAATCATAAGCAGGCGACCAACGTTAATTAACATACTTTTTTCCTAAAGTGAGGTTCGAATAAATAAGCGATAGGCAACTTGGCCCGCAATTTTTTCACGATGAAGCTGCCAGTTTGCTGGAAGGTCAGTAAGTGGTGACTCCGCTTCTGACTCTACGTATACCCAGCTTTCGTCTGCTAACCATTGGTTTTTTTCGAGTAATTGAATTGTTTCAGTGAGCAAGCCTTTACGAAATGGAGGGTCAATAAATACCACGTCAAAAGGGCTTCCCTGTTGGCTTAATACGGTCAGGCTACTGTTATTAATAACGGTTGCATCCTCTGCCTGTAAACGCGCTTTATTTTCAGTGAGCAATTGTGAGTTTTGTTTATCCAGCTCAATAAATGTGACGTTTTGCGCAAAACGTGAAAGCGCCTCAAAACCGAGTGAGCCACTTCCTGCAAAGCAATCAAGGCAGCGCGCATCACGAATAACTGGCATTAACCAATTAAATAATGTTTCTTTGATGCGGTCTGTAGTTGGACGTAAGCCCTCACTATCACGGACTGGTAACTTTCTACCACGCCACTTCCCACCAATAATACGAATTTGCCCTAAAGGGGCTGATTGTGGTTTTCTTGCCATAATATGTATTGCTACTTAGCTAATTGTGTACTTAAAAATGATTGTTACCATTGTATACCTGTCAGGCGATAAGTTGCAGTGTTGTTATCCCCAATTGGCTGAATTTCGATTATAGCGTGTCGTTTTCACAGTTTTAACATAAAAATTCCGATTAAATTGTCAGGATTTTTCTTTCAGATATGTGTTGCGAGGCGATGAAATGATAGACTGCATGTAATTTGATTGCGATTTGATTATCGAGCGCCATATTTTTACCGCGAGGAGTGTAGTGGCAGATGGCTAAAGACAAGAAAAAAGGCTTTTTTTCATGGCTAGGTTTTGGTCGTAAAGATGAAGAAGAGACTCAAAAACAACAAGCTCAGCAGGAAGAAGCTGCAAATGAGGTTGAAAATCAACACCCTGTAGAAGATGCCGCTGCCTCAGAAGCAGAACGTCAATACCAAGCGGAGCAAGCTGCGATTAAAGCAGCAGAGGATGAAGCTGAGCGCCAGTATGAAGCGCAACAAGCCGCAATAGAAGCCGCAACAGAACAAGCAGAACTTGAACGTAAGGCTCAGCTAGAGGCGATCCAAGCTGCGCAAGAGCAAGCAGAACGTGAGCGTTTTGCAGCAGAAGAAGCGCGTTTAGCTGAAGAAAAGGCAGAGCGTGATCGCCAAGAAGAAGCGGCTCAACGCCTTGCTGAAGAAGAGTTAGAGCGTCAGCGTGAAGCTGAATTGGCTGCGGTCAAGGCCGCAGAAGACGCAGCAGAGCAGCAACGTCAAGCCGATTTGGCCGCGATTAAAGCAGCAGAGGACAAAGCTGAACGTGAACTGCAAGAAGCTGCCCGTTTAGCCGAAGAGCAAGCAGAGCAAGAACGCCAAGCCGCTGAAGCTGCGCGTTTAGCTGAAGAACAAGCAGAGCAAGAACGCCAAGCTGCGGAAGCCGCGCGTTTAGCCGAAGAGCAAGCGGAACAAGAACGCCAAGCCGCGGAAGCTGCGCGTTTAGCGGAAGAACAAGCAGAGCAAGAGCGCCAAGCTGCGGAAGCTGCGCGTTTAGCGGAAGAACAAGCAGAGCAAGAACGCCAAGCTGCGGAAGCTGCGCGTTTAGCCGAAGAGCAAGCGGAACAAGAACGCCAAGCCGCGGAAGCTGCGCGTTTAGCTGAAGAGCAAGCGGAACAAGAACGCCAAGCCGCGGAAGCTGCGCGTTTAGCGGAAGAACAAGCAGAGCAAGAGCGTCAAGCTGCGGAAGCTGCGCGTTTAGCCGAAGAGCAAGCGGAACAAGAACGCCAAGCTGCGGAAGCCGCGCGTTTAGCCGAAGAGCAAGCAGAACAAGAGCGCCAAGCCGCGGAAGCTGCGCGTTTAGCTGAAGAAGAAGCAGAAGCTGAACGTCTTCGTTTGGAAGAGGAAAAAAATAGTTTATCAAAAGAGCAAGAAAAACCGAAAAAAGAGGGTTTCTTTGCTAGGCTGAAGAAAGGGTTATTAAAAACTCGTCAAAATCTGGGGTCAGGTTTTCTTAGCTTATTTACGGGTAAGAAAATTGACGATGATTTATTTGACGAATTAGAAGAACAGTTGCTAATTGCGGATGTTGGCGTTGAGACAACACGTAAAATTATCGACAACCTCACGGCTCATGCAAGCCGTAAAGATCTCAAAGATGCCGAAGCGCTGTATGGTAAATTGCGTGAGGAAATGTCTGATATTTTAGCGAAAGTCGATAAACCGCTCGTGATCGAAGATAAAAAACCCTATGTTATTCTTATGGTTGGGGTTAATGGTGTCGGTAAAACCACTACGATTGGTAAATTGGCTCGCCAATATCAATCTGAAGGCAAAAGCGTGATGTTGGCTGCGGGGGATACATTCCGTGCTGCTGCGGTAGAGCAATTACAAGTTTGGGGTGAACGCAATAAAATCGCTGTTGTTGCGCAACACACAGGTGCAGATCCAGCGTCTGTTATTTTTGATGCTATTCAGTCTGCCCAAGCCAAAGGTGTAGATGTGTTGATTGCGGATACCGCGGGCCGCTTACAAAATAAATCACATCTGATGGAAGAATTAAAGAAAATCGTCCGAGTAATGAAAAAACTGGATGAAAGCGCACCGCATGAAATTATGTTAACGCTGGATGCGAGCACAGGACAAAATGCGGTGAGTCAGGCGAAACTTTTTGACGAAGCGGTAGGTCTGACTGGTATAACATTGACTAAGCTCGATGGTACAGCAAAAGGTGGCGTAATTTTCTCGATTGCCGATCAATTTGGTATTCCAATTCGTTATATTGGTATCGGTGAAGGGATTGAAGATTTACGTCCATTTAAAGCCGATGACTTTATCGAGGCCCTATTTGCCCGAGAGGAATAATTTTCGATGATTCGCTTTGAACACGTTAGTAAAGCTTATCGCGGTGGCCGCCAAGCTCTCCAAGGGGTTGATTTTCATCTACAACCCGGGGAGATGGCATTTCTAACAGGCCACTCAGGCGCAGGTAAAAGTACGTTACTCAAACTCATTTGCGGCATAGAGCGCCCAAGTGCGGGTCATATTCTGTTTAATGGTCATGATATTAGTCGATTGAAAAATCGGGAGATCCCTTTTCTGCGTCGGCAGATTGGAATGATTTTTCAAGATCATCACCTGCTATTTGACCGTACAGTGTATGACAACGTTGCGATGCCACTAATTATCTCTGGTGCAAGCACGGAAGATATTCGTCGACGTGTTTCTGCGGCATTGGATAAAGTGGGCTTATTAGACAAAGCAAAAAACTTTCCAATTCAATTATCTGGTGGTGAGCAACAGCGTGTGGGCATTGCTCGCGCAGTGGTTAATAAGCCGACAATGCTCTTGGCAGATGAGCCAACGGGTAACCTTGATGGTGAATTATCGGAAGGGATTATGCGGTTGTTTGAAGAGTTTAACCGTGTGGGAGTGACAGTTTTGATGGCAACCCATGATGTTGCGTTGATTGAGCGCCGTAACTACCGTGTTCTGACATTAAGTGAAGGTCGGATGCTTGGAGGTCAACATGGCTAAAAATGCTCGAAGAGCCAAGCCTGAACGTGCAATGCAATCAAAAAGCAAGGCACTCAAAGGGGGATGGCGCGAACAATGGCGTTATTCTTGGTTGAATGCACTGGCAGATATGCTCAGACAGCCTTTGGCAACCTTTTTGACCATCATGGTGATTGCGATTTCATTAACTTTGCCAAGTTTATGTTATGTGGTTTGGAAAAACGTATCTCAAGCTGCGGCACAGTGGTATCCGACGCCACAACTTACGGTTTATCTGGATAAATCCCTTGATGAACAAGGTGGGCAAAATGTCGTAACGCAACTGGAAGCACTTGAAGGCGTTGATCATGTGAATTATTTATCACGGGATCAAGCCATGAGCGAGTTTCGCAGTTGGTCAGGCTTTAGTACCGCATTAGATATGCTAGAAGAAAACCCATTACCAGCTGTGGCTATCATCACACCCAAAATTGATTTTGAAGGGTCGGATGTCTTAACGACATTAAGGGATAGAGTCGGCCAAGTTGATGGTATCGAAGAAGTACGTATGGACGATAGCTGGTTTGCGCGGCTTGCTGCCTTGACGAGCCTGGTGGGCAAAATAGCTTCAGTCATTGGTCTTCTCATGATTGTGTCTTTGTTCTTAGTGATAGGTAATAGTGTTCGTCTCAATATCTTCGCAAGGCGAGACACCATTAATGTAATGAAATTAATTGGTGCGACAGATGGTTTTATTATGCGGCCATTTTTAAACGGCGGCATTGTGCTCGGTGGTGTGGGGGCGATTATTTCGCTGATCATGACCTTCTTATTGGTTTGGCAACTAGGTAGTGGTGTGGCACAAGTCGCGAGTGTGTTTGGCACACAATTTCATATTGAGGGGTTACTTTGGGAAGAATCCCTATTAATCCTTTTATTGTCAGCGATGGTGGGGTGGATTGCGGCATGGTTAGCCACATTACAACATTTACGTCATTTTACACCTGAGTAACCGTTTGTTTTCTTGTCATTTTCAGTAAGGGCTATTGGTGGTTATATTACCCTAGCCCTTGATTATATTAGATATTGACTTTAAGAATGAACTTAGTCTGAATTGTTTTGTCCTATATTGACCCACCGTTAACAATTCTTGTATATAATTTATTTAATGCGGTGAAACTGGTAGACTATCTACTTGTTTACAGCATATCGTTTTTTCATTGTTAACCTATATGATGGTTATCAACATCGAATAAATTTCATTCCTAATATTTATAGAGGATCTGAATGACCAAAGACATGCAATCATTAACGCTTGTTCCGCAAGGAAGTATTGAAGCCTATGTTCGAGCTGCTAATGCTTACCCAATGCTGACCGCTGAGGAAGAAAAGGAACTTGCTGAACGGCTGCATTATAACGGCGATCTGGATGCTGCAAAGCAACTGATCTTATCGCATTTGCGCTTTGTTATTCACGTTGCTCGTAGTTATGCAGGTTATGGTTTACCGCAAGCGGACTTAATTCAGGAGGGTAATATCGGCCTGATGAAAGCCGTGCGCCGTTTTAACCCTGAAGTGGGAGTGCGCCTCGTTTCCTTTGCCGTGCATTGGATCAAAGCGGAAATTCATGAATATGTTTTGCGTAATTGGCGAATTGTTAAAGTTGCCACTACAAAATCGCAGCGTAAATTATTTTTTAACTTAAGAAAAAATAAGAAGCGTCTTGGTTGGTTTAATCAAGACGAAGTCGATATGGTCGCCCAAGAGCTTGGTGTGAGTACCAAAGATGTCCGCGAAATGGAATCACGCATGGCGGCGCAAGACATGGCATTTGATATGTCAGATGACGACGACAGTGCTGATTTCGGAGGCCCTGTTGCGCCTGTATTATTTTTACAGGATAAATCATCTGACTTTGCTGGCTCAATTGAAGATGATAACTGGGAAAGCCATGCAACTGATCGTTTAGCGGATGCGCTAGACTCATTAGATGAGCGCAGCCAAGATATCATTCGTGCTCGTTGGTTAGATGACGACAACAAAACCACATTACAGGAATTAGCCGATAAATACGGTGTTTCTGCGGAACGTGTTCGTCAGTTGGAAAAAAACGCAATGAAAAAATTGCGTCTAGCGATGGAAGAAAACGACGACGAAATGTAGTCCATTTCGCCCCAAGTTATCTGCATTTATTGCCTCTAAGAGGGAATAAATGCAGATGCTCATATCAATAAGTTATACAGCTAACTACAGCAGACTTCATATTTATTCATCACTATACAACTCTAACGGCAGGCCATCAGGGTCAGCAAAAAACGTAAATCGTTTTTGTGTATAGGGATCGGTCCTCACCGCTTCACATGTAATGCCTTGTTTTGTTAAATAGGCAATCCACTCATCTAACTTATCAACGCTAAAAGCCAAATGGCGAAGCCCTGCGGCTTCAGGGTAACTAGGCCTTGCTGGTGGGTTTGAAAAGCCAAATAATTCAATTTGATAGAGCTCACCAAATGCTAAATCGGCCTTCCATGAGTCATTGTGAGGGCGATAATGTTCACTAAGTAAATTCAGCCCTAAAATGCGGCAGTAAAAATCTTTACTGACTTCATAGTGGGAAGCGATAATCGCAATATGGTGAATTTTATTTAATTTCATTTAAATGGCCTACGATGAGTTTCCATACACCAGTCTGTGAAGTGGCGTGAAATCCACAAGTGGTTAAAAATGCATGCATGACTTGAACTTGTTTTTCATCTAACTGATTAAACTTAAATTGCCATACCATGACTTCTGGGTGTGCTCGGTGTATTTCTTGTAATAAATAAAGGCCAACACCGCGCCTACGAGTGACTTCTCGCACGCAAAAATCATCAATAATGCCTTGTTTTTGGTCGATGGTGACTTTTGCTGCGGCAAGTAATCTATCATTAAAGCGGGCTGCATAAATTAAGTGCATTTCACCGAACGGTTGTACACGTTTATCAATCTTCTGGTCTGGCCAGATTTTATCCAAGTCTTGGTACTGCTGCTCAGTAGGATTGACCAAAGGGATAATAGTGAGTCTCATGATGTTTTATCTGTTTCCCTGCAAGGGTTGCAGCTACTCGTCCTGCCAGAGTGATCTGTAACCGATTTTTTGATTTTAGAGAGAAAAATTTTGTCAGACTGCATTTTCCGAGTTTCACTCGGATTAATTTAAATTTAACTAGAATATAACACTAGTATTTACAAAAAACCTACTTAAACACATCAGTTTTTTATTCTGCATCTAATGTAATAACCTACCATATCCATTTGCTATTTAGCATAATTATCTTGTTTAATACTATGAAATATATAGCCTTATTCGCTGTATTTTGAAATATCAGGCATTGTACCTGTCAACCATAATAAACGATTATAAATCAAACACAAACACTCAGAACCATGAAGACGGGGACGATAAAATGAAGAATATAAATAAAGCATTATTAGCGGGCTGCATCGCAATGGCGTTCAGCTCAGCAGGATGGGCGAAGGAAATTAAAATAGCAGTTGTGGGCGCGATGTCTGGCCCTGTCGCACAATATGGTGATATGGAGTTTACAGGTGCTCGCCAAGCGATTGCAGATATTAATGCAAAGGGTGGGATCAATGGCAACACATTAGTTGCCGTTGAATACGATGATGCATGTGATCCGAAACAAGCGGTTGCGGTTGCAAACAAAGTTATCAATGACGGAATTCGCCATGTTATTGGTCATTTGTGCTCCTCTTCCACACAACCTGCATCGGATATCTATGAAGATGAAGGCATTATCATGATCACGCCTGCGGCAACCAATGCGGATTTAACGACACGTGGTTACCAAATGGTGCTGCGTACAACGGGTTTGGACTCTGACCAAGGCCCTACGGCAGCGAAATATATTCTTGAAGAAATTAAGCCGTCACGTATCGCTGTTGTTCATGATAAACAACAATATGGTGAAGGTTTAGCGCGTTCTGTTCGTGAAAGCCTCAATAAAGCAGGGACGAAAGAAGTGATGTTTGAAGGTGTCACGGCTGGAGACAAAGATTTTTCTGCCTTAGTCGCGAAGCTGAAAAAAGAGAACGTGGACTTTGTTTACTTTGGTGGTTACTACCCAGAAATGGGGCAAATTTTACGCCAAGCAAAACAGGCAGGCCTGAATATTCGCTTTATGGGGCCTGAAGGTGTGGGTAACTCTTCGCTGTCTAACATTGCAGGTGATGCATCTGAAGGGATGTTAGTGACATTGCCAAAACGTTATGACCAAGTCGCAACTAACCAACCAATTGTTGATGCCATCAAAGCGAAAAAAGAAGACCCAACGGGGCCATTTGTGTGGACAACTTATGCGGCAATCCAAGGTTTAACCACTGCAATGGAACGTACAGGGAGCATTGAACCTGAAGACTTAGTCAAAGATCTGAAAGCAAATCCAGTAGATACCGTGATGGGTACACTGAGCTGGCAACCAAATGGTGACCTGAAAGGGTTCGAATTTGGTGTGTTTGAATGGCACAAAGATGGGACTTCCACTCCTATAAAATAGTACCCAGTAGTGTTCCAACGTAGTGAACAATAACCGGAAGTGAGTTGACTCGCTTCCGGCTTCTGTTCTCTATTCAGGACAAGCAGTTCGAAAGGAAAGTCTTATGTCAGATCAAATTCTTTATTTTATTCAGCAATTTCTTAATGGATTAACCCTTGGCAGCACCTATGCGTTGATCGCTATTGGTTATACGATGGTGTATGGCATCATTGGGATGATTAACTTCGCCCACGGTGAAGTGTATATGATTGGGAGCTACGTCTCTTTTATCGTGATTGCAGGCTTGATGATGCTAGGGATTGATGTTGGTTGGATCCTCGTAGCAGCCGCCTTTATTGCGGCGATCATCGTTTCCAGTGCGTATGGTTGGAGCATCGAGCGAGTCGCTTATCGGCCAGTGCGCCATTCTAAACGTCTGATCGCATTAATCTCAGCGATCGGAATGTCAATCTTCTTGCAAAACTATGTCAGCTTGTCTCAAGGCTCCCGCGATCTTGCATTACCTAGCTTAATTACAGGCCAGTGGGTATTAGGGGAAAGCGATGGTTTTGAAGCAACCGTGACAAAAATGCAGCTCACTATTTGGGTGGTTACGCTCCTTGCCATGTTGGCATTAACCCTTTTTATTCGCTATTCGAAAATGGGGCGTGCTTGCCGTGCTTGTGCTGAAGATCTCAAAATGGCCAGTTTATTGGGGATCAATACTGACCGTGTTATCTCACTAACCTTTGTGATCGGTGCTGCAATGGCTGCTGTAGCAGGGGTTTTATTGGGGCAATTTTATGGTGTGATCAATCCTTACATTGGCTTTATGGCAGGAATGAAAGCTTTTACTGCTGCAGTATTAGGTGGGATCGGCAGTATTCCAGGTGCTATGTTAGGTGGCTTGATCCTCGGAGTTGCAGAGGCGATGACTTCTGCTTATTTAAGTACTGAATACAAGGATGTTGTGTCATTTGGTTTATTAATTGGTGTTCTGTTAATCATGCCGACCGGCATTCTGGGACGTCCGGAGGTCGAAAAGGTATGAGAAAAGAAAATTGGATTAATGCCATTGTGGCATCGGCAACCTTCTTTGTTTTAGCCTTATTTATGATGGGCTTACAGCTTGCGCTGGATGGTACGAAATTGGTGGTAACCGTGGGGGATTCTGTTCGTTGGAACTGGATCATCGCTGGGATTGCGATCATTTTTGTTTATCAATTGGTTCGCCCAACCTTAAGCAAGGTTTGGCAAGGTGTACCTAAAAAAGCGTGGTCGATCCCTGATTTTGACGGCTCGACGACTAAGCAAAAAATTCTTGCTGTTGTTATCATTATCGCAGCTATCATTTGGCCATTTATTGTTTCACGTGGAAGCGTTGATATCGCCACCTTAACCCTTATTTATGTGATGTTAGGGTTGGGGTTAAACGTGGTTGTGGGCTTATCGGGCTTATTGGTTTTAGGTTATGCTGGCTTTTATGCGATTGGCGCTTATACCTTTGGTTTGTTAAACCATTATTATGGCTTTGGTTTCTGGGAAAGCTTACCAATAGCAGGGCTAACAGCCGCATTGGCTGGTTTTTTACTGGGCTTTCCAGTTCTAAGGTTAAGGGGAGATTACCTCGCCATCGTAACGTTGGGTTTTGGGGAAATTGTCCGTATTTTATTACTGAATAATACGGAGATTACGGGAGGTCCAAATGGGATCAGCCAATTGCCAAAACCGACGTTTTTTGGCCTCGAATTTAGCCGAACAGCAAAAGATGGCTGGGATACTTTCCATAACTTTTTTGGGTTAGATTATAATCCAGGGGATCGGATCATTTTCCTTTATTTTGTCGCTTTATTGCTGGTGGTTTTAACCCTATTTGTGATCAATCGATTACTGCGGATGCCATTAGGCCGCGCTTGGGAAGCTCTGCGTGAAGATGAAATTGCATGTCGTTCACTTGGCTTAAGCCCGACGCGTATCAAACTCACTGCATTCACTATCAGTGCCGCATTTGCGGGGTTTGCGGGAACGTTATTTGCCGCAAGGCAAGGGTTTATTAGCCCTGAATCATTTACATTTGTTGAGTCCGCGTTTGTTTTAGCCATCGTGGTACTGGGGGGAATGGGCTCACAAACCTCTGTTATTTTAGCGGCGATTATCTTAGTTGTATCAAGGGAAATGATGCGTGACCTCAACCAATACAGCATGTTACTGCTGGGTGCATTGATGGTGTTAATGATGATTTGGCGACCGCAAGGCTTATTGCCGATGAAACGCCGTCAAGTTCAGGTGAAAAAAATACCTGAAGGGGAGGGGGTATGAGCCAATTAACCACGCCTTTATTACAAGTCAGCGGGTTAACCATGCGCTTCGGTGGTCTACTTGCTGTGAATAATGTTGAGCTTACCCTTAATCAAGGGGAAATTGTTTCTCTAATTGGGCCAAATGGTGCAGGGAAAACAACCATTTTCAATTGTTTAACGGGGTTTTATAAGCCAACTAGTGGAACGATTTTGTATCGAGAAAAGCATCTCGAAGGTCTAACAGGGCAAGCTATTGCGCGTCTTGGTGTGATCCGCACATTCCAACATGTGCGGTTATTTAAGGAAATGACTGTCATCGAAAACCTGTTGATCGCGCAGCATCAGCATTTAAAAAGTGGTATTTTTTCAGGGCTTTTGAAAACGCCAGCATTTCGCCGCGCAGAGTCTGAGGCTTTAGACAATGCAGTTAAGTGGTTAGAACGTGTGGATTTACTACCATTTGCCAATCGGCAAGCGGGTAACTTAGCTTATGGCCAGCAACGTCGGTTAGAAATTGCACGCTGTATGGTGACACGCCCTGAAATTTTAATGTTAGATGAACCCGCAGCAGGGCTTAACCCAAAAGAAACCAATGACTTGGATGATTTAATTGCCGAATTACGGACTCATCATAATGTTTCAATTTTATTAATTGAACATGATATGAAGCTGGTCATGGGAATTTCAGATCGCATTTACGTCGTCAATCAGGGCACACCATTGGCGAATGGCACACCGAGTGAAATACGCCAGCATCCTGATGTTATTAAAGCCTATTTGGGGGAAGCTTACTGATGTTAGAATTTAAAAAAGTTTCTGCTCATTATGGAAAAATTCAAGCATTACATGAGATTAGCTTAAATATCCAAAAGGGTGAGATTGTCACCCTGATTGGGGCAAATGGGGCGGGTAAAACCACGCTTTTAAGCACGCTTTGCGGTGATCCAAGGGCCTCTGAAGGGCAAGTATTGTATCGTGATGTGGATATTACTCAGTTACCGACCTCAAAAATAATGCGTGAAGATATTGCACTTGTGCCAGAAGGGCGACGAGTTTTTTCCCGTATGACTGTGGAAGAAAACCTTGCGATGGGCGGCTTTTTTGCCACGCGCCAACAATATCTAGAACGCATTGAGCGAGTGTATAAGCTGTTTCCTAGGTTATATGAGCGTCGTACTCAGCGTTCAGGGACGATGTCTGGTGGGGAGCAGCAGATGTTGGCAATCGGACGAGCATTGATGAGCCAACCTGAATTATTGCTACTGGATGAGCCTTCATTGGGACTAGCGCCAATCATCATTATGCAGATATTTGACACTATCCAGCAGCTGCGGGAAGAGGGAATGACAATTTTCCTCGTGGAGCAAAATGCGAATCAAGCCCTAAAACTCGCTGATCGTGGGTATGTATTGGAAAATGGGCACATAGTGCTAGAAGATAGCGGGAAAGCGTTATTGGCGAATGAGGCAGTGCGCAGCGCTTATCTCGGTGGCTAAAATTTTCGTCATCCTTCGCGCTGTGGCGGTGTTGGCTTCGTTCACTAACCCTAGTCACATACTTGTGTATGTTCCTAGGGCTTAGCTTCACTTGCCGCCTAGCCACAACGCGAATGATTTAGAAAATTAAATTTTCGTCTCCCTTCGTGCTGTGGCGGTGTTGGCTTCATTCGCTAACCCTAGTCACATACTTGTGTGTGTTCATAGGGCTTAGCTTCACTTGCCGCCTAGCCACAACGCGAATGATTTAGAAAATGGCAGTAAGTTAGAAAATTAAGTCATCATTCACTTTTTTGATTACACGGGTTACTTGTTGATGCAGGTAGCCCGTTTTTGTTTTTTATGTACTGCATTTTGGGCGGCAGTGTAAATTTGGTCTCTATACATTGTTGCAAGGTTCTGTGAAGCGACTCGCAAATCCGTTATTTGCTTGTTTCTATACATAAAATTAAATGTATATACAACTTTTCCTATAGAAACAGAGAGCTACTTATTGTTGTATAACTCCCCTTTCCTTCAGACCTCCACTCTTCGTATAAAATTTCAAAATTAAATGTATATACTTTGTGAAGTAAATGTATATATATTTAAACGCAAGAGAAATAGCTTCAGTGAATAAATAGCTTTGAGCAAGTTGGTGAATCATTAATCAATTGATTTTCAATTGATTAATTGACTTAAAATAAAAGTGTACAGTCACTAACAAAGTACCTCACAGATTATTATCACCAAAAGTTGTTAATTTAGCGTTAATTAAAAAATGGATGATAGGGGATACAACCATGTTAAACCGTACTGACTCAACACGTGTGATCCGCGCACCCCGTGGCAGCGAAAAAACCTGCAAAAGTTGGTTGACTGAAGCCGTTTACCGCATGCTTCAAAACAACCTCGACCCTGAAGTGGCTGAACACCCGCAAAGTCTTGTGGTGTATGGTGGCATTGGTCGTGCAGCCCGTGATTGGGAGTGTTACGACAAAATTTTAGAGGTGCTAAAAACACTGGATGACGACCAAACGCTGTTAGTCCAGTCAGGTAAACCTGTTGGTGTATTCCCAACCCACGCTGATGCGCCTCGCGTTCTGATTGCTAACTCCAATATCGTGCCACACTGGGCAAATTGGGATCACTTCAATGAGCTAGATCGCAAAGGCTTGATGATGTACGGCCAAATGACGGCAGGATCGTGGATTTACATCGGTTCCCAAGGGATCGTCCAAGGTACATACGAAACCTTTGTTTCACTAGCAAAACAACATTTTAACGGTAAGGCAGCAGGGCGTTGGATCCTAACTGGTGGATTAGGTGGGATGGGCGGTGCACAGCCATTAGCGGCCACGATGGCTGGGTTTAGTATGATTGCTGTCGAGTGTGATGAAAGCCGTATCGATTTCCGTTTAAGAACACGCTATGTCGATAAAAAAGCGACTTCCCTTGATGAAGCGCTGCAATACATCGAAGAAGCCAAAGTTTCTGGCAAGCCTGTTTCTGTTGGCCTATTAGGCAATGCTGCGGATGTGTATAGCGAATTAGTGAAACGCAATATTACACCTGACTCAGTCACCGACCAAACCAGTGCTCACGACCCTGTACACGGCTATTTACCGCAAGGTTGGACATTAATCCAATGGCGTGAAAAACAAGAGACTGCACCAGCCGAAGTGACCAGCGCTGCGAAAAAAAGCATGGCCGTGCAAGTGGATGCGATGTTAACCATGCAAAAACGTGGATCAGCAGCGTTTGATTACGGTAATAACATTCGCCAAATGGCTAAAGATGAAGGAGTGGCAAATGCCTTTGATTTCCCAGGCTTTGTTCCTGCTTATATCCGCCCTCTATTTTGTGAAGGCATCGGCCCATTCCGTTGGGTAGCCTTATCTGGCGATCCTGAAGATATCTACAAAACAGACCAAAAGGTCAAAGAATTACTGCCTGACGATAAGCATCTACATAACTGGCTAGACATGGCGCGTGAGCGAATTGCTTTCCAAGGCCTACCTGCGCGTATTTGTTGGGTTGGCTTAAAAGACCGTGAAAGATTAGGACGTGCTTTCAATGAGATGGTGAAAAGTGGCGAACTAAAAGGCCCTATCGTGATTGGCCGTGATCACTTAGATTCAGGCTCGGTTGCTAGCCCTCATCGCGAAACGGAATCGATGAAAGACGGCTCTGATGCAGTTTCCGACTGGCCATTACTGAATGCGCTACTAAATACCGCGGGTGGAGCGACATGGGTGAGCTTGCACCACGGTGGCGGCGTTGGCATGGGCTTCTCTCAACACTCGGGTGTTGTGATTGTCTGTGATGGCACTGATGCTGCGGATAAACGCTTAGCGCGCGTTCTGCACAATGACCCTGCGACAGGCGTGATGCGCCATGCGGATGCAGGGTATGACATCGCCATTAATTGTGCGAAAGAGCAAGGTTTGAATTTGCCAATGGTGAAGTGATGTCGTTTGCCGGCTTAGGTCGGCAACTTTCTGGAAAATAAGGAATTCAGTATGAATGCTGCGTCAACTCAGAAAAGACAAGGGCCACTGGCTGGGATCAAAGTGATTGATTTAAGCCGTGTTTTAGCAGGGCCTTATTGCACGGGAATGATGGCTGATCTCGGTGCAGAAGTGATCAAAATTGAAGTGCCAGATCATGGGGATGACAGCCGCCACTTAGGGCCTTTTATTGAAGGTGAAAGTGTTTATTACGGCTTGATCAATAGAGGGAAGCGCAGCATCGAGCTGGATCTCAAAGCAGAGGAAGATCGCGCCATTTTATTTCAGCTGGTTAAAGAAAGTGATGTAGTGGTCGAAAACTTTCGCCCAGGTGTGACCAAACGCCTTGGTATTGATTTTGACAGTTTAAAGCAGCACAACCCAGCACTGATTTACGCAAGCATTTCCGGTTTTGGGCAAAATAGCCCATTAGCGAGCTACCCTGCTTACGACATTGTGGCACAAGCTATGTCAGGGCTGATGAGCGTGACGGGTTTCCCTGAAACGGGGCCAACGCGCAGTGGTGAATCTATTGGTGATGTGTGTGCGGGGATGTTTGCCTCTTGGGCGATTAGCAGTGCGTTATTTGCCAGAGAGCGCCATAACGAAGCGGCGCAATATATCGATGTTGCGATGGTGGATGTTTTGCTCAGCATGCAACTAACGGGACTTTCTAACCTATTTGCACATGATAAAGCACCGAGTTTAGTGGGTAATCGTCACCCTGTATCCACACCATTTGATACTTACCATGCCAAAGATGGTTTAGTGGTGATTGCCATTGCGAGTGAAAAACTGTTCCAACGTTTTTGTGAATGTATGGGAAAAATGCATTTATGCCAAGACTCACGCTTTCAAGATGACCCAAGCCGTACACGCCATCATGGGGAGTTAAGGGGGGAAATTGAGGGGTGGACTGCGCAAAAAACGGTAGATGAAGTGTGTGATTTACTGCTAAATGCAGGGGTTCCCGCCTCGCCTATTCATAATCTACAGCAAGCGACACAAAGCGAGCATGCTCAAGTTCGGCAGGTTCTCACACACCTGAATGATGGTGGGACTCCATTGATCTCTCAGCCAGTGTTCTTTAATGGCAAAAAACCCCATTCAACACGAAGAGCCCCTGTTTTGGGCGAAGCAAATGCACTGTATAAATCGGCAAGAACAATAAGCAAAAATAGGGAGGCCGTACAATGAGTTTTGAAATTAATGAAACAGAACAAGCTATTGTGGATGCAATTGAAAAAGTGTGTCGCGATATTTTGCAACCCAATGCACAGCGTTACGATGAAACGGAAACATTTTGTGCAGAAAGCTTAACCGCATTAGGCGAAATGGGCGCTTGGGGAATTAACCTACCTGAACAATATGGCGGTTTCGGCCTTGGTAGTATTGCGATGAGTATGATTGTTGAAGCGGTCGCGGCAGCTTGTGCCTCTACATCATCCTCTTTAACCGCTCATTTTTTAGCCACTGACTCCATTTTGATTGGTGGAACCGAAGAACAAAAAGCCTATTGGTTGCCGAAAGCTGCATCCGGTGAGTTATTGGGGGCTTTTGGTTTAACTGAACCCGCTGCGGGTTCGAACCCTGCAGATATGCGTACTATTGCAACACGTGAAAATGGTGGCTGGCGTATTCGCGGGAATAAGCACTATATTACTAACGCCAAAGAAGCGGATTTTATTGTGTTATATGCCAAAACAGATGTTGAAGCGGGGGCTCGCGGTATTAGCGCATTTATGATCCCAAAAGGCACTGAAGGGGTGGCATTTTCTCAGCCAGAAAAAACCATGGGGTTACGCGGCAGTACAATTTACGAGCTAGCACTGAATTGCTGGCTACCTGAATCTGCCTTACTCGGTGAAGAAAATAAAGGCTTCCATACTGCAATGGAAGTCTTAGACAAAGGCCGTGTTGAAGTCGCTGCAACGTCACTGGGCATTGCCCGTGCGGCTATGGAAAGCACGCTGGGCTGGGTGAAAGAGCGTCAAATTGGCAAAAAACCACTAGCAGCTTACCAAGGAACACAATGGCGTCTTGCGGATATGCATACACAGCTTGAAGCCGCTCGTATGTTGACTTGGCGTGCCGCGGAACTGCGTGATTCAGGTGAGCGTTTTAGTTTGCAATCGGCGACAGCAAAACTGTTTGCGGCGGAGTGTGCGGGGTTTGTCACTGATGCTGCGCTGCAACTTCATGGGGGATATGGGTATATTCGTGATTTACCCCTTGAGCGGTATGTTCGTGATGCACGTATTTTGCGTATCTTTGAAGGCACATCCGAAGTTCAAAAAATTATTATTTCGCGTGCTGTATTGGATGCAGTGTAATTTATTGAAATCATTATTTTTACCAGAAGCGGGTAGACGGGACAGGCGGCTACTCGCGAGTCAAGCAACATAGGAAGCACTACCTGACAACAGGATCATGGAATTAAAAACACAACAACAATCAGGTTTAAGAATGTATTTCAATTATTGATTATGGGTGGATAACAGATAAAACATCACCCAATGTAATGTGTAATTACTGTACTCACCATTACGGTTTTTACGAATTCATTACAGTTAATTGGTTCATTCTTTAAGCCAGCCTGCTTAAAGAGGAGTTACCATGACAGTTTCAAACGACATCGCAACAGGGCAAAAAGGTCGGCAGGACAATGTCCCGCTTATTGAAGCGCGTTCCATCGATTACATTCCTGAATCTGAACGCCATGGCACCTTATCTAGCCAGTTTACACTTTGGTTTGGTGCTAACTTACAAATTACCGCTATCGTTACAGGGGCGCTCGCTGTTGTGCTTGGGGGCGATGTATTTTGGTCATTAATTGGATTATTTATTGGTCAATTATTAGGTGGAGCTGTGATGGCATTGCATGCGGTGCAAGGGCCTAAACTGGGACTACCTCAAATGATTTCAAGCCGTGTACAATTTGGTGTTTATGGTGCGGTTATTCCTATCTTATTGGTTTGTATGATGTATGTTGGGTTCTCTGCCAGTGGAACGGTATTAGCAGGCCAAGCGGTTGGGCAGCTGCTTCATGTGACGGATTGGGTTGGGATCTTAATTTTTGGTGCGGTGATTATCGGGATCACTATCTGTGGTTATCGGATCATTCATATTTTAGGTAAGGTCGCGAGCGTTGTTGGTGTCATTGCATTCTTTTATCTATTCTTCCGCTTGTTTTACATGAATGATGTCTCCGTATTAATGGAAAATCGCCATTTTGATTGGACACATTTCTTATTAGCCATGTCACTCTCAGCATCTTGGCAAATTGCTTTTGGCCCTTATGTTGCTGACTACTCGCGTTATTTACCAACTAAAACACCAACTATTAAAGCCTTTCTGGCGGTGGGTTCAGGGACGGTCATTGGTACTCAAGCGTCAATGATTTTAGGAGTGTTTGCAGCGGCCTTAGCGGGGAATAAATTTGCAGGCAACGAAGTTTCCTACATTGTGGGATTGGGAAGTACAGGCCTCATTGCTGCACTGTTATATATCACAATTTTCTTTGGGAAAGTGACCATCACGGCGTTAAATGCATACGGTAGCTTTATGTCGATGGCGGCAATTGTTTGTGGGTTTAGAGGGAAAAACACCATTACGAGAGGGCAGCGATTGTTCTTTATTATATTAATGGTGAGCTTTTCAACCTTATTAGGATTAGCAGGCCAACACTCGTTCTTAAAATTATTCTCCGCTTTCTTACTGTTTTTACTGGCATTCTTCACTCCATGGAGCGCAATCAATCTTGTTGATTACTATTGGGTGACCAAAGGTCGTTACGATGTCCCTGAACTGGCAAACCCAAATGGTCGCTATGGCCGCTGGAATAAAGTGGGTATCTTCACTTACATCATTGGCGTATTGATCCAATTACCCTTTATTTCAACAGGTTTCTATACTGGCCCATTAGTTGAACACCTTGGTGGCGTCGATGTTTCATGGATAGTGGGCTTAGTTGCGACCAGCATTATTTATTATATCGCGATTAAAAAATGGCCAATGTCTGTTGCTGATAGGCTGATATTACCAACCACGAAATAACCAAATGAACCATTTGATTTAATTAA
This sequence comes from Providencia sp. SP181, assembly GCF_050446505.1. NCBI lineage: Bacteria > Pseudomonadati > Pseudomonadota > Gammaproteobacteria > Enterobacterales > Morganellaceae > Providencia > Providencia sp. SP181. Next base: position 388,645 of record NZ_JBBPXM010000003.1, read on the forward strand.
TAAAAGAATACATTGAGCGAGCCAATAGCAGTGAAGCTTTCACTGCTAAGGCTTCCCTCAACCTAAAAACGATTCAAACCACCTTAATAAAAGCCAATCGTTAATAGAATTGGGATAGGAGTTGCTATGAAAATTTTAGTCGCAGTGAAGCGAGTGATTGACCATAACGTTAAAGTACGCGTAAAAGCCGATGGCTCGGGGGTTGAGCTCACTAACGTCAAAATGGCGATGAACCCCTTTGATGAAATTGCGGTTGAGGAGGCTGTACGCTTAAAAGAAGCAGGCAAAGCGACTGAAGTTGTTGCCGTTTCTATTGGTGATATTAGCTATCAAGAAACTTTGCGTAGTGCGATGGCGATTGGGGCAGACCGTGCCATTTTAATTCAACGCCCAACGGAGTTAGTTTTAGAATCACTCGATATTGCGCGTCTATTACAGCAAGTGGTGGCAAATGAACAACCTGATTTAATTTTATTAGGCAAACAAGCGATTGATGATGACTGTAACCAAACAGGGCAAATGTTATCCGCATTATTAGATTATGGTCAGGCGACATTTGCATCACAAATTGTTGTTGAGGGTAACTCACTGCAAGTGACCCGTGAGATTGATGGTGGTCTGGAAACACTGGAGATGGCGCTCCCTGCGGTTGTGACAACCGATTTACGTCTCAACGAACCCCGTTATGCAACTTTGCCGAACATCATGAAAGCAAAGAAAAAGCCGTTAGATATCATCGATATTTCGAATATGAACTTCTCTCCTTTGGGGCAAACCAAAACTATCAAGGTGTCTGAGCCGAAAAAACGGGCAGGGCAATGTACTTTACTCAATGATGCAGCGGCATTAGTGAGCGCCTTACAAGCAAAAGAAGTGATTTAACCAAGGGGAATGACAATGAGCCAATCATCAGTTTTAGTTATTGTTGAGCATGATAACCAGACAATAAAATCATCAACTTTTCATAGTATTACGGCTGCACTGGATATTCTATCTGTGGGTGGACAATTGCATTTACTTGTTGTGGGCGACAACACTGAAAACGTGGTGGAACAAGCAGCGGGCTTAAAGGGGGTGAATAAAGTATTAACGATTCAATCAGATGCTTTGAAAGACCAACTGGCGGAACCCATGACCAGTGCGATTGTTTCTGTTGCACAAAATTATAGCCATTTACTGTTTCCTGCGACAACCTTTGGTAAAAATATCGCCCCACGTGTTGCCGCAAAATTAGGTATCGCACAAATTTCTGACATCACACAAGTTATTGATGACCAAAATTTTATTCGACCTATTTATGCAGGGAATGCGTTGGCAACAGTACAGAATAATGGGCAGCAGGTGGTGATCACTGTACGCAGTTCTGCATTTAGCGGCGTATGTGAAGCACAACATAGCGCAGAAATTGAACACATCACCCCAAATAAACTTATTCAACGAGCTCAATTGAAAAGCCAGTCACTCACACAAGTTAGTCGCGCAGAATTGAGCTCAGCGAAAGTCGTGATTTCGGGAGGGAGGGGGTTAAGTTCGGGTGAAAACTTTGCGTTATTAGAAACCATCGCAGATAAATTGGGTGCTGCTGTCGGCGCATCCCGTGCAGCGGTAGATGCGGGGTATGTACCCAATGATTATCAGGTGGGGCAGACAGGAAAAATTGTCGCGCCAGAGTTATACATTGCCGTTGGGATTTCTGGTGCAATTCAACATATTGCAGGGATGAAAGAGAGCAAAGTGATCGTTGCCATAAATAGCGATCCAGAAGCGCCAATCTTCCAAGTAGCAGATTACGGTATTGTTGGTGATCTGTTTGAAATCTTACCTGAACTTGATAAAGCGCTTGCGTAAGAGGTGCATATGGCTATCGACAATAGAGAAAATGTAAGCGAGGCTCCTGAGCGGGAATCGATGGAATTTGATGTCCTGATTGTCGGTGGGGGGCCTGCGGGATTATCAGCGGCGATCCGTTTAAAGCAGGTTGCTGCTGAGCAAGGCACTGAACTGTCAGTATGTTTGATTGATAAAGGTGCAGAAATAGGTGCCCATATTCTGTCAGGTGCAGTGATAGATCCTCGTGCATTAAATGAATTATTACCTGATTGGCAAGATAAAATTTCGACGCCGCTAACCTCCGTCAGTCAGGACAGCTTTTTATGGCTAAAAGAAAATAGCTCAAGCCAATTACCGTTACCACTATTGCCTAATTGTTTAAAAAATAAAGGAAACTTAATTGGTAGTCTAGGGCAAGTGAGTGCGGCTTTAGCTGTTGAAGCCGAGGCTTTGGGTGTTGAAGTTTTTTCTGGTTTTGCTGCAACACAGGTACTTTTTGATGATGCAGGCCAAGTCATTGGTGTGACAACGGGTGATATGGGGTTAGATAAATCGGGTAACCCAACGGCGATGTACCAACCTGGAATGAACTTGCTGGCTAAAATGACATTTTTTGCCGAAGGGTGTCGTGGTCAATTAGGTAAGCAGTTGATAAATCATTTTAATTTGGATTCAAATAGCAGCAAACAAAGCTATGGTTTAGGGATTAAAGAAATCTGGCAGATCCCGAAAGATCAGCATCAAGCAGGGTTAGTTATTCACTCTGTTGGTTGGCCGTTAGATAACCACACTTACGGCGGTGGGTTTGCTTACCACTACGGTGAGAATTTAGTTGCGATAGGGTTAGTTGTTGGTCTGAATTATGAAAACCCGTATTTATCTCCATATGAAGAGTTTCAACGCTTAAAAACACACCCCGCCTTTAGCACTTTTTTATCTGGTGGGGAAAGGCTCAGTTACGGTGCGCGAACGATGGTTGCTGGGGGATTATCCGCACTCCCTGAATTGAGTTTTCCTGGGGGCGCATTAATCGGTGATGATGCTGGATTTCTCAATGGGGCCAGAATTAAAGGAACACATTGTGCAGTAAAAAGTGGATCATTGGCTGCAGACGCTTTTTTAGCGTGCTTTAAAAATCAGTCGATTGATTTTACTCAATTTACTCTTGAATATCGCCAAAGATTTGAGCAGAGCTGGTTATATCAAGAGCTTTACCAGACTCGTAACTTCAAACCTTATATGAAAAATGGATTAGTGATGGGCTCAATGTTATTTGGTGTAGAGCAATTATTGTTAAAAGGCCGTAGCCCATGGACATTAAAGATTAAACAGGCGGATCACGAAAGATTGAAAGAAGCTAAAAACTTCAAACCAATCACTTACCCTAAGCCTGATGGAAAACTGACCTTTGACCGACCCTCTTCTGTATTTTTATCGAATACTAACCATGAAGAAGATCAGCCTTGCCATCTTAAACTGGTAGATACAAATGTACCGATTCGAGTCAATTTAGAGAAATATGCCGCGCCAGAAACGCGTTATTGTCCTGCTGGGGTCTATGAAATTATTGGCGAGCAACACCAAGAGAAGTTACAGATTAATGCGCAAAATTGCCTGCATTGTAAGGCTTGCGATATTAAAGACCCGCAGCAAAATATTACTTGGACTGCACCGCAAGGTGGGGAAGGGCCAATATATCAGGGGATGTGAAAACAAATTTGTTGTGATGCAGATGTGCTTGATGTCTTTTTTATATTTATCAGTCGCTTTGGGGCAATTTTGCCCCATTTTTTTATCTTTGCATTAATTCTCAATACGCGAATGCAATTTTAATTTGTAACGAGAACCTGCTGTGACCATATTGACGTAGCTAATCAGTGTATTTCCAGTCCAAGTTCGACGCCTAAGTTGCAGGCAAGGTGAATTTTCTTTAATCGATAATGATTGAGCGATGGATTTTGTGGCTAATGCCGCTTCTATGGTGTGTTCCATTTCACTTACAGGAAAATGGCGTTGTAAATAGCCACTTGGTGTTTCTGTATCCCCATATTTTTGCTTAACAAATTCAGGAACGATTGCGTGGTTAACGTAGCGTTCTTCCAACATGAGAGGGATATCATTTTCAAAATGTAGTACTTTACAATAACCGACCTCACTTCCTTCACTAATTCCGAGTTGTAGCGCAATTTCTGCAGATGCAGGGATGACTTTTAATTGCAGTTGATGCCCACTATACTTCTTGCCGCTTAGGGATATTTCATCAAAGATATCAAATGCTTTTGTCACTGGAAGCTCATGCTTTTGTGTCGCAACAAAAGTACCTTTACCTGCAATTCGGTTTAAAATCCCTTTTTGGCTTAATTCAGAAATGGCTTTGTTTACTGTCATACGGCTGACATTAAACTGCGCACATAGCTCAAGCTCTGTGGGAATCTGTGTTTCGGGTTTAAAAATACCCAAATCAATGCTGCGTAAAATGTAAGACTGAATTTGCTTATAAGCAGGTTGTGATGTCATCGCTTTTATTCAAAATTGTCGTTAGAGGAAGGCCGAGTAAATCGATTTTATTGCCATATTATATGTATAGACTTTTTTGTGATTGCAAGTTTATCAGTAATTATTGGCTTTACTAGTAGATAGCGCGTATTTCGAAATATAAAACCTCGAAAAATAGGTGCTTAAGGGCACTCGTCATTATCTGAATTATTTTATTATAAGATAAGTTTCACTAGGGCAATATGCCTTTATTTATTATCATAATGTTAAATTTACTTAGCGAAATAGGCATTATTCATGCGAGTTCAATATTTCCATGTCAATCTTACTCAGTGTGATTATCAAAATGTCAGTCCAATTGGTATGGCAAGGCTGATAGCGTCAGGGAAAGTTTTTTTCTTTAATCAAGATGACTTTAAAAATAGTAAGATTTTTTTGGAACGCCTACAAGAAGGCGATTCTTTGGTTATTTGTGCAGAAGAACTGAACGATGGCAGCTATTGGTTAGAATGGGTCTATCATGAAAAACATGGTCGATTAGAGCCCGATAGAAATGTGAGTTTTACGCGCTCTCTTGGCAAACAATATATCATTTCGCTGGTATTAATGGCCTTGATCCCTGTGGTGTATTATTGCTTTATGGCTGCGGAAGATAGCTTTTTAATGATAGCGCTGGTGGCAATTTTAGGTTGTGCCGCTTTTTGTGGCATCGTTTTATTTGGCCTAGCCCTTGCACAAACGAAGCGCATTATTAGTCCTAAACGAAAACAAATTTTAAAAGTATTAGACCTTATTATCGAGGGGCGATTCAAAATTAACGAACAAAGCCCATTGATTGAAATTGACGGTATTAAAAACCCTAAATCTAAGGCCAGTAATTTACGTAAGGCTAAAGATATTAGCATTGATAAAACCTCATTATCGGTTACTCGCGGTAAGGTGAATATTACAGATAATCGAAGTTTGACCATTAAGGCAGGGGATACAGAGCAAGCGCTAAACCTTATCAGCTTACAAATTAATAAAAGCCATATGGAGGTTTTAGTTTCAGCCAATGAGCCTTTGTTTAATAACCACAACTTATTTATTGCGCAAGGTGATGAGCTCGAAGTTCTCCATAAAAATATCCAAGATCACTCAAATGAACAGGCAATATTTGGTATCTATAACCATCAAGATGGACTTGCCTATAGCTTAATTGGCAGAGGGGCACCTCAAGAACGTGGTTTTTATTTCGGCTTATGGGGATTTACCTGCTTTCTTTTAATTTTCTTTGTTCTTATTGCTGTCGGGCTAACAACTTCTGAAACAATAGAGAAAGGCAATTATTGGGACTATTGGGATTGGGTTAATATCTTAGATACAGGAGGAATGTATATTAGCGTTACGACAACCATTTTATTGGGGATAAGCTTTTCAATTGGTTTGGGCGTTGCAATATATTACCAATTCTCTCGACGAGGTAAGGCCTATTATCAATCACAATATATTTTGAAACATTTACGTCGCCAACATGGTCAAACAGATTATGTGACGGAGGTGCGTTCATGAACCCCTTTCTCAGTAAGCGTTTTATCTTATTAACTGCAGTTTTTGCATTAAGTTTGTTATCGACCGTTTTAATTTTTGTGCGAGACGGTAGTATTGCTTGGCAAATAGAACATCATCAAGAAAACCGTTCTGCAATTACCAATTATGATTGGGCGACGACTTTCCCCGCTGAAAATGGCACATTAATTGTGACGCAAAAAAGCCAGAGTTCAAATTATTACTACTCATCATATAATCCATACGCATATGAAAGAGAATATGACTACCAAGTATTATTTGCAGATAATCAAGGTATCCGTTTTATCACTCGTGGTGATAAAAGCTTTTATAATGCGATATGTGAGAGAAAACAATGCTTATTGTTTCTTAGAGATGGCTACCAAACTATCGATTTAACAACACTATCAGCCAGTAACATTATGCCATGGGAAGATAAATCTGGCGTTCAATTTGCAGGGTTGATAACAGGTAAAATTTATCAATCTAAAAATTATCCTGCTTATGTTGTGGCAAATAATGAAAAAATTTTTGTTAGCCAAGATAAAGGTATGACATGGGAACATTTTATGGATGTTCGGGAGCTCGCTAAGTCACTGTACCCTGAGGAAATAGAGAGTCGCTCTGAATTTGCTTTTGCCACATACAGGGACAAAGTCGTTATGTGGTATAGCTATGGTCATCAAATGGGATCGTTGGAAGTAGTTATGGATATTCCGACTAAACAAGTGGTTAGTAGTAAATGGCTACCCGTGCGTATTAATGAAGCAGCACAAAACCTGAATGGTGATATTTTTGTTATTGCTCAAGAACCGTCTCGCCGATTGTTTTCGTTAATGCAATTTCACCCCAATGGAAACTTCGAATTAATCGCAGAGAGTGGCTATAACAATTTACATAGTTTAAATGTTGGTAACCAAGGATTAATTGTTTCGATTTCAGGTAATGGCTCGCAACAATATTTGATGATGGATATTGCTACAAAGAAAACTCGCTATCGTCCAGATCTCTCACTATACAAAAAAATATTTAATGGGGAAAACCAGTCTTTTATTGAAGTAGAAAGTACTTACTCGAATGAGGGAACTCTCACTAGAGGTGCTCAGGTTTCTTACCAATCTGCTTTTTAATATAGCTAATCTATGAGGTGTGTTATCACACCTCTATTTAATAGTATAGTTATACAATATTTTAGTATTTCCATAATGAGTTAAGTCTGTTAAATAATATTTAACGAATTAAGGCGTCTAGTTTATTTTTTATTTAACATTAATGATTGATTTTAATTATCTTACTTTTCAAGTTGATGGGGATTTGAATTGGAAGTAATTTATTAATTTGAATTACTATTATTTTTATTTAATTCTTTAATATTGTTTCCTCTTTAAATTATATGACAATTAATGGCTATTTAAAGTAAACAATCCGTCCAACAAGAAAAGGCAGATTTTAAATGAAAAAAAACATAACCTATTTTAATAATTCTAAATATGATAGTGATACTTATGGTGATCTTAAAGGTACGGTCTATTATGTGCAAAATAGTATTATACCCGCAAAAAATCATGTGAGTAATGATATTCAACCAACGTTAATATCAAATAGAAAAACAATGTTTATGTTTAAGCCTCATGACGATTTATTAAGCGAATCTCCTATTCGAATTGCTATTTATAATGAAAATTCTGATATTTTATTTAATCAGGAAATGTTATCTCCTGAGCACCTAACCAAGACCTGTTCGAACGTATATGCTGAAATAGAGGCTGATTTTTCACAGCCATCCTATTTTGATTTTACCTTAGATAATAGTGAACAATTACAAAACGCTAAAGATCCATTGTATTTTAATAAGTTTATTGACGAATATAACACAATAAATGTAGTAACTTATGATGGCGGATACTCTCCATCCTTTGAGTTATTTTATAATTTGGATTATGCGGGTAAAAAAGTGTTATTCCAATGTACATCAACATGGGGGATTTCAATTCTCTTTAATTCTACAAAGAAAAATCTTGAACAAGGGGATTCCTTATTACTTGTTAATGAAAGAGGGACATGGTACGAGTCAACTGACAGCAATAGTGATGGAAAGTTTTTATCAGAAATTCAATATATAGGAAATACTTGGTCTGTCGTTGTTCCTCAAGATGTTATTCAACCAGGAATAAAGCTTAAATTTATCCGAGATAATAAATTTGGCTTTATTGATAAGCCTATAGTAAGAGCACCTAATCAGTTGTTCTTAAATACGATTGCAATTGGTATGTTAACTCCCCATAGAGAGAAATTTGAATTTCAAGAAAACCCTGAATATCATCGTCAATATTTTCAACAAATTCCAGTATCTCGTTTAATCGTCAATACATATGATCCTATCGATTTAGATGAGGTGATGCTGTCTGATGGACGCTTACTTACTGGCCATGCACCAGGGAATGGTGGCTGGCACGATGGAATTATGAGGGAACAAATTGCCAAGTCACTGATTGCTTCAGGAATTAACTATGCAAATTATGGTATCAATGTAACAGGTAGAGAGCTTGGTCCAAGGGGAAATACATCACAATTTACAGTACATACAAGTATAGGGATGTATGAGAATGGCATACAAGTTCATGGAGGATCGGGTGGAAGTGGCATGGTGACGCTAGATGACACGATAGGAAATGAATTTAGTCATGAAGTTGGGCATAACTTTGGTTTAGGGCATTACCCTGGGGATTTTGATGGCTCAGTTGCTCAGATCCCAACTCATCGAAACTCTACATGGGGATGGGACTGCGATAATAATTTTTTTCTGCCTAATTTTAAACAAGATATCACCAACAAACCTACATATCTAGAAGATGAAGGAATTGGGCCGTGTGCACCCCCTTTTGAAGGCCACTCTCTTGGTAGAGATGCTATGGCGGGAGGCAGTCCAATGTATGAGAAGCACAATGTTTTTACTTTACATACACCATATTCATTATTTTATATTCAAAATGATTTGGAGAGCAAAGCGATATTTGATCCAAATTCTAAAACAGGATTTAGCATTTGGAATAATCAAGAAAATAAAATGGTAGAGTATGAGAATAAGGTAAACAAATATGATTTTAAGTGGGTCACTATTAAAAATTCTGTAGATATTACAGCTGATTATATAAATGATTACTTTGAAGAAAATAAATATATTTATATTGATATTTATGACGGGAATTGGGCTGGAAATGTTTATTTTCCAGATGCGAATGATGACAATAATGGCAATGTTATAAAAATCAACTCGAGATCTAGTTATGGTGTTTATTTACATATGAATGGAACTATTTTATCAGCTGAAAAAAATATTGAATTATACTATGTCTCAAATGGCGTTATTTGGGTTATTGAAGACGAACCTTATGTTGACTTGGTTCCTTTAGAACAAGGTAGGAAAGTAATTACTATTATTGGGTTTTACGATCCACGTAATGAATTACCAAGTTATATATACCCTCCGTTAAATTCAGCATATGGAATGATATATGAATCAGATAAGGTTATGGATAATAGTAATTGTTACCTTGAGGTTGAATATACTGATGGTTTATTGAGTTTCCATAAGCTGAAGAATATTAGAGTTAGAGATGATGAAATGAATCAGTTTCATATTAATGTGAGTCGAGATTTATCTCCAAAATTAGCTCGTATCATTGTTCGGGGGGGGGTTGTCGCGGAGAAGTCAATAAATCTTGGGAGTGATAATTTAGCATACACAATTAATGAGCATTAATTATTTTAAAGCTAATGCCATTATTTAGATTAGAATTAAAATTGATGGAATCTTTAAAAGGATAGAATATATTCTATCCTTTTTATCATATTATACGATCTGTTTGGCTGGTAATAAGATAACAGCAATCGCAGCAATAATGGCGACAATAGCAAATGCAATGAAATTCCAACTTGTGGCAATTCCAAGGCTCGCAATATATGCACCAAACATTGGCCCTGTCATAGCACCAATTCGTGAGAAGCTAAGTGCCCAACCCGTTGCAGATGCGCGCGCATTGGATGGGTAATAATTGGCAATATAGCCTGTTAATATCAATGCAGCTGAAATACTGCCGACCCCAGCAAAGGCGACGAGCATATAGTTCATATAAATATTTTGCTTGAATATCAAGCTTCCCACGCCAATAGCACCAAGCAAAAAGAAGAAGGCCACAGAATTTCGAACACCATATCTGTCTGCAATTTTTCCTAAGAATAACCCCCCCAGCGCAGAGGCTAAGCTAAATACAATTAAAAATGTTAAGCTGGAACCTAAGTTATATCCTTCTTTACGCATAATAGAAGGTAGCCAAGTATTTAATCCATAGACTAATAACATACCGCAGAATAAGGCTATCCAAAAACAAGCTGTAGCTCGTAAGTGGCGCCAAGCAAAAACAACGGAAACAATTTCTTTAATACTTTGGGGGTTATCTTGCACATGCTCAGATGTCGATTGGTAATTAATATCAAGTTTTTTAGCTAATGCCTTGGCTTCACTATGTAAGCCTTTATGGGTTAAATATTCGAGTGATTCAGGAAGAATGCGTGCCATTGGCCAAATAAGTAATAATGGTAATGCACCAAAAGCAATCACGCTTCGCCAGCCGAATTGTTCAAGCAACCATATCGCGACTAGAGCTGCGCTTAAAATCCCCAATGAATAACCAGAATACATAATGCCATAATTAAATGAGCGTTTTTCACTGGGGGAATATTCAATGGTTAAAGCGGCGGCAACAGGAATTACACCCCCTAAACCAATTCCACCAATAAAACGCATGATCCCAAAAACCCATGGTGTGGGTGCCAATGCAGCGCCTAACATGGTGACTGAAAATAACGTTACGCAGGCTAATAACATGCGCCGCCGACCATATAATTCGCTTAGTGTGCCAATAATAAAGGCACCAAAAAACATACCTATTAATGCATAACTACTTAGAGCTCCTAGCTCAAGAGGCGATAAACTCCATTGCTTGTATTCGGCAAGGGTAGGTAGTACCGCCCCCATTACGCCGACATCGTATCCTTCAAACAAAATACTCATCCAGCAAATCAGCAAAACCTTTGATGTTGTTTTTGTGGAAGTAAATGATTTCACAGCGATTGTTTGCATCGTCATAATTAACTCTCTTATTATGAGGGTTTAATAATTTTTAGTAGCAGGCTTATTTTTATGGTCACAACGTGCCCTCCCTACACTTACTGTTTCTGAGAGAAAGCACAATCATTAATGTTAATAAAAAGTTAAAATAATGCAGGATGTGGATATTTTGTGCAGAAAATTTCATGGCATACAGAGGGTTATTCTCATTAAAAATAAGTTTTGTTGAGTGTTTTATTTAACCCGCACTAAGAAACTATGGGTTACATTTGTTTATAACTCCTCTTCAAATGGTATTTTAGGTGCGCTAGTTTCTGCTGTTATGAATCAGATAGCAGATACGATGACAGATAAAAGCTATGCAATAGCGGGTATAACAAGTACTCGGTTATTATCTGCAGGTAGCCCTAATGGGATTTTATACGGTCCAAAGTCAACAAAGTATGGCAAAGATGCTCAGTAACGATTAGTTAAGTAATGGATAAAGCCTTATTGTAAGATTCTATCCATTTAATTTTAATTAAGATATTTTTATATTAAGCTAAATTATTCTTTATAATTATTCAACTAACATACTTATTATCAGTTCCTTGTGAAATAAGTTAATTAATTAAATTATTTTTAACACCTAAATTGCATAAAATAAACATTGTGACTGAGCTCAAAGGGTTTATGCTATTTAGCCTAAATAATGTGATATAAGTATAATAATATGACAATAGGGGTTAATTTAAGAATGTAACTGTTATATATATAATGCAGATGGTTGTACTAATTCCTTGTTGATAGGAGTCATAGTATGTTCTTGTTAAACGAGTCACTAATATCAAGGTATTTCTTCTATATGAAGAAATGGTTCAATATTGATATTTCCTTAGCCTTCTTTTTTCCAAATAATTAACCTTTCAATTTTTCCTCAGTTAAAAGTTTCGTTAGCTTATTTTTTATAAGTTCGAATTCTTATATTTATTATTTAATGAAAAATTAAAGGTATTATCATGGCTAAAAGAATCGTAGAACCATTTCGTATTAAAATGGTAGAAAATATCCGTATCCCATCAAGAGAAGAGCGTGAAGCTGCATTAAAAGAAGCGGGATACAACCCATTTTTATTACCAAGCAGTGCTGTGTATATCGATCTCTTAACTGACTCTGGTACCAATGCCATGAGTGATCACCAGTGGGCAGCGATGATTACGGGTGATGAAGCATATGCAGGGTCTCGTAACTATTATGATTTAAAAGATAAAGTTAAAGAGATGTTTGATTACGATTATGTCATTCCCGCTCACCAAGGCCGTGGTGCTGAAAATATGTTGTTCCCTGTATTGCTGAAAGTCAAACAGGAACAAGGCGGAGCGAAAAAGCCCGTATTTATTTCTAACTTCCACTTTGATACGACAGCAGCCCACGTTGAGTTAAACCATTGTAAAGCAATCAATATCGTTACAGAAAAAGCCTATGACTCAGATACCTATGATGATTGGAAAGGTAACTTTGATATTCAAAAATTGAAAGATAATATTGCGCAGTATGGTGCAGAAAACGTTGTTGCGATTGTTTCTACTATCACCTGTAATAGTGCAGGTGGCCAGCCAGTATCTATGGCTAACTTGAAAGAAGTGTATGAAATCGCAAAACAACATAATATTTTTGTTGTTATGGACTCCGCACGTTTCTGTGAAAATGCGTATTTTATTAAAGAGCGTGATCCGAAATATAAAAATGCAACGATTAAAGAAATCATCCTTGATATGTACAAATATGCTGATGCATTAACGATGTCAGCGAAAAAAGATCCGTTATTAAATATTGGTGGATTAGTTTGTATTAAAAATGATGAAAATATCTTTACACTAGCAAGACAGCGCTGTGTTCCGATGGAAGGTTTTGTAACTTACGGCGGTTTAGCTGGCCGTGATATGGCAGCGATGGTGCAAGGCCTTGAGGAAGGCGCTGGTGAAGAATACCTACATTATCGTATTGGCCAAGTAAAATATTTAGGTGACCGTTTACGTGAAGGTGGAATTTCAATTCAATACCCTACAGGTGGACATGCTGTATTTGTGGACTGTAAAAAACTGGTCCCACATATTCCAGGTGATCAATTCCCAGCGCAAGCTGTTATTAACGCGCTATATTTAGAGTCAGGTGTTCGTGCTGTTGAGATTGGCTCGTTTTTATTAGGACGTGACCCCGAAACTGGGAAACAAAAACATGCAGACATGGAATTCATGCGGTTAACTATTGCAAGACGTGTTTATACTAATGACCACATGGATTACATTGCAGATGCTCTGATTGGCTTAAAAGATAAATTTGCCACCTTAAAAGGGTTGGATTTTGAATATGAGCCACCAGTATTAAGACACTTCACAGCAAGATTAAAACCTATTAAATAAAAAATAGGTATATATTATGGTTCCCGTGCAATGCGGGAACCTCATCCTTATTCTTAAGGTAAACACCATGAATAATTCGGCAGCCAAGAAAGAACCCTCCATAATGGTAGGGGGTTTTGTGCTAGGCGGTGCCATGATAGGGGCGGGAATGTTTAGCTTGCCAACTATTATGGCTGGAGCTTGGTTTATTAACTCTGTAGTTATCTTGTTAGTTGTTTGCTTTTTTATGTTTCATTCAGGGATTTATATTTTAGAATGTATTTCTAAATATGGCGCAGGGACGAATTACTTTTTTATATCAAAAGAACTTTTACCAAGATGGGCCTGTTATATTGCTAACATGGCATTAATATTTGTCCTTTATATATTAATTTATGCCTATATATCTGCAGCGGGATCTGTTATTAAAGAAGCTGCGGCTATTTATGGTTATGATATTAATTTAAGAGTTATTTTTATTGCCTTCACATTAATACTAGGTGCGAGTATTTGGTGGAGTGGTGTTGGTGCGAGTCGTTTAACATCATTATTTTTATTTATAAAAATTATTTTGTTTATCCTCGCATTCTCTGGATTATTTTTGATTGTCAAAACGGACTTATTATTAACATCACCTGTTGAAGGTGGGCAAACCGCATTATTACCTTTTGTATTTATTATTATTCCCTATGCAATTACTTCATTTGGTTACCATGGTAATGTGTGCAGTTTGTACAAGCTGTATCATGAAAATGAGAGAAAAGTGGTTAAGAGCTGTGTGATTGGTTGTGTATTAGCACTCGTTCTTTATTTTCTTTGGATTATGGGGACAATGGGTAATCTACCAAGAGCTGAGTTTTTAACAATAATAAATAAAGGCGGTAATTTAGACGCATTTATTGAATCACTTTATTCCGTTCTGAATAGTAAACACATTGCGACATTTTTACTTTGGTTTTCTATTAGCGCTGTATTTTGTTCATTCTTAGGTGTTGCTATTGGGTTATTTGATTACATACTTGCATCTTTGAGCTTTAAAGATAACCCATCAGGGCGAATGAAATCAGCATTACTTTGCTTTTTGCCCCCTTTAATTCTTTGCATGTTATTCCCAAATGGTTTTTTAATCGCAATAGCATATGCTGGTATGGCAGCATGTATTTGGGCGATAATCTGCCCTGCTATTATGGCATTGAAAGTCAGAGAACGTTTCCCGGATTCAAAATTTAAAGTATGGGGCGGTAAAGGGTTAATCTATGCCGTTATTGCTTTTGGTATTTTGGGTATTATCTGCCAATTACTCGCTCAGTTTAATTTTTTACCGATATACCGTTAATTTTTCAACCTTGTTTTAAGCTAACTGTAAAGGTACAGCGGGGTTTGCTGTACCTTTTTTCTGTTAAATTACCCGGTTAATACTGAAAAACCACTGTCTTTTTAAAGTACATTTTAATGTTTTGTCCTTGGTAAATAATGGGTTTAAATGCCATTTTTTTAATTGCCTTCACGGCTTCTTCTTTAAAACCTAAATCAGGGATTTTACTATTTAATATTTCAACGGACTCAACTTGGCCATCTAACCCTACTAATAATCGAATTTGAACTTTAACCACTTTTGTATAACCCAAGGAGCGAGCTTCTTTGGGATATTTAGGGTTTGCATCCTGTAAAATTGTGTAGGAGATCCCGCTCGAACCCAGTGCGGTATAGCTGCCATCCCCATTTGCTGCAAATTGGCTATTACCGGATAAGGCATTTATCCCTTGGCCACTTGGGCTGTTTTCTGACGCCAATGGGGTTGCGGTGGAACCATTTTTTTCGGGAGCATTGGATGTCATCGCCTGCGCTTTGTCTTGTGAGCTTGATGGTGTTATTTGATGCGGATCTTTTGTAATCAGTTGGTTCTCCGTCTTTTTAGGTGGATTATCAGCAACTAATTGATGTGGTGTGTTCTGCTCTGACTTGTGTGCGGGTTGAACAGGTTTAGGTTTTTTCATCACTTTTGTTTTTTGAGTAAGTAATGGGGACTCAACGGTATCATCAATGGGTATATTCGCAGAAATAGGGTCGCGTTTTGGCGGGTTTTGAGCTTTATTTGCCGGCTTTTGTTGAGAAATAGGCTCTGATTTTGAGATTTGCTCTGAGGCTATTGTTTGTCTCAGAGGCTCTCCTTGGTGACTTGCTAGACTTGAGCTCCCTTGAGAGCTCATTGGTCCACCAAGGGATAACGTTATTGTTTCTACACCTTCCACTATGGGGAGCGCCCTACCAGTTTGTAGGGCGATAAACACAATAGCTGTGATATGAATGACGAGTGACACCGTTAAGGCGAGTTTATAACGAAAAGAGGGATGTATAGTCACCGAAACGTTTCCTGTTTAAATCAATAGGTCGCTTTTATACCCGCAAAGAATGAACGCTCATTTCCCGGAATTAATGAACCATAGCCTGAGGTGACGTAATCGTAGTAAGTTTTGTTCATCAAGTTAGTAACACCACCATATAATTCAATATGTTCAATAGGTGCATAACGAACACTGAGGTCGATAAGCTCACGAGATTTCACTACGCCATCTTCTTCTTTATTGGCATCAGAGAGAAAATTATTGTACGAACCGTAATAGGTGTATTGAATATCCCCTGATAAATCCTCGGTAAAGTCGTATTTAATTTTTAGCTTAACGGAATGCTCTGGCACTTTGGTTAAACCACTTTTGGTGTAGTCGATGGTGTTTTTACCATTTTCCTCCAAAAATTGGCGTCCATGATTATTGTAATCTGAGCGTCCTCTGAGCCATGAATAAGACTCTTGGAAGGTGAAATCGCCGAGAGTTTGTTGGAAGTCGACATCGGCTCCCCAGCGGCGAGTTTTTAGTAAGTTCATCGTTTTCGCGTCATTAACACTGGTAAGATAAATACGATTTAGTTGATTATTGGTATTTGATGTCCAGAGCGTTACATTGACTGTGCTGAACGCCAATTTATCTCTAAGGCCAAGCTCAAATAAGTCATATTTTTCATCTTCGGCCTTAGTTGGGGTATAGATTTTTTCACCATTAACAACGGATTGATCGCTGATTTGCAGGCCGTCAGGAAGGGTGTAACCTCGTTCGTATCGCCCATACACTCGGCCAGTATCACGATAAAGATAAGCAAGGGAGAGCTCCGCCGCGGTATTCCAACGGTCTGAGGTACCCGAGCCATTTACCGTACCACTTTTATCAAATGACCATTCAGACAATTCACGTCTTAAACCTTGCGTAAATACAAACTGCTCTGATTTCAAACTGTTAAGTGCATAAATGGCTTTTGTTGTTTTATCGTAATCGAAATTATGAGGAACTCCATAATAGCGGCCTTTCTTATCTTTTTTATAGCTACCAATATAATGAATTGAGGCTTTTTGTTGCGAATAATCAACACCAAGAAGTAAATTGCTATTATCAAGATAACCAATATCTAATTTTATTTTTGTGCCGTGGCTTTTTTGATCAACTTTTTGTTCCCAATTGGCATTATTGGTATAAAAACCATCGGTATAGAAAACATCAGTGGCAAAATTTAGCTTATCGGTAAATGCATTTTGATAGCTAAGGTTATAGCTATCGACCTCGCGGTCGCCAATTAAATAACCACTAATGGTTTTTTTAATCAACTGACCATTTTCATCAATACCTACAGTGACGGTTTTATCTGGTGGAACGTAGTCTTTACCGTATTTTTTGATATTACGTGAAGTCAGCGTTTTAACGTACTGTGAGCTTTCCGTGAGATGGCTTCCACGTAACATAAGACTTTGATCTGGCGTGAGATCCCATCTCCCACCTAACGAGTAATATTCTGAGTTACGGTAAGTATCTTTATAGTAGAGGTCACGGTTGAGTTTACTGGCTGTCCCTAACAAGGAGAATTTATCATTAACCCGAGCACCTAAGTTGGCATTTAAGCGGTATCCTTCTGAGTTCCATTCAGATAAAACGCTGGTTTTAGGATCGGCCATACTTCTTAAGTTAGAGGTAATGTTAATAACGCCACCCGCAGTGCCTGAACCATAAATAACGCTTCCACCTCCCGGAATAATTTCAATCCGCTCAAGCTGTTCAACAGGGATGATATCGTAGTTAGTAGTATAAGGATGATTCGCAAGGGTCGTAATCGGGGCGCCATCAAGTAACACTTGCAGATTACGCTGTGAGGTTTCTGCGCCTTGTCCACGCAGGTCAATATTTCCTTGCCCAGAGGTATCTACGCTAATACCAGGAACGGATTTAAGCACATCAGAGATGGTGCGGTTCCCTTTTCCCTGAATATCTTCTTTTGTAATAACAATAATTTGCTTGGTATCTCGCAAACGTTCAATTTCAACATAATCTGGCCGAGCGTAGCTATCTTGTAGCTCAATCGTATCATCATCACCTTGGGGTTGTGACGATTTGGGTTCTGTGTTGGCTGCATAAGTTGTAAAAGAAAGAATAGATAAAATAGTAAAACAAATAATATTTGGCTTAAGTTTAACCCTATTGTTTCCAACGGGGGAGATAGTTTTCATTGGAGTAGGCTTGCCTTTTGTAATGATAATGCAAATGATAATCAATATTATTATATTAAAAGTAATTTCAAGATCAATATATTTAAGTCAATTTATGAGATAGATAATTATTTGATTTAAGTGAGAATAAATTGTGAATTGATATCGACATGATTAATGATGAAATCGATTATGTAGCGGGAATTGAGTATAAGAACAGTATTGGGCAAAGATAAAAGCTGGTGCATAAGCCTAGGGTTAAGAAACTGTATTTAGCGATCCTTATCAAACTTATAAAATTAATTTATACCGTATGTAAAATTAATTATCTTAAAACTAAATAATAACCCTTTTGAATTATAAGCGTTTTTACTTATTTTGCTGATTTTTGTCTATTAAACAACCCGTTTAAGAGGCTAATTTTTTTCTCTTTATCGCCGATAAAGTTAAATATCGTCATTTTATCCCACCAAAAGAGAAATTGTATGCAGAAACTTCGAAACTACTCAATTCGTGCTGTTATGCTCATTTTATTAGGGCTTCTATGCTTGATCTTGGGGGGAACCAGTCTCTATAGCGGTTGGTCTTTGTCTCGGATTGCTGATGGTAATGATATCGATAGGCAATTGGTGAAACAGATGACAGTACTCAGTCAAGGAAATGACCAATATTTTCGTTTTGTCACACGGTTAACGCGTGTGATGGAAAGTAAAAATGAGGGAAAAACTATCGATTATGCACCTGTTAAAGATGCGATGGAGAATATGGCAAGCTATCTTGAGCAGATGAAAGCGATTTCGCCAGGGCCGATGGAAACTGAGATTTCTGAGCAAGTGATTAATAGCTGGCAGGCACTACTTGATGAGGGTGTTAAGCCACAGTTAGTTCTAGGCATGGGAGATAATTCACAGGAATATTTAACCCACGCGCATAATGTGACCCCAGCATTGAGCAGAACATTTGGCGCATCAATCCAAAAGTTTAATCAATCAGCAGAAGAGATGATCAGTGCAACACGTGACCAAGTTGATAATCAAATGGATATTACGCGTGTCGTAATGATTGTTGCGACGGTACTCGGGGTATTAACTCTAATTTTCACCGATCGCTACCTTGCAGCTATGATGCAAAAGCCATTGGATTTGCTAAGACAATATTTTTCGCAAATAGCGAAAGGGGATTTAAGTCATTCAATTAAGCCTTTCGGAAACAATTGTGTTGGTAAACTATTTCCGTTGCTTGAAGAGATGCAAACAAGCTTGCGCGGATCAGTTAGTATTATACGGCAGGGCAGTGAAAATATTTATCTCGGGGCGAGTGAAATTTCCAATGGTAACAGTGATCTTTCATCGAGAACGGAAGAACAAGCGGCAGCGTTAGAAGAAACGGCGGCGAGTATGGAACAAATTACTGCGGCTGTGCAGTTGAATATGGAAAACACTCTTCAAGCGAACCAATTAGCAAGTGAAGCGTTTGTCGTAGCAAACAAAGGAAATACGATCGTTGATTCAGTTGTTGTGACAATGAATGAGATATCCCAAAGCTCACAAAAAATCGCAGATATCATCAATATGATTAACGATATTAGTTTTCAAACCAATATATTAGCGCTAAATGCCTCCATTGAAGCGGCAAGGGCGGGTGTACACGGCCGTGGTTTTATGGTCGTCGCGGCTGAAGTCCGTAAGCTAGCGAGTCACAGCGCGGATGCGGCAATGGAAATCGAACGTTTGATTGCGGATTCAGGGGCCTGTGTTGAAAAAGGGACAGGACTAGTTAATGAAATGGGTAAAACCATGGAAAACATTCTGCAAGGTATCAATGAAGTGACTGCGATTATGAAGCAGATAACGGTGGCTTCTGAAGAGCAAAGTAAAGGTATTGCTCAAGTTGGTGTGGCGATTACACAGATGGACAGCGTTACACAGCAAAATGCTTCTTTAGTTGAGCAAGTGGCAACGGCGGCCAGTTCATTAGCTGAGCAAACTCAGGAGTTACAGCAGGGGGTTAGAAAGTTTCAACTAACGAGTGTGTAACCCGTTAGTTGATTAAGCTGAAATAGGGGATAGGATAACTAACTGTATTTGTTAGATTATCTTATTCCTTTGCGTAGGTATTCTGGTCAATTTGACTCAGGAACGCTTCAAGGTCAGTTTCTAATTGTAAACCACTAAGGGGGCTATAAGAATATAAGCCATTACTGACTTGTTAATCAGACTTAACGCATCACCTTGTGCTTATTTTTTGGAATCGCTTGTCATGGGGCGATATTGTTGATTACCGCGATAAGTGCCAAGAGATTGTGAGCAGAATTTTTGGGGGGAGGGGGAACAAAAAAGCATTCCCTGAAAAACAGGAAATGCCTTTAAAAACACTGCATTAACCGACTAGGATTAGTTCATGCCGTATTTTTTCAGTTTCTTACGCAGAGTTCCGCGGTTGATACCCATCATCAGGGCTGCACGGGTCTGGTTTCCACGGGTATATTGCATAACCATGTCCAACAAAGGCTGTTCTACCTCAGCCAATACCAGCTCATATAAATCGTTAACATCTTGATTATTTAATTGAGCAAAATAGTTCTTCAGTGCTTGCTTAACTGAGTCACGTAACGGTTTTTGAGTTACTTGATCTTGTGAATTTACAGTAGCAACGGTTAGTACGTCAGAATTTACGCGTTGTTCGAACATAGTTCTGTCAGCTCTTATCTTTATTTACGCAAAAATTTTCAAAAAATGCTTCCAACACCTCCAGCTGTTCGCTGGCATCCTCAATGGCGTTGAATGAGCGCCGAAACTGGTCATCAGGTGCATGTTCTTTTAAGTACCAAGAAACATGTTTGCGCGCGATACGGGCTCCTTTGCCTTGACCATAAAAGTCGTGCAATTCCTGTACGTGCGCGAGCATAATGCGTTGTACCTCTGCCATAGGCATTGGTGGCAAGAGCTCACCTGTGTCCAGATAATGCTGGATTTCCCGAAAGATCCAGGGTCTTCCCTGAGCGGCTCTGCCTACCATCAAGGCATCCGCCCCTGTGTAGTCTAGAACTGCTCTGGCTTTATGCGGGTCAGTAATGTCGCCATTGGCAATAACCGGAATGGTAACAGTCTGCTTAACTGCCCGAATGTTGTCATATTCAGCCTCCCCATTAAACAGACAGGCTCTAGTTCTGCCGTGAATAGTGAGTGCTTGAATGCCGCAATCTTCGGCCAATTTGGCAATCTCTATGCAGTTTCGCTCTTCAGGTGACCAGCCTGTGCGGATCTTAAGCGTAACGGGAACATTCACTGCTTTAACAACGCCTTCGAGAATCGATTTAACGATGTCTGGATAACGTAACAGTGCTGAACCTGCAAACTTACGATTCACTTTTTTAGCTGGACAGCCCATGTTGATATCGATGATTTGAGCGCCACTCTCAACATTAATTTGAGCCGCGGCAGCCATTTCATCGGGATCATTGCCAGCTATTTGAACAGAACGAACCCCAAGTTCATCACGATGAACCATTCTGAGTCTAGATTTGTCTGTCTTCCAAACTTGAGGGTTAGAAGAAAGCATCTCCGATACTGTCATCCCTGCACCCATGTCATAACAGAGCGACCTAAACGGTTTATCTGTAATGCCTGCCATGGGGGCAGCAATAAGACAGTTTCTCAACTGATATTGTCCGATTCGCATATCTAAATGGGGGCCATACTGTGACTGCAAGGGCGCGTATATTACGCATTTTTTACGAGATATGAAAGGACAAACTTTGAGCAAACGGTTATTTATCACTAATTTTTTTATCTTGCATTTTTGCAATTTTAAAATTAGTTATATTTAACAAATAGTTAAGATAACTACGTAACCATTTATTAAAATAACTGTTATGCTGTTCAAATCTCGTGCAGAACAGATTATCGCCAGCAACTGAGCAATATTTGAGCTATAAGATAATCTATTCTGCGCTTATTTTCAAAGAAATTATTCTCTGATTTTTATAATTTTTCTATTAAAAATGCTTGACACCTGTGATGCGGCACCATTCTTCTTTCTCGGCAATAGGGTCGATTTCAAAGGTTGCGCGGTAAGCATCTGCGACACTTTCTGCCTGTGTTGCGAGAACACCCGAAAGTCCTAGTAACCCACCTGCACGCGGTAGCACGCTTATCATTGGTGCTAATTCACGTAATGGGCCAGCAAGGATGTTAGCGACGACGACATCAGCTTGGAGCTCTTGGGGTTGGTCTTTCGGTAAGTAGAGAGATAAACGCTCTGAAACGCCATTACGTTCAGCGTTATCACGGCTTGCCGTAATCGCTTGAGGATCAATATCGATCCCGATGGCATGAGTGGCACCGAGCTTGAGTGCCGCGATCGCTAAAATCCCAGATCCGCAACCAAAGTCAATCACCGTTTTACCTTCTAAATCAAGGCCATCAAGCCACTGTAAACACAGGGATGTGGTTGGGTGAGTTCCTGTTCCAAATGCTAAGCCAGGATCAAGCATCACGTTTACCGCAGTTGGATCAGGGACATCTCGCCAGCTCGGGCAGATCCACAAGCGCTCACCAAAGCGCATTGGGTGAAAGTTATCCATCCACTCTCTTTCCCAGTCTTTGTCTTCTAACTGTTCGATTTTGTGGGCAAAACCAGTGCCCAGTAGAGGGCTATTTTCTAATTGAGCAACAACGAATTTCATCTCCGTTTCTGCATCAAATAAGCCAATTACATCAGTATCACCCCACAGACGGGTTTCCCCAGGTAGCGGTTCGAAAACAGGGGTATCGTGGCTGTCTTGAAATGTTACAGAGACTGCGCCTGTTTCAATAAGTTCATCACCCAGTGCTTCCGCATGTTGGGCTGTGGAGTTAATTTTGATTTGGATCCAAGGCATAGTATTCCTTAAATGCTCACTATGTTTTGGGCTATCGCGTAATTGGTGCAGATAGCCCACACTATTTAGAGCATGAATGTCATATGACGAGACAATGTCAAAAACAGGTCTCTAAATTAATTTGTCGTCAATTGTACTGGATTTTTGCCAAAAAGATTACCGACAAGAAACGCAATTAGGCTAAAAATCAGTGATGGTACGATGGCGTGGAAATCCATGATTTCGATTTTGAAGCTTGCTAAGATTGCATAGCTTACTCCTCCGACAACCATGCCACTAACCGCGCCCGTTCCGTTGGCTTTCTCCCAATACAGTCCGAGTACCAGTGGCCATAAGAAAACGGCTTCTAACCCACCGAAGGCTAACAGGTTTAGCCAAATGATCATTTGTGGTGGGTTCCACGCAGCAATGAGGAGTAATGCGCCCAAGATCAGAGTAGAAAAGCTGGAGATCCGTGCGAGCTTCTTCTCATTTCTTATTTGTTCTGGTGCTGCGTTCAGGTAAATATCTTTGACGATAGTTGCTGAAGATTGCAGTAATTGGGCATTAATGGTGGACATAATTGCCGCCATAGGCGCTGCTAAGAAAATCCCTGCGGCAAAAGGCGGTAGTACTTGTACCATCAAGGTTGGAATGACTTGGTCAGGGATAGTGAGGTCAGGTATGATTGCTCTACCTAATGCGCCAGCAAAGTGCATTCCAAACATCAATACCGCCATCACGATAGTGCCCAAAATAATACCACGGTGAACGGCTTTACTGTCTTTGTATGAAATACAGCGTACCGCAGTGTGCGGTAAGCCGATAACACCAAAGCAAACCAAAATCCAGAATGATGCTAAGAACGGCCCACTTAGAATATCATCGCCCCCTGCTGGGGAGACTAATTTCGGATCAATAGACTGTATTTTTTCAATTGCAGCAGGGAGACCCCCTGCATGATAAATGATGGCAACAAGTAAAATCACCGTGCCAAGCAGCATGACGAGCCCTTGTAAGGCATCGTTTAATACACTCGCCCGAAACCCGCCAATCGCGGTATATAGCGCGATGGAGACACCGAAGATAATTAACCCATATGTGTAGGGAATACCTGCGGCGGTTTCGAGTAGTCTTGCCCCGCCAATAAACTGTACAGTCATTGCCCCAAAGAAGGCAATCAACAGGCTAACACTGGCGAACCAGACTAAAAATCGACTTTGGTAGCGAGCGTACAGCATATCGTTTAGAGTCACTGCATTATAGCGACGCGCCAAGATAGCGAATTTTTTCCCTAATACTCCGAGAGATAACCAAATAGCAGGGAGTTGGATCATAGCAAGGAGCACCCAGCCCAGGCCATATTTATACGCTGCACCAGGCCCACCAATAAATGAGCTTGCGCTAATATAGGTTGCTGTAATGGTCATGGCTAGGACAAAGCCGCCCATGGAACGGTTACCTAAAAAGTACTCATTGAGGAATTCCCCTTTCGTCCGTTTTCTATAGGCGTAGACGGATAACAGGAAAACTAGTGCTAGATAACCAATTAAAGGTAGAAGAACTTCAATCTGCATCCTTCTCCTCCAGAGGAATATCTTTAAAAATGATTTTGACCATCATAATGCAGAGCAAAATAAAAATGACGGGGACAATAATGCATGACCACTCAAACCATAACGGTAGACCAGTGATACCACGCGTATTGTCGGGTAGATAGGCACTAATTATCCAGCCTATCATGTATGCGATGGTCAAATAGAGAGACCAACGCGCTTCCTTATTGGATTGAAGAAAACGTTTATCCATCCGTTATTCCTCCTCACTCACAGAAAAATAATCAGGGATTGTACGATAATCCGCAGGTAGAGTGTAAGAAAAGGCAGAATAAAAGTGCGAGAAAAGGTATTTAATGCAAAAAAATGCCGCGAAGCAGGGCTTTGCGGCATTAATTGACGATGAGTCAAACAGACAATTTCAAAATTACTCAGAAATGCCCAGTTTTTTCTCTAAATAGTGGATGTTAGTTCCACCTTTTTGGAAGTTTTCATCGTTCATGATCATTTGGTGCAGTTCGATGTTGGTTTTGATGCCATCAACGATTAACTCATTCAATGCATTTTTCATACGAGAAATAGCAATTTCACGGGTTTCACCATAGGTGATCAGTTTACCAATCATTGAGTCATAGTACGGAGGCACTGTATAGCCTGCGTAGATATGAGATTCCCAGCGTACACCGAAGCCACCTGGAGAGTGGAAGCGTGTGATTTTACCTGGGCTAGGAATAAAGGTTTTCGGATCTTCTGCGTTGATACGACACTCAACCGCATGACCGTGAACCACAATATCTTCCTGTTTCACTGATAATGGTAAACCCGAAGCAATACGTAATTGCTCTTTGATTAAGTCAACGCCCGTGATCATTTCAGTCACTGGGTGCTCAACCTGAATACGGGTATTCATTTCGATAAAGTAGAATTCACCGTTTTCGAACAGGAATTCAAAGGTACCTGCACCACGGTAACCGATTTCAATACAGGCATTTGCACAGCGTTCACCGATGCTACGGCGAATTTCAGGGGTGATCCCTGGTGCAGGTGCTTCTTCAACCACTTTTTGGTGGCGACGTTGCATTGAACAGTCACGTTCTGCTAAATAAACCGCATTGCCTTGGCCATCCGCCATAACTTGAATTTCAATGTGACGTGGGTTTTCAAGGTATTTCTCCATGTAAACCATATCATTATTGAAAGCGGCTTTCGCTTCAGCACGCGTCAGATTGATGGAAGATTCCAAATCTTTTTCGTTGCGAACCACACGCATACCACGACCACCACCACCACCAGATGCTTTGATGATCACAGGGAAACCGATGCGTTTTGCGATGGTTTTATTTTTTTCGGTGTCATTACCTAGTGGGCCATCAGAACCTGGCACGCACGGAACTCCTGCTTTTTTCATCGCGTTAATCGCAGAAACCTTGTCACCCATTAGGCGGATGGTTTCAGCTTTGGGACCGATAAAAATAAAGCCCGAGTTTTCAACTTGTTCTGCGAAATCAGCGTTTTCAGCCAAGAAACCATATCCTGGGTGAATCGCTTGTGCGCCTGAAATTTCTGCTGCGGAGATAATCGCAGGGATATTTAAGTAGCTTTTTGCAGAGGCTGCTGGGCCAATACAGATAGTTTCATCAGCCAGCAACACGTGTTTTAGATCGCTATCAGCCGTGGAGTGAACCGCTACAGCTTTGATGCCTAATTCTTTACAGGCACGCAAAATACGTAGTGCGATTTCCCCGCGGTTTGCGATGACAATTTTTTCCAGCATGGAGACGCCTCGTTATTCGATGACAACTAATGGCTCGTCAAATTCTACTGCATCACCGTTTTGCAACAGAATGGCTTTAACAACGCCTGCTTTGTCTGCTTCGATTTGGTTCATCATTTTCATCGCTTCAACGATGCAAAGTGGGTCACCAACACTCACAGTTTGGCCAATTTCAACGAATGCTTTCGCTTCTGGGCTTGGCGCACGGTAGAACGTTCCTACCATTGGTGAGCGAACTTGATGCCCTGCAACGGTTGCAGGAGCAGCTGGTGTTGCCATTGCTTCAGATGGTGCAACAGCATTTGCCAGCGCAGGTTGTTGTGCAACAGGTGCTGAGTAAAATTGTTGAGGTGCAGCCATAACTTGAGAAGCAGGAGCGACACGGCTGATACGTACTGACTCTTCACCTTCAGAAATTTCCAGTTCAGAAATGCCAGACTCTTCGACCAGCTCGATCAACTTTTTAATTTTACGAATATCCATGGATATGATTCCGTACTCTTATATTTGGATTGAATTAATTAGGCGCACGCGGTTAACCGCTGCCTGTAAAGCAAAACGGTAGCCATCAGCGCCTAGACCACAAATTACACCGACAGCTTGGTCGGAGAAATAAGAATGTTGGCGAAATGGTTCTCTCGCATGCACATTAGACAGGTGGATCTCGATAAACGGGAGACACACCGCCAATAACGCATCACGTAGAGCTACGCTAGTATGTGTGAATGCAGCCGGATTGATGAGAATAAAATCAACATCATGGCGTGCTGCATGAATTCTATCGATCAGTTCATGCTCTGCATTTGATTGAAAATGACTCAATTTTACACCTAACTGGCCTGCTTCAACGTCCAATTTTGCGACGATATCAGCAAGAGTCTGGTTGCCATATTTATCTGGCTCCCGTGTACCTAGCAGGTTTAGGTTTGGCCCGTTCAAGAGTAAAATGTGAATATCTTCTGCCATTATGCTGCTAACTCCGACGATATATCAATAGTCCGACAACATAACGCGATGTTGAGCGTTTGTCATCTTTTATCATAAAAATAAATGGAATTTCTACCGACAAAGGACGCTATTATAATTATTTCGTGGCATATAGCAGCAAAATACTGGTCTTATCAGAGAAATTACCCGAATTTATTTTGTGAAATGTGCGGTAATCCGTATTTTTGCCAGAGAGCCGCACGTATTCGGTTATTTTTCGCAAAGATTGACTAGAGTACGTCCAGTCACTTCATTTTTTAAGAGTTTTTTTGCATATTCTGCAGCTTCTTCCAATTTGATTTCAGAGCATACTTGCTCATAGAAAGCAGCTGGCAGCAATCGTGCAAGGCGTTCCCAGACTTTCGCGCGTTTTGCCGCAGGAAAATAGACTGAATCGACTCCTTGTAGGCGCACATTACGTAAAATGAAAGGCATCACACTGGTCGGTAAGTTAAAACCACCAGCCAAGCCACAAGCTGCAATGGCACCATTATAATGGGTTTGTGCCAGCAAGTTAGCCAGCAATTCACCACCAACGGTATCGATAGCCCCAGCCCAAAGCTGTTTATCGAGTGGTTTTGCGGGATGTGTAAAATCACTGCGCGGTAAAACGCGTTTTGCGCCTAGCGTCTGCAAATAAGCGTTATTTTCTTCACGTCCAGAAATGGCGACCACGTCATAGCCTAATAAAGATAACAGTTGAACCGCGGTGCTGCCGACACCACCACTTGCTCCACTGACAACGATTTCGCCTTTATCTGGCGTAATGCCTGCATCTTCTAGAGCCTGGACACACAGCATAGCGGTAAAACCCGCAGTGCCAATAATCATCGCCTGTTTTAAAGAGAGTTGCTCAGGAAGGGGGGTTAAATAATTTGCAGGAACACGGGCTTGTGAGGCTAAGCCCCCCCAATGGGTTTCACCGACCCCCCAACCTGTCAATAAAACATGCTGCCCAACTTGAAAACGAGGGTCTTCACTGTGGTGAATGACGCCAGAAAAATCGATACCAGGCACCATCGGGTATTGTCTTACTACACCCGCTTTCCCATTAATGGCGAGCGCATCTTTATAATTTAGTGTGGACCAGTGAATATCGACTATAATGTCCCCGGCAGGTAGCATTTCTGTTGTCAGAGATTGGATATTAGCGGTGATTTTTTCATCGGATTTGTTTAGGACGAGAGCTTTCATCGTTCACTCCTAGTGAAATGATTAAATATGTCATTTAAAATGCCGAAAATTTAAAGGTATTTCATTGACGTAATAACGGTTCTTAAGCTATTAGTAATGTAATTATTTTGTAAAATTTTATTTTTTTCTGGCATAAATAGGCTTTTATCATGCAAAATAACGCATCACGACGAATTCATTTTGCGTACTAATACAAATTTGCCTCATTTTTGGTAGATAATAGAGCGAACACTCGTGAAATTCATCTGATTTGTAGTGAAAATAACCAGTGCGTAGCAATAATAAAAAGATATAAATATTATTTGAACTTGTAGTCACAATTACTTGTCACACTGGGAATACAAACAATGGAGTATATAACAGCCAAAGAGTAGGGGTTATTTTTACGTAATTCTATCTAGTGATGGGAAAAGTGAAATTAATATCTATTTTTGAGGTTTTTATCTGCTTCGTTTCGATAAGAAGCATGTACAGTACGGTACGTGAAAAATAGATGAATTGACCATATTTATAGAAGCAGCTCATTAACGTCTTGAGGCCGCTTCAAGTGGTTGGTAGAGTAGACGGGTTTATATTCGTCCCCAGCTTGCAGGATAACTCTTTCGTTATGTTTAAAAAATTTCGTGGCATGTTTTCTAATGACTTGTCTATTGACTTGGGTACGGCCAATACCCTCATTTATGTCAAAGGACAGGGCGTAAAATTAAATGAACCCTCTGTAGTCGCTATCCGTCAAGACCGTGCAGGTTCGTCGAAAAGTGTGGCCGCAGTCGGTGGTGAAGCCAAACAGATGCTGGGACGTACACCAGGTAATATTTCTGCAATCAGACCAATGAAAGACGGCGTTATTGCTGACTTTTTCTTGACTGAAAAAATGTTACAACACTTCATTAAACAAGTTCATAGCAACAGCTTTTTGCGTCCAAGCCCTCGCGTGTTGGTCTGTGTACCTGTCGGTGCAACTCAAGTTGAACGTAAAGCCATTCGCGAATCCGCCTTAAGTGCTGGTGCGCGTGAAGTCTTCTTAATTGAAGAGCCTATGGCTGCGGCTATCGGTGCGGGTCTTCCTGTATCTGAAGCAACAGGTTCAATGGTGGTTGATATCGGTGGTGGTACTACGGAAGTCGCTGTTATCTCATTAAATGGTGTGGTGTATTCATCCTCTGTTCGTATCGGTGGTGACCGTTTTGATGAATCCATTATTAACTATGTTCGTCGTAATTATGGTTCACTGATTGGTGAAGCAACGGCTGAGCGTATTAAACATGGTATTGGCTCTGCATTCCCAACTGATGAAGTGTTTGAAATTGAAGTCCGTGGTCGTAACCTTGCTGAAGGGGTTCCACGTGGTTTCAAAATGAATTCCAATGAAATCTTAGAAGCATTACAAGAGCCGTTAACGGGGATTGTTAGCGCGGTTATGCTTGCACTGGAACAGTGTCCACCTGAATTAGCGTCTGATATTTCAGAGCGCGGAATGGTCTTAACGGGCGGTGGTGCACTTCTTCGTAATTTAGATCGCTTATTAATGGAAGAGACTGGTATTCCAGTTATCGTTGCAGAAGATCCTCTAACCTGTGTCGCCCGTGGTGGTGGTAAAGCGTTAGAAATGATTGATATGCACGGTGGTGACCTGTTTAGCGAAGACTAAATGGCCAACTATAAGCAGTTAGGTTGGTGCCTAGCTGCTTTGACTATTTTTGATCCTCTGACATTAGCGAAACTTAGCCACACATGAAGCCCATTTTTAGGCGAGGTCCATCCCTACAGTTACGCATTTTTTTTGCGGTAATTATTGCACTTGTGCTGGTGGTGATTGACCATCGATTCGAGCCTTTCAATAAAGTCCGTAACTACTTAGACACGGCGGTCAGCCCATTCTATTTTTTAGCTAATGGCCCACGTCAGTTCCTAGACAATATCTCAGAAAGTTTCTCTTCACGGGAACAGCTGCAATTTGAAAACAAAGCATTGCGCCAAGAGCTGCTACTGAAAAAAGCCGATAACCTATTACTGGAACAACTTAAGCAGGAAAATGCGCGCTTAAGGGAGCTTCTCGGTTCGCCATTACGCCAGGATGAACACATGATGGTGACGCAAGTTATTTCAGGTGCGAACACGCCTTATCGTGATCAAGTGGTGATTGATAAAGGCAGTAATGAAGGTGTTTATGAAGGTCAGCCCGTTATTAGTGATAAAGGCGTTGTCGGCCAAGTGGTGGGAGTGAGTAACTTTAATAGCCGCGTATTATTAATCTGCGATACCACACATGCTCTTCCAGTACAGGTTCTGCGCAATGATGTGCGTGTCATTGCCGCGGGTTCAGGGTGTGCGGATGATTTACAGCTTGAGCCATTACCTGAAAACACCGATATCCGTGTTGGGGATGTGCTCGTTACCTCTGGCCTAGGTGGGCGTTTCCCTGAAGGTTACCCCGTTGGGGTTGTCTCTGCGGTGAAACATGATACACAACGTGCATATACTATCATTAGCGCCAGACCAAGCGCTGAGCTACAACGTTTACGTTATCTTCTGCTTTTATGGGGTAATGATAGTGACCCGAAAACGCCGTTACAGCCATCAGAAGTGTACCGTGCAGCAAATGAACGCTTAATGAAAGTGCTCCCGCAAGTTTTACCGAATCCAAGTGAAATTCAAGGGCCACCATTGCCACCATCAATGGCACCGCAACCATAGGTAAAGGAAATATTATTATGGTTATGGGTAGGAGGAATGAATTAAATGGATGAATACCGTGGTAATGGACGTGCTATTATCTGGCTGTCCTTTATTATTGCTCTGATTTTGCAAGTCATGCCGTGGCCAGAACAGCTTAATTTTTATCGGCCATCATGGTTGCTGTTGATTTTAGCGTATTGGGTGATGGCGTTGCCACACCGCGTGAGCGTTGGCACCAGCTTTATTTTAGGTATTATTGTTGACTCCATTCAAGGCTCTGCTCTGGGCGTTCACGCGCTTTCCTTCAGTATTATTTGTTATCTCGTCGCCTATAAACATCAATTATTACGCAATATGGCGCTATGGCAGCAAGCGCTCGTCATTATGTTGTTGACCATTATCCAAGATCTGGCGGTATTTTGGGCTGAGTTTTTATCATCTCAGGTATTATTCCATCCGCAAGTATTCTGGAATAGTCTCGTCAATGGTATCCTGTGGCCATGGCTGTTTTTGCTTTTACGAAAAATTCGTCGACAGTTTTCAGTGTGTTAAGGGCTTTAACTGTCGTATCTGACGGAAAATATTTTTTATGAATTTAATCTATTTGGCATCAGGTTCACCCCGCCGACGCGAATTGGTGCAATATCTTGACTATTCTTTTGAAATTTTACGTCCAGAGGTAGAGGAACAGTGGCAACCGGGTGAGACGCCAGAAGGTTATGTACAGCGACTAGCGTGTGATAAATCCTTAGCAGGTGTTGCCATTGCACCGGAAGATAAGCCTGTCTTAGGGGCGGATACGATTGTGGTTCTGGATGGGAAAATCCTTGAAAAACCAAGGGATGACCAGCACGCTCAAGAGATGCTCAGCGCGTTATCGGGTAAAACTCACCAAGTGATGACAGCGATAGCAATTTCCGATCGCCAACAGACATTACACGAGTTGATTGTGACAGATGTGACATTCAGCGGGTTATCTTTACTTGAAATACAGGATTATATACAGTCAGGTGAGCCTATGGATAAAGCGGGGGCCTATGCAATCCAAGGCCTTGGTGGTCGTTTTATTCGTAAAATTAATGGCAGTTACCACGGTGTAGTGGGTTTACCTTTGGTCGAAACAAATGAATTAATTCAACGATTTTTAGCGTTAGGTGATGGTAAGGGGAAGTCATGACAGCGGAACTACTAGTGAACATTACACCATCTGAAACGCGCGTAGCTTATATTGATGGTGGGATTTTACAAGAAATACATGTTGAGCGAGAAGCAAAAAGAGGACTTGTAGGGAATATTTACAAAGGCCGCGTGAGCCGCGTTTTACCCGGAATGCAGGCGGCCTTTGTTGATATTGGTCTGGAGAAAGCCGCCTTTTTGCATGCATCCGATATCATGCCGCACACCGAATGCATTGCGGGTGATGAGCAAAAAAACTTTCACGTCAGGGATATTGCCGAACTGGTTAAACAGGGCCAAGACCTGATTGTACAAGTGGTAAAAGACCCGTTAGGAACCAAAGGGGCGAGGCTGACGACAGACATTACTCTGCCTTCACGCTATTTAGTTTTCATGCCAGGAGCTTCTCATGTGGGGGTTTCTCAACGCATTGAAAGTGAAGAAGAAAGAGAACGCTTAAAGCAATGTGTTGCCCAATATTGTGATGAAAATGGTGGCTTTATTATTCGTACTGCAGCGGAAGGTGTGGGGGAAGATGAAGTCAAACAAGATGCCGCTTTCTTAAAACGTCTTTGGGCAAAAGTTATTGAGCGGAAAAAACGCAATGTTACCCGAACAAAGATTTACGGTGAATTAGCGCTCGCTTTTCGTATTATCCGTGATTTTGCAGGCGCTCATCTCGATAGAATTCGCGTTGACTCCCGTTTGACCTATACTCAATTACAAGAATTTATCGAAGAGTATGTGCCAGAAATGACGGCAAAGCTGGAGTTATACCAAGGTAACCAGCCGATTTTCGATTTATTTGATGTTGAAAATGAAATTCAACGGGCGATGGACAGAAAAGTTGAGTTGAAATCAGGTGGTTACCTGATCATCGATCAAACTGAAGCCATGACCACCATCGACATCAATACGGGGGCATTTGTTGGCCATCGTAATCTAGAAGAAACCATTTTCAATACCAATATTGAAGCGACTCAAGCGATTGCACGTCAGTTACGCTTACGCAATTTAGGCGGGATTATCATCATCGACTTTATTGATATGACTGATGCTGAGCACCGCCGTCGTGTATTAGCATCGCTGGAACAAGCGTTAAGCAAAGATAAAGTTAAAACGACGATCAACGGTTTCTCGCAACTTGGCTTAGTGGAAATGACCCGTAAGCGGACAAGAGAAAGCCTTGAACACGTATTGTGTGATGATTGCCCAACTTGCCAAGGCCGTGGTACGGTGAAATCAGTGGAAACGGTATGTTATGAAATCTTACGTGAAATTGTGAGAGTTCACCGCACGATCGATGCTGATCGCTTCTTAGTCTATGCATCACAAGCTGTGGTGGATGTGCTCAAAGGGGATGAATCACACGCACTAGCTGAAGTAGAAATCTTCGTTGGGAAGCAAGTGAAAGTTCAGACTGAGCCGTTATACAGCCAAGAACGCTTTGATGTTGTGATGATGTAGCCTGTTTGCTTAAAGGAGAAATAAGTGAAACGACTGCCACGTGTAGTACTGGTGACCACTGCGGTTATTTTATTGCTGTGCGCGCTGGTGCTGACAGGGCTGCGTTTCCTTTTACCGAATATTGATAGTTATCGCCCCGATCTTATTGCTTATATCGAAAAAAAGGCCGATGTTTCGGTAAAAATAGGTAAGATTGAAGGGGCATGGCGTTATTTTGGCCCTATTCTTACGTTATCTGATACCACGTTGCAAAATGAAACAACGGATGTAAGTGCCAAGCAAATCCACCTCGAACTGGATATTTGGAACTCGCTTTTTTCCCTGCGTTGGCGCTTTCGCGACCTGACATTCTACCAACTCAATGTCGATTACAAAATTCCCTTTTCTTTTGAAGGCTCCCCCGAAGGTGGGTCATTAGATGGCGTTGAAGAGCTATTTTTACGTCAATTTGACCATTTTACGTTAAAAGACAGTCAATTGACCTTCTTAACGCCTTCAGAGCAAAAGACCACGTTAATTCTGCCAGAACTTTCTTGGCTGAATGAAAATGAACGTCACCGCGCTCAAGGCTTTGTCAGCCTTGAAACCATTAATAAACAGCATGGGTATCTGCAAGTTAAACTGGATGTATCAGATAAAAATGGTGCATTGAGTGATGGCATTTTTTATCTTCAAGCCGACAATATTGATATGCAGCCTTGGTTAAGTCGCTGGTTACGAGATAACACATCATTACGTGATGCGAACTTTAGCCTATCTTCTTGGATCAGTTTAAAAGATAACCGTATTGAAAGTGGCTTGATTCAACTGCGTCAAGGGGAAGCTAACTGGGGGACGGGAGAGTTAGCTCAGAATTTGCAAGTGAATGATTTACTGCTACGAATGAAAAGGCAGGGAGATGGTTGGTTATTTAATATTCCTGAGCTTGATACATTAAAAACCAATGAATTCATTTGGCCGCAAGGTAGTGTGTCGGTGCTGTATTTACCTGCATCGAAAAAATATCAAGATAACGACCATTGGCGTGTTCGAGCAAAGAATATTGAGCTTGAGCGTCTAAGTGAAGTCCTACCAACGTTTTCATTTCTCACACCAGACATGGTGCAAGATTGGCAACACCGACAACCAACAGGGATCGTGAGCGAATTTGCGCTGGATGCGACGCAAAATAGGCCTGAATCTTTGCAAGTTAGCTTAGATTGGCAGGATGTTAGCTGGAAAAAATGGAAGGCGCTTCCTTCTGTGGATCATTTCTCTGGTGTATTGATAGGGGGAATGCAAAGTGGTGGGCTCTCTTTCAACCTGCAAGACAGCGAAGTCGATTACCGTGATGAATTTAAAGCGCCTTTTACGATTTCCACTGCAAAAGGGCAGCTGTATTGGGTAGATAACGACAGTGAATTTAAGCTTTGGAGCCCTGCCTTAGATGTACAAGCCACATCGCTGTGGGCAAACGGCGAATTTCGTTATGCCAAAGCCAAAAAAGGCAATTATGCCGATTTAGCCATTCTATCGGGCATTCGACTAGATGATGCAGGAGATGCATGGCGCTATTTCCCTCAAAAATTAATGGGGCAAGATGTTGCTGACTACCTGACAAAAGCGATTATTGCAGGTAAGGTCGACAACGCCACATTGGTGTATAAAGGTGATCCTGCCAATTTCCCATATGGCCACAATGACGGTCAATTCCAAGTGTATGTGCCGCTGAGAGATGCCACTTTCGAGTATGACAGCGAATGGCCAGCGTTACTCAACTTGGACATGGATTTAGATTTTCGCCGTGCAGGTCTGTATATGCATGCGCCAACGGTCAAACTGGCAGATGCAACCGCAACCAACCTTGATGCGATTATCCGTGATTACACCGACGAAATGCTGTATATCGATGCGGATATTAGTGGCACAGGAAAGCAAATTCAGCAATATTTTGTGCACACACCGATGAAACATTCCATAGGTGATACCTTGGAAGAGTTACAAATTGGTGGCATCGTGAATGGACAGCTCAGTTTGTCTATCCCATTAACTGGGGGGAAAGATGTTGTCGCAAAAGGGAAGGTTAACCTTAATAAAAATGATTTATTCATTCAGCCGATTGATAGCACTATTTCGTCACTAACAGGCAGTTTTAGCTTTAATAATGGCGACTTGATTGGTGATAAGCTACAGGGACAGTGGTTTGGGCAACCTATTTCTGTTGATTTTACAACGTTGATGGGCTCGAAAGATTATCAGGTTGATGTGAACATCGCAGGGAATTGGGCGCTGAATAAATTGGCGATGCTCCCTGAAGAAATTAAACAGAAAGTGTCTGGTACCAGTGATTGGAAAGGTCATGTCACGATAAATTTACCTGACTCAGCAAAAGAAAAAGTGAATTTGCAAATTGATGTCACTGCTGGCTTGAAGCAGCTACAAAGCCAATTACCTGCGCTAAATAGCCAGTTACTAGCAGAATTAGGGCAAATTAATGTTCAAGCAAAAGGCGATACTGAGCAATTGACCATTGGTGGTGATATCGGCAAACGTCTTGGCTTTAATACAGTGTGGAACTTGAATGATAAGCCGTTAAGGCTAGTCAAAGCTCACATTGCCCCATGGCAAAACCAAGCACCTGAATTACCGAAAAATACGGCGATTGTTGTCTCTCTTCCCCCTGTTAAGGCCATGGACTGGGACAAACTCGCTGGGTTGTTAGTTTCATCAAACAGCCGTCAAGGTGGCGTTAATATTCGCCTTCCTGAAGTACTGGAGATCAAACTGGCTTCTATTTACCTTGGTGGACAGTATTGGAAAGATTTAAACTTTTCGTATGATTTACAACGGGATGACCAAGTTGTTAGCGTAGATAGTGAAAATCTAAAAGGTTCGCTGCAAATTTATGCCAAACAGCCTTGGAAAGTCGAGATTGATTACCTGTATTACAACCCAAGTTCAATCGCGGAAAGTACAACGGGTTCCGAGCGCTTTGATTTTAGCCACTGGCCCCAACTGAATGTGGCTTGTAAAGAGTGCTGGCTAGCGGGGCAAAAACTGGGTGAGTTTAGCGCGAATATCATTCCGCAAGGCAATGCGTTGCAACTCACTGGTGGTGTGCTAAACAATAGTGCAATGCAGCTAAAATTGGATGCTATTTGGCACAGCGGTGATGGTAATAAAACCGAAGTAGCGGGCTCCTTAACGGGAGAAGCTTTCGATGAAACGGCGGCTTATTTCGGTATGTTAGTGCCAATTATTGAGTCCCCTTATACGATTGAATTTAATTTAGACTGGGGTAATTTGCCGTGGTCACCAGACATTGCCTCATTAAACGGTAAGCTCTCGGCAAAACTGGGTAAAGGGGCGATAGCGAAGATGGGCGGTGGGCGTGCAGGGCAGATCCTGCGCTTAGTCAGCTTCGACGCCTTATTACGGAAGTTACAGTTCGATTTTCGCGATACGTTTAACAACGATTTCGATTTTGACTCGATTAAAGGGGATGCAACCCTTCACAATGGCGTAATGACATCAAAAAACACAGTTGTGGATGGCTTGGTCGCGGATATTGCTTTAAATGGTGAGGTTGACCTTGTTAAACGTCAAATTAACTTAGAAGCGGTCATTACTCCTGAAATTTCTGCTACAGTAGGGGTAGCAACCGCATTTGTGGTCAACCCATTTGCAGGCGCTGCGGTATTCGCGGCGACGAAAGTGCTCGGTCCATTATGGAGCAAAGTTTCTGTTATCCGTTATCGTGTAACAGGTAGCTTGGACGAGCCAAAAATTGATGAAGTATTACGTCAACTAAAGGAGACTCAAGAGTAATGAAAAATGGTAACGTTGCACTTTTGCAGTTATGTAGCGGAAATAATACTAAGCACAATTTGGCGCAAATCGAGCAACAAATCAAACAGTTGCCAGAGACTGTTCAGTTAGTTTTGACACCTGAAAATGCATTGCTCTTTGCGGACGCCGCGACTTACCGTAAACAAGCTGAGGTCCAAGGAAAAGGCCCGCTGCAAGACGCTATCAGCAGCATGGCGAAACGGTATAATGTGTGGATCCTCGTTGGGTCTATGCCGATGGTCAGCCGTGAAGATCCCGAACGTATTACAAGCAGCAGCTTATTATTTGATTCCGAAGGTAATATCAAAGCTCGCTACGATAAAATTCATATGTTTGATGTGAATATTGAAGATGAGCAAGGGAACTATAATGAGTCTGTGATTTATCAACGCGGAGAACATATTACGGTGGTGGATACCCCTGTGGGTCGGTTAGGGATGACGATTTGTTATGACTTACGTTTCCCAGGCTTGTTCCAAGCGCTGCGCGAACAAGGTGCGGAGATTATTTCTGTTCCAGCCGCATTTACCCGTTATACCGGTCAAGCACACTGGGAGCCATTATTGCGCGCTCGTGCGATTGAAAACCAATGTTATATTTTGGCACCTGCTCAAGTGGGTGTGCATGGAACCCGCCGCACGTGGGGTCATAGCCTTGCCGTTGATGGTTGGGGTAAAGTGATGAAAAAGAACGTGGATGCAGTGGCATCGACGGTATTGAATATTAAAACAGACAGTTTGAGTGTCATGCGTGAGCAAATTCGAGTCGTTAAACATAACCGCTTCAGACCGCAACTGACCTCTCTGATTAAAAAAGACGCAACCAAAGAGTAACGAATATGAGTTTAGCTTCTGTCAGCGAACATTTGCTGGCCGCCAACCGCCTTGGGCAAGAAAATCTGTATGACATTTTAGGGGTATTATCTGAGCGCCATCTGGATTATGCGGATCTGTTTTTTCAATCAAGTTTCCATGAGTCTTGGGTACTTGAAGATAGGATCATTAAAGATGGCTCTTACAATATTGACCAAGGTGTTGGTGTAAGAGCGGTAAGCGGGGAAAAAACAGGGTTTGCTTATGCAGACCAAATTTCACTGCAAGCGCTGATGCAAAGCGCTACCGCAGCACGAAGCATT
Organism: Providencia sp. SP181; assembly: GCF_050446505.1. NCBI lineage: Bacteria > Pseudomonadati > Pseudomonadota > Gammaproteobacteria > Enterobacterales > Morganellaceae > Providencia > Providencia sp. SP181. The sequence goes on from NZ_JBBPXM010000003.1 coordinate 427,216, forward strand.
GTGAACGAACAAGGCTCTGGTAAATCACGCGTTTTAAGCAATGTTGAATATAAAAAACTGTACTCCGTAGTTGATCCATTACAGAGCCTGTCGCGTGAACAAAAAATTGATTTATTGCACCGTGTTGACCAAGTCGCCCGTGCTGAAGACCCGCGTGTTATCGAAGTGAATGCGAGTTTAACAGGTGTTTACGAGCAAGTACTGGTTGCCGCAACTGATGGTACATTGGCGGCAGATATTCGCCCATTAGTGCGCCTTTCTGTCAGTGTATTAGTCGAACATGACGGCAAGCGTGAACGTGGTGCCAGTGGCGGTGGTGGCCGTTATGGTTATGAATATTTCTTAGAATTACATCAAGGCCAAATTGTGGCAGAGCAATATGCCCGTGAAGCGGTACGTATGGCGTTGGTGAATTTATCTGCCGTTGCAGCACCTGCTGGAATGATGCCTGTGGTACTGGGAGCGGGTTGGCCAGGTGTACTGTTACACGAAGCGGTTGGCCATGGCCTTGAAGGTGACTTTAACCGTCGTGGGACATCCGTATTTTCTGGGCAAATGGGGGAGCAAGTGGCTTCGCCACTGTGTACTGTGGTGGATGATGGCACGATTGCGGGTCGTCGTGGTTCTCTTGCTATCGATGATGAAGGGGTACCAGGGCAATATAACGTCCTAATAGAAAATGGTATTTTACGTAACTATATTCAAGATAAACTGAATGCACGCCTGATGGGCGTTTCCCCAACAGGTAATGCACGTCGTGAATCTTATGCGCATCTGCCAATGCCGCGCATGACGAACACTTACATGCTGGCAGGTTCTTCAACGCCAGAAGAAATCATTGCTAGCGTCGACAAAGGCATTTACGCACCGAATTTTGGCGGCGGTCAGGTTGACATCACCTCGGGTAAATTTGTGTTTTCAACCTCTGAAGCCTACTTAATTGAAAATGGGAAAATCACATCGCCAGTGAAAGGGGCTACACTGATTGGCTCTGGTGTTGAGGCGATGCAGCAAATTTCCATGGTAGGTAATGACCTCGCACTAGACAAAGGTGTCGGCGTTTGTGGTAAAGAAGGCCAAAGTGTGCCAGTGGGCGTCGGTCAGCCAACCCTGAAATTAGACAAAATGACGGTGGGTGGTACTGCATAATTTCGCGATATCCCACGTTATAGCGGGTTAAACGGCAGCCTTTGCGCCAGTATGGGTTGCCGTTATTGTCATTATGAAGGTAATAAATGAATAAAAGAGTTATATCACTGGTGTTGATGGCCGTTTTGATTGTACTGAGCCTATACTTTCGTGGCGGTGATGTTCAAGATAAACCACAAGCAGACAAACCAGCGATTCCAGAACAAACAATCGCCCGAGAAAATGCCCTTCCTAAAACTATTGACCAACTGACTGATCAACAGAATGTCGTTAGTTATATGCAGAAATATCAAAAACTTCCTGCATTTTATTTAACGAAAAAAGAGGCGAGACAAGCGGGTTGGGATGCCAAAAAAGGCAATCTTTGCGATGTCTTACCTGGGCGGGCAATTGGGGGGGATCGTTTTTCGAATCGCGAAAAATCATTGCCTATCGCAGATAATCGCCAATGGTTTGAAGCGGATATCAACTACCGTTGTGGGCACCGCGGGGCCGATCGTTTGCTATACTCTTCAGATGGGATGATTTTTGTTACCCACGACCATTATAAGAGCTTTAAACAAGTTAATTAAAGGAAGCATCGCGATGAGCAAACAGGTGAGCTTTGATTTTCGTCAGATAAACACACTGAATGATTTTTATCAGCAATTTGCTCAGCAATTTTCGCTTCCAGATTGGTTTGGTCATAACCTCGATGCTTTGTGGGACATGGTTTCTGCAGGCATTGAGCTTCCCGTGACAATTATTTTTAGCCACATGAGTGCAGAACAACGCATCGAATTTTCCGATATTATTGATGTGATGAATGATGCACAAGACATGTGGGAAGACGAATTTGTTTTTGCTTTAGATATAACAAAAAGTGCTAACTGATTTTCCAATCACTCATGGTAAAGTCTAAGCAAGATGACTGAGTTGATAGGAATTCTAAGATGAGCAACTTCACTTCGATGTTACGGCCATTAATAAATCAAAAATTCGTTATTATCCATGGCTATACAGCATCCCCCGAAAAAAATTGGTTCCCATGGTTAAAAAGCCAGCTTGAAGCGCTTGGCGCGCAAGTTGATGTGCCAGACATGCCAGATTCTTTATCCCCTGATCCAGTAAAATGGCAGCAGCGCTTGCAACAGCTTCCTTTTGACATTGATAAAGAGTCTGTGTTGATTGGCCATAGCCTTGGTTGTGTTACCGCATTGCGTTTTTTACAAAATAAGAATCAAGCGGTTAAGGGGTATGTCTTAGTGTCTGGTTTTGATGAAGAGCAACAGACGCTACCTGAGCTGCGTAGTCACACTTTGAGCCCACTCGGCTATGCAACATTAACTGATCTGGCTGATAAGCGAATTTCAATCATATCAACCAATGATGAAATTGTCTCACCATCCTCATCAAAAGTGCTGGCGGAGGCATTAAAAACACAGGTTATCTTAGAAGAGAATGCAGGGCATTTTCTGGATAGAGAAGGCTACACGACGTTTCCCACCTTGCTTGAGGCAATTAAACAGCAGTTTGGTTAAGGATGTGAGGGACTGCATCTTCCAGTAAGGCTATCAGTTCAGGAGCCATATACTGATAATCATCAGGAATATCCAGAACATGGAGGGGCTTGTGTTCAAGTAGGCGCGAAAAATCAGCTTTAAGGCGGTTTTTGTGTTTTTGTTCCATCACAAAAATGACATCAGCCCAACGGATTAAATCGGCATTAACGGGGCGTTTGGCGTGGCGGCTGGTTCCCGCTGAACGGGTGACCCAGCTTGCATGATTGCGCCAGATCTGTTCAGCGGTTGGGCTACGCCATTGATTTTTACTGCAAATGAATAAAATATTCATTAATCTTCTTGTATCTCATCAAGGCTATTACGCACAAGCTTGGCGCTGCTTACTTGCGGATAGGCCATGCCAAGTTGGGCTGCGCGGATCATTTTTTCACTGCGCCCATACATCTGTTTCCAGTTTTTTTCTGGCGCATAACAGTCGACGAGGCGAGCGTTCAGTTGATCACGTGATTTATTGGTACGAGCTTGGGCTCTGCGCCATGCTCTATTTCGAGTATTATCCATATCTTCCTCATTATTTATCGGGGTTCAGCAGCCGCGATAATACGGGTCAGAGTATGACTAACAGGCGAATAGTACGCCGCTTTACGCGGGCTATCAATGGAAGGGATGCTTTTTAGGATTTTCCCCTAGGGGCTGTTTATCTTTGATGGTCAATTTTTATTCGAATTAAAGCCATTTTAGGCAAGGCGAGAGGTTCGCCGCCTAGTGAACTAGGCAAGAGCCTCTCAACACAGCATCAAATGAGTGAAACGCGCTTTAATCGAACCCGCAGGGCAGCGTTTAAGCACAATAGCTAACGTAGATAATAGCCAGTCATCTTGATTGACACATTTATCATTGTTTTAATTGTTTTTTGACCTTTTTAGCGGTAAAAATCAGCAGCAAAGATAAACAGCCCCTAGCCCAAAATAGGCGTAGGGGAAAACGATTAGGCGATTTCAGATTGGTCTTTCAAATATTGGAATATTTGACGATACGCTTTTGGCGGTTTGTTGCCTTCACGTTCTTTTTTCGCATTACGCACAAGGGCGCGCAGTTGTTGCCTGTCCGTTGTTGGGAACAGCGTCACCACTTCTTCAATCACATCATCACCCCCTTCCAGCAAACGGGTGCGTAAATCTTCCAATTTATGCAGAATAACGACTTGCTGGTTATGGCGGTTTTTCAGTTTATCAAGGGCTTCGGTAATCGGTTCCACTTCACGTGAACGTAATAACTTACCGATAAGCTGTAATTGTCGACGGCGACCTTCACGTTTAATTTTTTGAGCGAGCTCAATGGCCTCAAGTAGTTGAGTGTCCAATGGAATACGTTCAAGCTCGCTTTTACTTAAATCAACGAGTTCAGCCCCCAGTTTTTTGAGGATCTCAGCATCGCGTTTAATTTCGCTTTTGCTGACCCAAATGATCTCCTCGTCTTCTTCGTCTTGCGGCGCTGGGATGTCATCCAGCCAGTCATCAGGCTGTTTGGCCATATCGATTTTCCTTTTTCCAAACACAGTCGTGAAATTACACGTAATTAATATGATTTACTGCGTTGTGAGTGTTAACATTTGACTATTATCTATTGTAACTGGGAAAACCCCTTTATGACTACCTAGCATTTGCATGTTAGGGCAGAAAAACATTTTCCCCACATTATTGGATTGAATGCATGAGTGTAACCGAACAAGTCACAGAACAACGTAAAAAACTCGAAGATGCAGTTGCGCACGCATTAGAATTTGCAAAGTCACGTTGTGATGCCGCGGAAGTGGCAGTGAATAAAAGCACAGGGATAAGCGTTAGTACCCGTCAAGGCGAAGTTGAAAATGTTGAATTTAACAGTGATGGTGCCCTTGGGATCACCGTTTATCACCAACAGCGTAAAGGTAGCGCATCTTCAACAGATTTAAGCCCTGAAGCCATCGAGCGTACCGTTCAAGCCGCTATCGATATTGCGAATTATACCTCTGAAGACCCTTGTGCGGGCCCAGCAGAAAAATCATTGCTGGCGTTTGAAGCACCTGATCTTAAATTATTCCAAGCGACAGCGCTCTCTCCTGAAGAAGCTATCCGCTTAGCGTCTATCGCTGAAATGTCAGCGCTCAATGCGGACTCGCGCATTGTGAATACCGAGGGCGGTAGCTTTAACGGCCACTACGGTGTGCGCGTGTTTGGGAACTCCCACGGCATGCTGCAAAGCTATTGTTCAAGTCGTTATTCTATGTCGAGCTGCGTTATTGCAGAGCATAATGGTGATATGGAGCGTGACTACGCTTACACCATTGGTCGCAGTGTGGATGCATTGAAATCCCCTGAGTGGGTGGGTCAAGAATGCGCTCGCCGCACGTTAGCGCGTCTATCCCCAAGAAAACTGCCAACGATGAAGGCCCCTGTCATTTTTGCGTCAGAAGTGGCGACAGGGTTGTTTGGTCACCTTGTTGGGGCGATCAGCGGCAGCAGCATTTACCGTAAATCGTCCTTTTTATTAGACAGCCTTGGCAAACAAATTTTACCAAGTTGGTTAACCATTAATGAGCAGCCACATTTAATTGGCGGTTTAGCCTCCTCACCTTTCGATAGCGAAGGTGTACGCACAACTGAGCGTAATATCGTGGAAGATGGCGTTCTACAAACGTGGCTAATGACCAGTTATTCAGCTCGAAAGCTGGGCTTACAGAGTACAGGCCATGCGGGGGGAATTCATAACTGGCGTATCGCTGGGCAAGGGCTTTCTTTTGATGCATTGCTCAAACAAATGGGAACAGGTTTAGTCGTTACTGAGTTAATGGGGCAAGGTGTGAGCGGCATTACAGGGGATTACTCTCGTGGTGCATCAGGCTTTTGGGTTGAAAACGGCGAAATCCAATACCCAGTGAGTGAAATTACTATTGCAGGTAATCTAAAAGATATGTGGGCCAATATGGTCACTATTGCTGATGATATCGAAACTCGCAGTAATATTCAGTGCGGCTCTGTGTTGATCCCAGAAATGAGTATTGCAGGGGAGTAAGGCTTTCCTCATCTAACGAACAACTTTAAGCGCCTAATACTTTTTATTAGGCGCTTTTACTTGGTGATAATATTATCTAATTTATTGATTTATAAACTGTCATGTTATTGTCGTCCCTCTGTCGCTAAGGCGTCGTGGTCAAAATTCTATTGAGTTGACAGTATAGCCATACACGAAGATTGCTAGGTCTAAGGTAGGTTATGATGGAAAACAAAGTCAAGCAGCTCAGATTGGCAAGGGCTTGGTCGCAAGAGCAACTTGCTCAATTGTCATCCCTAAGTACAAGAACGATCCAACGCATTGAAAATAATGAAGTGCCAAGTTTAGAAACTCTAAGTGCACTTGCATCCGTTTTTAATGTGAGTGTATCAGAGCTAACCTCTGAGCCTTTACTCGAAAGTTATGAGTTGGACAGCCGTATAGAAGAGGCGAAAAAGCGGGTTAATGATGAAATAAAATTACTGAAGAACATCATCATTGCGATTATTGTGTGTGCCGTATTGTATACCGTTAACTCTTTTTATACTCCGCAGCGTGATTGGCCAATTTGGGTGATGTCTATTTGGGGTGGGTTATTAGCGATAAAGGTGATTAGGCTCTTTTTATTGGATAAATTTTTTCGCCAGTGGCAACACAAAAGGCTACTGCGTATAACGAAAAAACCGTAGCATCATCTATCAAGATAACTAGGCACAAAAAAGGCACTCAATGAGTGCCTGAATATGCCAGAAGACTTGCCTGAGTTTTTCAAGAAAACTTTTTTCGCTAAGCCATCCTTAATTCAGCAAGTCGAAATTAACGGTGAAATTCACCAGCCGCTTCTGGCTGATACACGATTTCAAGAACACGAACGCGTGTTTGCACACCGTTAGGCAGCTCCCAGCTAATTTCGTCGCCAACGTGCATACCTAATAGTGCAGCACCGATAGGCGCCATAACAGATAACTGTTCTGCACTGTCTTTTAGCGAGGCAGGGTAAACTAATGTACGTGTGCGCTCTTCATTACTAATGAGGTCTAAAAAGCGAACCGTACTGTTCATTGTGACCACGTCAGCAGGAATTTCTTGTGGGCTAAGAATATCCGCACGGTCAAGTTCATCATTGAGCGCTTCAGCAACAGGGGTGCCTGCGTAAGCTGGCTGTTCCATTAGTGCATCTAAGCGTTCAGCATCTAAATCATTGATAATAATTGTTGGCTTTGTCATACCACACTCCAATAGAGACGTACAAAGCAAACACCCCCCACCCAGAAGGTAGGGGGTGTTGCTATTAATAAATTTGTTTAAAATATTAGGCGCTATGCGCTTTAAAGGGAAGAGATCAGGATCACGATCTCCAAGCCTGCCTTTGTAAAAATACGCATATTGATATTTTTATTGTTAGGTAGAAATAGGCTTACTCTTCATCAAACCCACTCTCGAATAGGTTAACAATTGCGGATAATGCCTGATTTTCATCTGCACCACTCACTTCAATATCAATTTTACTGCCTTGTTCCGAGTCTAACATCAACATTGCGATAACGCTATCCGCCTCTGCCTCAATTTGGCTATTATTCCGCAAAATAACCTTAGAGTTAAATTGTTGAACTAAATCATAAAGTAACATAGCTGGTCTTGCATGCATTCCAAGGCGGTTTTTTAGCGTTATGGTGGCTTTTACAGTCATTTCAGCTACTTGCGTTTTTCGAGAGTCCTGTGGCGCGATTGCACGTTTTTACCACGGGAGCGGAAATAGTCAGCAAGCTGTTCTGCAACATAGACAGAACGGTGTTTCCCCCCCGTACAGCCAATCGCAACGGTTAAGTAGCTACGGTTGTTCGTTTCTAACATCGGTAGCCATAACTCTAAATAGCTACGGGTTTGGTAGATAAAGTTGTGAACTTCAGTGTGCCTATCCAAGAATGCAGCAACAGGGCGATCAAGGCCTGTCATTGGGCGCAGTTTCGGGTCCCAGTGTGGGTTTGGTAAAAAGCGCACATCAAAAACATAGTCCGCATCAATAGGGATACCATGTTTGAAGCCGAAAGATTCAAACACCATTGTCAGCTCACGCTCACGTTTGCCCATTAAACGCGTTCTTAGCATTTCTGCAAGTTCATGGACAGACATCTCAGAGGTATCGATAACTAAATCTGCCCGTGAACGAAGTGGCTCTAGGAGCTCATTTTCTTCGTCAATTGCGCTTTCAAGAGACAGGTTTTTACTTGAAAGTGGGTGTAACCTGCGAGTATCGCTGTAGCGGCGGATCAGGGTGTTGCGATCGGCATCCAGAAACAATAGTTGTGGAGAGAAGCTAGCGGGTAATTTATCAATCGCTTCTTCAAACACTTCTGGATTGTCGGGCATATTACGCACGTCGATACTCACTGCTGCTGAGATGTTACGATCAGCCAGTGAATTGGCTAACTCTGGCAGTAATACGACTGGCAGGTTATCCACGCAATAGAAACCCATATCTTCCAGCGCACGTAAGGCAACGGATTTCCCCGAACCGGAACGGCCGCTGACAATCATCAGCACCATGAGCTTACTCCCTTTCGTTTCCTAATGATGTATTTCTTAATAAACTGTGTTTTGCATGTTTTTAATGATAAAAACCATAGCAATATCATTAATCTATAGCAAGACACATAAATTATCACTTACTCAGTAATAATACTATATAGTTCATCATCACTTTGTGCGCTACGCAGACGCTTACAGAATGTTTTATCGGCCAGCTTTTTGGCGATAAGTGAGAGCGTGTGTAAGTGCGTTTTGCATTGATCAGATGGCACAAGTAGTGCAAAAAGCAGGTCAACAGGCTGATTATCAATCGCATCAAAGGCAATAGGTTCTTCTAAATGCAAAAATACACCAACAGCATGGGAACTTTCGCTTTCATCTAACTTGCCATGAGGGATTGCAATCCCGCCACCAATACCCGTGGTACCGACTTTTTCTCTGGTTAATAACGCTTCAAATACCGTATTTTCAGGTAATTCCAATTCAACGGCAGCCAGCTCACTAATAATTTCTAGGGCTCTTTTTTTACTGGTGCACACAATATTATTACGTGTACAGGCTGATGATAAAACATCGTTTAACTGGATTTCTATATCACTATTCATTTTATTGTTCACTTAGGACTACAAAACCAGATGATGTATGCCACCATCTGGTTTGAAACATTCGTTGGCTAACGAATCAGCCACCTCAATGTATTAATGTTGTCTCAGTTTTTCTTTATGTTTGGTTAATTGGCGCGACAGTTTGTCTACCAGTAAATCGATAGCGGCATACATGTCATTTTCTTCCGCTGATGCATGGAGCTCCGCTCCATTGACTTGCACGGTTGCTTCAGCAATTTGCTGAACTTTTTCAACTTTCAGGACGACTTGGATACTGTTAATACGGTCAAACAGTTGCTCTAATTTACTGAGTTTTTTCTCAACAGTTTCACGCAGTGCTGGAGTAACTTCAATATTGTGTCCAGTAATCTGAAATTCCATACAACCTTCCTTATTTTATCAATTAAACCAGTTGTTTACGCTGGTTTGAGGGCGGAATAGATAACGATTCACGATACTTAGCAACAGTACGACGAGCCACTTGAATACCTTGCTCTGCCAGCATACTCGTCAATTTACTGTCACTCAATGGTTTTGCGGGGTTTTCCGCAGCAACCAGTTTTTTCACCAAGGCCCGAATTGCGGTAGAGGAGGCTTCGCCACCTGTATCCGTGCTTACATGGCTGGAGAAAAAATACTTCAACTCAAAAATGCCTCGTGGGCTGTGGAGAAACTTTTGAGTTGTCACTCGCGAGATGGTGGATTCATGCATGTCCACTTGATAGGCAATATCCGCCAGTATCATGGGTTTCATGTGTTCCTCTCCCAGCTCAAAGAATTCTTGTTGCTGTTCGACAATACAGGTCGCCACTTTTAACAAGGTTTCATGGCGGCTTTCTAAGCTTTTAATCAACCATTTTGCATCTTGCAGGTGGCTGCGAATATATTGTGTATCATCATCGCTAGCTGAACTATTTGCCATCGAAGCATAATGATTGTTAATACTGAGTTTAGGAATGCTATCTGTATTTAACTCAACTTGCCAGTGCCCAGCTATCTTTTTCACTAAAACATCAGGAATAACATATTCCGATTCACCTGTATTGATAGACTGCCCTGGCTTTGGATTTAATGCGAGAATTAAGTCGATAGCCGTTTTTAAAGCATCTTCCTTTAAACGCGTTAATTTACCAAGCTGCCTAAAATCACGGTTAGCCAGTAAATCAATATGGTTGGTAATGATTAACTTTGCTTCTTGTAGACCTTCCGTTTCTTTTGGGTAGAGCGAAAGCTGAATTAATAAACACTCTTTTAAATCTTGTGCCGCGACACCAAGTGGGTCAAAGTGCTGGATGCGTTTAAGTACCGCAATCACTTCTTCTAAACTAATTTCTGGATTATCAATCCCTTCATGTATATCAGAGATTGTTGTTGTGAGATAGCCAGAGTCATCTATGGAGTCAATAATTGCGGTGGCAATCGCACGGTCAGTATCCGTAAACGGCGTGAGATCCGATTGCCATATCAGGTAATCTTGCAGTGTCTGAGTGGTTTCACCTTGGTAAACAGGGAGTTCATCGAAGCTGTAATCGTTGCTGGTACCTGAAGGTGTTCCTGCTGTGTAGATTTCGTCCCAATCCGCATCAAGAGGAAGTTCTTCAGGCATGTCATTGTTTTCTAAAGCGTCTTTGGTATCGAGCTCACTGCTGTCTGTGGTGGCAAGGGAATCAATCGAGTCAGTTTCAGAACCTAACTCTTCTTGCTCAAGAAGCGGGTTAGTTTCCAACGCAAGTTGGATTTCTTGTTGAAGCTCAAGTGTAGAAAGTTGCAGCAGACGGATTGCCTGTTGTAATTGAGGGGTCATCGCAAGTTGTTGACTGACTCTGAGCTGCAAACTTTGCTTCATGAAACTGTTTTCTTCTCCCTAACAATAGAATACGACATACGGTTTATAACCGGAAACCTTCACCTAAGTATACACGTTTCACTTGTTCATTTTCCAATATCATGGTTGGTGTACCATGGGCAATCAGGTGACCTTGGCTGACAATATAGGCTCTTTCACACACATCTAACGTTTCACGGACGTTATGGTCGGTAATCAAAACACCGAGGCCATAGTCACGTAAATGTTGGATAATTTTTTTAATATCCAAGACAGAAATTGGGTCGACACCCGCAAAGGGTTCATCCAATAAGATGAATTTTGGGTTAGCGGCGAGGGCCCTTGCAATCTCAACTCGGCGGCGTTCCCCACCAGAAAGGGATTGCCCCATGCTGTCGCGAAGATGTGTGATGCTAAATTCTTCCATTAACTCTTCAGCACGTTCTTTACGTTGGGAAGAGGTTAAATCTTCGCGGATTTCCAATACCGCCATCAGGTTATCATAAACGCTAAGGCGACGGAAAATAGAGGCTTCTTGAGGAAGATAGCCAATACCGCGGCGCGCACGTTCATGCAGTGGCAGTAAGCTGATATCTTCACCATCAATTAAAATTTTGCCCGCATCCCGCTGAACAATGCCCACAACCATATAAAAGGTGGTGGTTTTACCGGCACCATTTGGCCCTAACAGGCCAACAATTTCGCCTGATTTAACTTCAAGGCTGACATCTTCAACAACCTTGCGTTTTTTATAGGATTTAGCCAGATTCTCTGCGGTTAGTGTCGCCATAACGATTATTTACTCTTACCCGTAGTTGCTGATGAATTGTTTGCTGCTGGGCCTTTTTCTTGCAATTGCGCTGGCAAAATCACAGTAGTCACGCGCTTGCCTTTATCACTAAAGGCTTCCATTTGCTGTGTTGGCACAACATAGGTGATTTTGTCGCCTTTAATATTGCTGTCTAGCTGCTCTAAATACGCACCGCCCGTTAACGTGACGAGCTGTTTATCAACTTCATAACGCGCTTTGTTTGCATGGCCTTTAATTGGCTTGCCGTCATCTTGTAGCTGATAAAAGGTCACAGGGTTACCAAATGCTTCGATGACGATTTTATCGGAGTCGCTGCTTGGACGTGTTACAACCACTTTGTTGGCTCGAATATCAATTGAACCTTGTTTAATGATGACGTCATCGGTAAATGTGGTGACGTTCTTTTCTAGATCAAGGGATTGCTTAACCGAGTTAATTGTCATCGGTTGCTGGGTGTCACTTTTTAATGCCATCGCTGGGAGGCTAAGAGCCAAAATTGCACTGGCAACCGCTCCTTGAATAAAACGCTTCTTAGTTACTTGATTCATTTTGATGCTCTTCTGGTTGTAACACATAATGAGTTTTCACATCTTCGATTAATTCTGCGGTTCTAGTACGAAGATTTCCCTTCATTTTTAGACCAGTAGAATTAAGGCCATGTCCAATAATGGTCACTTTATCGTCAGATGAAACGTCTTGTGTTGTCAAATTGACAACTGCACTTTCAGTTGTAATTCGTTGAATTTGCGACTCTTTCGTTAAGCTATCGACTTGAACATCACTGTACAGATAAAGCACTCGATCGTTTGTTAACCTTGCTTTAAAGGCAGTGACTGTCCATGTTGGCACGCCCGCTTCATTATAAGTGGTTAAAACGGGTTTCGAAAACCACGTGATTTTTCCTTCGGTATAATTATCAATTTTATCCGAAACGAGTTTATACGCTAGATTTCCTGTTGGGTTATAGACGTAAGTTACTGAATCATCAGTTTGATAATTAGGTTGCCCATCATTGATTACTTTTTCCTGTGAGTCTGATGTGTCATTACCCGCTAAATTCCAGCCGATAAGCCCCAGCACAACTAAGGATAAAATAATGATTAACCACTTCTTCGCATTGCTCATGAATTCAATCTATTCGTTATATCGATAAGCCTTTTGCTTCTTCCAATTTACCTTGGGAAAGAAGGATCAGGTCACAAAGTTCACGTACTGCACCCTTTCCACCAGCGATGCGTGTTATGTAGTTCGCTTTTGGTAATAGCAGTGGATGTGCATCCGCAACAGCAACAGATAGCCCAACTCGAGCCATTACTGGCCAATCGATAAGGTCGTCGCCAATATAAGCTACTTCGTCTTCTGCTAGCTGTAGTGTATCCAACAGTTCGCGATACGCCAAAAGCTTATCGCTTTGGCCTTGGTAAAGATGTGTAATGCCTAAAGTTTTTGCTCTATCTTCAAGGAGTTTCGCTTTTCTGCCTGTAATAATGGCGACGTCAATATTGGACGTTAATAGACAACGAATGCCATAGCCATCACGTACATTAAAAGCTTTGAGCTCTTCACCACTATTGCCCATATATACCAAGCCATCGGACATCACACCGTCAACATCACAAATTAGCAGCTTAATTTTAGCGGCTTTTTCGATAACGGATGTTGCCACAGGGCCGTAGCAAGTATCCACGTTTTGAGAACTCATGGTATTTCCTTATATTATACAACACCTGCTTGGAGCAGATCGTGCATGTGTAAAACACCGACTAATTTGTTGTCTTGTGCGACTAATAATGAGGTCACGTGTTTTGATTGCATTAAATTAAGCGCTTCAACCGCGAGCATATTGGGCGAAACCCGAATGCCACCTGGCGTCATGAGATCTGCAATTTTCGCGTTATTTAGGTCAATTCCCATATCAAAGATACGGCGCAAGTCACCATCTGTAAAAATGCCCTCAATATTCATATCGTCATCACAGATAACCGTCATACCCAGTTTTTTACGGGTTATCTCGACTAAAGCTTCCCGCAAAGACGCGCTTTTAGGGATATGGGGGATATCTTCACCCGTATTCATTAAATCACGAACTAAGAGTAAAAGTTTGCGCCCGAGTGCGCCGCCTGGGTGAGAAAGTGCGAAATCATCCGCTGTAAACCCACGGGCAGTCAATAATGCGATAGCTAAGGCATCACCCATGACTAAGGTTGCGGTTGTACTGGTCGTTGGCGCGAGCCCTAATGGGCAGGCTTCCTGTGGTACTTTAATACACAGGTGCACATCTGCATATTTCCCCATATTACTATCAGGGTTGTTAGTCATACAGATTAAGGGAACCTTAATACGTTTTAAAACAGGTAGTAACGCTAAAATTTCCCCTGATTCCCCTGAATTTGAAATGGCTAACACCACATCTTTACTAGTGATCATGCCAAGATCGCCATGGCTAGCCTCACCAGGATGAACAAAAAACGAAGGTGTCCCAGTACTAGCTAATGTTGCGGCAATCTTCCTGCCAATGTGCCCCGACTTTCCCATACCCATAACGACAACTTTGCCTTTACAGCCGAAAATCAGTTGGCAAGCACAGTCAAAATCATGATTAATATATTGTTCGAGGTTTTTTAAGCCGTCGTGTTCGATATGGAGAACTTCTTTACCTACTTTCTGAAAATCGAAGTTTGACATTTCTAGTTCCATGCGTAGCTTTTAAGTTAATCGGATTAGCGAAATCAAATTGTATAACGAATACTTAGTATCAGTAAGTATTTTGTCTGTTAAGCTATTCTTAATGATAGTTTTGCACCTAATCGCTATTTTGTTTATGTTTAAGGTAGATGAAATACGCTGTCATTAGCACCCTAAACCAAAAATGTATTCGCTAATTCACGTATTCTCATGCTAGTAAATTGCAACACTCTAAGAGCTATCTGCTTTTATTAATGAAAGAGTTACCTAACTATAGGTAAATTCCATAGGGAGTTAGCCGCTTTTTAGAGATAAAAAACAGCTACAATATTAACAGTTACCTTTTTGACGCTATGATACTATAAATTCCACTTTGTTGTGATATTTGACGATTTTCAGTTTATCTTTCGGTAATATCTGAACGGATAAATGCATACTCAGGCATGATGTATAACGAGTTATTTAATAATGCAATCACAGACAGACAACTTAATTGAAGTACGGAACATGTCCTTTACTCGAGGCAATCGGAAAATATTTGAAAATATTAACCTGACTGTCCCTCGTGGTAAAATTACGGCAATAATGGGGCCATCTGGGATTGGTAAAACCACATTGCTGCGCTTGATTGGTGGGCAATTACGGCCAAGTGAGGGGGAAATTTGGTTTGATGGTGACAATATTCCGTCGCTATCACGTTCCAAGTTATATCAATCACGTAAAAAAATGAGCATGCTGTTCCAATCAGGAGCGCTGTTCACCGATATGGATGTGTTCAATAACGTGGCATTTCCGCTGCGAGAACACACAAACTTGCCAGAGTCTTTAATTCACACGACAGTGATGATGAAATTAGAGGCGGTTGGGTTACGCGGCGCCGCAAAATTGATGCCATCAGAGCTTTCGGGTGGGATGGCTCGCCGTGCTGCACTCGCACGTGCCATTGCCCTTGACCCTGATTTGATCATGTTTGATGAACCCTTTGTGGGGCAAGACCCAATTACTATGGGGGTCTTAGTTAAATTAATTGATGAACTGAATCAAGCGCTTGGCGTAACGTGTGTGGTGGTTTCTCACGATGTGCCAGAGGTATTGAGCATTGCAGATAATGCGTATATTGTTGCCCAGCAGCATGTTATTGCTCAGGGAACGGGTGAAGAGCTGCGTGATAATCAAGACCCTAGAGTGCGCCAATTTCTTGATGGTATCGCTGATGGTCCCGTGCCGTTCCGTTTTCCTGCCAATGATTATCTGGCCGATTTATTAGGGTAAAATAAGATGATAATAAAGGCGATAGCAGCCTTCGGACGTCGGTGGATTGATATTTTTTCTGCCTTTGGTCGAGCTGGATATATGCTGTTTCGTGCCTTATTGGGGAAACCTGAATTTGGCAAGCAGTGGCCACTTCTGATGAAGCAATTGTATGCTGTGGGCGTACAGTCTTTATTGATTGTGGCCGTATCGGGCTTATTTATTGGCATGGTACTGGGGCTACAAGGTTATCTTGTCCTCACCACATTCAGTGCAGAAGCTAGCCTTGGCATGATGGTGGCGCTTTCTTTATTAAGAGAGCTTGGCCCTGTTGTGACGGCCTTGTTATTTGCAGGGCGTGCAGGTTCGGCGTTGACCGCCGAAATTGGCTTAATGAAAGCTACGGAACAGATTTCGAGCTTAGAAATGATGGCAGTTGACCCATTAAGACGGGTTATTGCGCCACGCTTTTGGGCGGGTTTTATTAGTATGCCTTTGTTATCACTGATTTTTGTGGCTGTCGGGATTTTAGGTGGCGCATTAGTCGGTGTGGATTGGAAGGGGATTGATGAAGGCTTTTTCTGGGCATCAATGCAATCTTCTATCGACTGGCGATTAGATCTGGTTAACTGTGTTATCAAAAGTTTAGTGTTTGCTTTTACGGTGACGTGGATCGCACTGTTTAATGGCTATGATGCAATTCCAACCTCGGAAGGGATCAGCCAAGCAACAACGAGAACCGTTGTTCACGCGTCATTGTCTGTTTTAGGACTGGATTTCGTACTTACCGCACTGATGTTTGGGAACTAAGTCATGCAAAGTAAAAAAAGTGAAATATGGGTTGGCTGTTTTATGTTGTTGGCGATTGCCGCAATTATCTTTTTGTGTTTAAAAGTCGCCGATTTGAAATCAATTGGTAGCCAATCTACCTATCAAATTTCAGCGTCTTTTGAAAATATTGGTGGCTTGAAAGAAGGTTCTCCGATCAAAGTCGGTGGTGTGGTTGTCGGCCGTGTTGCCAGTATCACTCTCGATAAAAAGAACTATGTACCTGAAGTGAAAATCGACTTATTAAGTGAATATGACAATATTCCAGATTCAAGTTCTTTATCCATTCGTACATCAGGTTTACTGGGTGAACAGTATATTGCCATGAATATTGGCCCTGATGATGAGGAGTTAGGGATTGCGATTTTGAAAGATGGCGGACGCCTTGAGGATACTAAACCCGCTATGGTGTTAGAAGATTTAATCGGGCAGTTCTTGTATAAGAGTGGCGATAGCCAAGGTGCAGAGCCTGCATCTAAGTAATGTGAAGTTCCCTCAAAATAGTTAAAGGAATGAATTATGTTTAAACGTTTAATGATGGTTGCCATGTTGGCTATTGCGCCATTTGCGATGGCAGTAGACCAAACTAATCCGTATAAATTAATGGATGAGGCGGCAGCAAAAACTTTTACTCGGTTGAAATCTGAACAGCCGAAAATCAAACAAGATCCTGAATATCTAAGAACGATTGTCCGTGAAGAATTACTGCCTTATGTGCAAATTAAATATGCAGGTGCACTCGTTTTAGGTACTTACTATAAAGGCGCAACACCCGCACAACGTGATGCCTACTTTGCGGCATTTGAAGATTACCTTGAGCAGGTTTATGGCCAAGCATTGGCGATGTACCATGGTCAAACTTACCAAATTGCACCAGAACAACCCATTGGTGATAAAAACATTGTTGCCATTCGCGTAACGATAACTGATACCAATGGCCGCCCACCAGTACGCTTAGACTTCCAATGGCGTAAAAACAGTAAAACAGGTTACTGGCAGGCATATGACATGATTGCTGAAGGCGTAAGCATGATCACCACCAAGCAAAATGAGTGGGGGGATATTTTACGTAAGCAAGGTATTGATGGCTTAACAAAACAGTTAGAAATCAGTGCAAAAGCCCCAATTACGTTAGAAGAGAAAAACTAATATGAGCCAGGTATTGGCATGGGAGAAAACGCAATCAACGTTGTATCTGACGGGGTCATTAGACCGTGACTCATTGATGTCGTTTTGGGACAAAAAGTCCCCACTGCTGGAACATATTGAGAAAATAGATGTTTCTGGCTTAACCCATGTAGATTCAACGGGGCTGGCTATGTTAGTTCGCTTAAAAGGTGAGTTTCAAGCCAAAAAACAGCCTCTGAATATTATTGGGGCCAGTGATAACTTGAATACACTTATTGAGTTATATGGGGTGAAAAGCATCATTCTAGATTAAGGCGATGAGTCTTAAATTTAGTCAAGTTATGTAAAAATAAGCGCCTCTACGTGCATTTGTGCGTAAGAGGCGTTTTCTTTGGTTTAAGTGTTAGGCGTAATCCTTTAGGATAGGCGTTTATGCTCTTTTAATTCGAGTTGTGACTAATTGGGCACATTCAACTAGAATTAGCCAGAGTAAAATTAAAAACCACAAATAATCATAATAGAGTCACTATGGAAACCAACGAAATAAAACAAGTATTGATGGAAAAGTTGTCTCTGGATGAGGCTATTGTTACGGGTGATGGTAGCCACTTTCAGGTTATCGCTGTCGGTGACATGTTTGACGGTATGAGCCGTGTTAAGCAACAGCAAGCAATTTATGCGCCATTGATGGAATATATTGCGGATAACCGCATCCATGCTCTATCAATTAAAGCGTACACCCCTGCGCAATGGGAGCGCGATCGTAAACTTAGTGGCCTTTGATTTCAAAGCCTAAGCGAACAGCCTGTACAATTCGACATACGAGAATACTTGAATGGATAAGTTTTTAGTTAAAGGACCAACCCGTTTATCGGGTGAGGTTACTATTTCTGGCGCGAAAAACGCTGCGCTGCCAATCCTGTTCGCTGCTCTATTGGCTGAAGAGCCAGTAGAAATACAGAATGTTCCTCATTTGAGGGATATCGACACCACCATCAAATTATTGAACCAGCTTGGTACGAAAGTGAAACGCAATGGTTCTGTATTTGTTGATGCGAGCACAGTAAGCACTTACTGCGCGCCTTATGACCTCGTGAAAACTATGCGTGCTTCTATCTGGGCGCTGGCACCTTTAGTGGCACGTTTTGGTCATGGTGAAGTTTCTCTGCCAGGTGGTTGTGCTATTGGTGCTCGTCCTGTTGATCTACATATTTCTGGTTTAGAACAGTTAGGTGCAAATATTGTTTTGGAAGATGGTTATGTGAAAGCTACCGTCGATGGCCGCCTGAAAGGGGCATGCATCGTGATGGATAAAGTCAGTGTTGGAGCAACTGTTTCAATTATGACCGCAGCCACATTAGCTGAAGGCACTACCGTCATTGAAAATGCTGCGCGTGAGCCTGAAATTGAAGATACTGCCAACTTCTTAAACACTCTTGGTGCAAAAATTACAGGTGCAGGAACTGACCGTATTGTGATTGAAGGGGTGGAACGTTTAGGCGGTGGGACATACCAAGTTCTGCCAGACCGTATTGAAACAGGCACATTCTTAATCGCAGCTGCTGTTTCTCGTGGTAAAGTCATTTGCCGCAATGCACGTCCAGACACCCTAGATGCGGTATTAGCAAAACTGCGTGAAGCGGGTGCAACGATTGAAATAGGTGATGACTGGATTAGCCTAGATATGGAAGGTAAGCGCCCTAAAGCGGTCACTATTCGTACTGCACCACACCCAGGGTTCCCAACGGACATGCAAGCACAATTTAGCTTACTTAACCTAGTGGCTGAAGGTGCAGGGCTTATCACTGAAACGATTTTCGAAAACCGATTTATGCACATCCCTGAGCTTATCCGTATGGGGGCTCATGCAGAAATTGAAAGTAATACAGTGCTATGTCATGGAGTTGAGAAATTAACTAGTGCACAAGTGATGGCAACAGATTTACGCGCATCTGCAAGTCTAGTGATTGCTGGCTGTATTGCGGAAGGCACTACAACGGTTGACCGTATTTACCACATTGACCGCGGTTATGAACATATTGAAGATAAACTGCGTGGCTTAGGGGCAGATATTCAGCGTGTTCATTCAGACGACTAGTTTTCTCGTTTATTGAATTGAAACAAAAATGCCGTTCAAACTGAATTGAACGGCATTTTTATATTAAAATTCATTTGGTAGCATCATCCTGCTTGCCCTTCAGGATTTTCTTCTATAATCACATCGATCGTTTTCATTTCACCATCGCGTAATATTTGCACCGACACTTTACTGCCAGGGCGAATTTCTGCAACTAAGTCCATCGTTTCAGCGGCAGAAACTGCAGGTTTTCCATCAACAGATAAAATAATATCCCCTTGCATAATACCCGACTTAGCGGCTGGGCCATTTGGGGCAACTTGGAAAATACGCAGTCCTTGTATCTGATTGATATTATTGTTGTTTGACCTTATTTGCGGTAGTTCACGTGCAGTAATACCAATATAACCACGGATCACGCGGCCATCACGGATCAGCTTATCCATAATTTTTGTTGCAAGCGCGGTTGGGATAGCAAAACTGAGGCCTTCAGAGGTAATGCCTTGCCCCGCGGTAAAGGACAGAGTGTTAATTCCCACTAACTCACCTTCGGTATTAATCAGTGCTCCACCTGAGTTACCTGAGTTAATCGAAGCATCTGTTTGTAAGAAATTTTGCCGACGAGTGGAGCTTAAGCCAACACGACCTGTCGCACTGATAATACCTTGAGTCACAGTTTGACCAATATTGTACGGATTGCCAATGGCTAAGACGACATCCCCCACATGGGTGACACGTTGAGTATTAATTGGGATCACTGGGAGGTTATCGGCATCAATTTTTAATACCGCAAGATCGGTGAGCGTATCAGAGCCTACCAGTAATGCATCAAAAATTGCGCCATCTTGCAGTGCGACTAAAATTTGGTCTGGGTTATCAACAACATGCTTGTTAGTAATGATATAGCCATTCGGGCTCATAATGACACCAGAGCCTAACGATTTAAGTTCACGACCAGACTGGGAGAAGCTACCTTTGGAGCTACTGTAGACATAAACCACGGCAGGGGCTGCACGGCGTACAGCTTTGTTATAACTAACAGGCTCACTATCCGTTTTGCCATACAGTAAATCAGCTAAACCTTGCGGACGCAATGAAGGTACCGCAATGATGATAATCAATGCAGCTAATAGGCCTAGCATGACAGAAATAGTAAGCTTCTTTACCATAAAATATTGGAGATTCAGTTATTTCTTAAACATGTACTGAGCATAACATAAAAAAACAGGCACAGTAGAGTGATACTGAGCCTGTTTTATTGACTTTAAGACCGATTTTTATCAATTAATTACGCATTAATAAATATAAGGTTTCGCCGTCACGTAATACTTTCATTGCCAACACGGGTGGTTTGCCATCGATAATTTTACGGAATTGATCAATAGTTTCAACTCGTTGGTCATTGACGCCAAAGATTAAGTCCCCTTTGACTAAACCAATTGCGGCAGCTGGAGACTTAGGCGCGACGCTATCGACTTGAACACCACGTGTATTGCTAATGGTTGCATTAGAAATAGTTGCACCTAATAATGACTCAGTTAATTTTTCAGCTCTTGTTGCTGAACCTTCATCATTTTCAAGGACGACTTTCACGTCCATCGGTTTACCCGAGCGGATCAGGCCGATAGTAATTTCTTTACCGATTTGGCTAGTGCCGATTTTGGCTCTTAATTCTGCGAAGCTATTGATGCGTTTGCCATCAACAGAGACTAATACGTCCCCAGACTTAATACCCGCTTTTGCAGCAGAGGATTTCGGTAGAACTTCACTGACGAATGCACCACGTTGAGCATCAATATTAAAGGCTTTTGCGATATCAGAATTCATCTCAGTCCCTTTAATACCGAGGATACCGCGCTTAACTTCACCATGTTTAATCAGCTGCTCACTGAGATTTTTTGCCATATTACTTGGAATAGCAAAACCAATGCCGATATTACCACCACCTGGCGCTAAAATAGCGGTATTGATACCAATCAGCTCACCATTTAAGTTGACTAAAGCACCACCAGAGTTACCCCGGTTGATAGAGGCATCGGTTTGAATAAAGTTCTCTAAGCCTTCAAGATTTAAGCCACTACGGCCTAATGCTGAGATAATACCTGACGTTGCCGTTTGCCCCAACCCGAATGGGTTACCAACCGCGACAGCAAAATCACCAACTCGTAACTTATCAGAGTCTGCGATATTAACTGCAGTTAAGTTTTTGATATCTTTATCGTTAGAGATTTTAAGCAATGCAATATCTGTTTGTGGATCTTTACCAATCAGCTTTACAGCGATTTCACGGCCGTCATTGAGTTGAATTTGAATTTTATCTGCACCATCAATGACATGGTTGTTAGTTAAAATATAGCCTTGTTGCGCATCAATAATCACGCCCGAACCGAGGCCTTCAAAAGGACGCACGCTTTGTTGTTGTGAAGGTGCATTTGGGCCAAAGAAGAATTTCAGCTCTTCTGGAATTTGTTGATTTTGTACACGTGTTCCTGACACATGAATATTCACCACCGCAGGCAGAACTTTTTCAAGCATAGGTGCAAGGCTTGGCATGTTTTGGCTTTGCGCTGTTGCTGGTAATGTTGCAGGTAGCGCCGCGCTACTTATCGTTGGGATAGTGGCCAGTGATAAGCCTAAACTCATTGCTACAGCGGTAAGAAAAAAGTTTTTTCTTTTCATAATTCAGTTAATTCTCTCAAGAATAAAGGTTCAATTCACTGTGGAGCCTTTTATTAGGCAAGCACAATGCGTTTCTATTTGGTTGGTATAAGATTCAATTTTACTGATGACTATGACCACAGATTATGCGCAAAAGTTCCACTTACGGATAGCAATTAACCACTCTTTTACATCTATTTACATGTAATTTAAGTAAGACTTTAACTTCTATACGGTAGTTAAATAAATTGTCTAATTAAATTTAGATGTAAATATTGTTCAAGATTATTAAATGATTATTTCACAGCAGATGATGCGAGTTGAATGGGGGGTTTTAGTTAATACAACAAGAAATCACCAGCAAGTGAGACTTACTGGTGATATACAATTAGAAACTATTTTTCTTTCTCTTCGATAGGTCGAAATAAGCCTGATGCGCTATCCGAATAATCTCTTGGTGGCATTTTTACTGGCGCTTGATCGTTATCGGCTTCAGATTCCGTTAAACGATAGTTAAACGGGTTATCTTGTGCTGGCATATCTGGCATTAATTCAGATGAACTTTGTGCCATATGTTGGTAAAGCTGACGGTAATCACGCGCCATTTTATCCAATAATTCTGCGCTACGAGCAAAGTGGCTGACTAATTCTTTACGGTACTCTTCCAGTTCAGTACTTTTTTTGTCTAGCTCAGCTTGCGCTGTTTTTTGTTGGCGAAGTTTTGGATTACCATAGCGGACAACTAATGCACCGATGATAAAACCAACAATCAATCCGATTAATGCATACTCCCAGGTCATGCTGACTCCTTCATTACTTCAATGTTCGCAGAAATTAAGCGTCGTTACCGTTACTATACCTTAAATAATTCAAGTTGCATGTAGACGTCAAGTAAAGCATCTCAACATATTGTAATTTGGCCGTTAAGTGATGATAAAACCCACAGCGCTTGAATCGAGTAATTGTAAAACAATTAACCGCTTTTTTAAGAGTAGAATCTTAAGGTGAATTTCCTTACTCTATGGTGATTCGTTAACCGAAAGTTAAATGGTAACTGAATCTGGTTATAATAAAGGCAGTGTATATCAAATAACGGTAAAAAAACCGAAAATTTTTTAAGGATTATTCAGTTAATGTCACCGATGACCCCTACAATGCGTTATCAACAAGCGCTAGCGGATGGCAATTATCAGCCAGATGACGTGCAAAAGCTTGCCGTAGAACGTTTAGATAAAATTTATCAGCAACTGACTCAAGTTGTTTTAGCTGTGCCAAATAGAAAGAATAACGGTTTTTTTAGCCGATTATTAGGGAAAAACGCGGCCAATAAATCAATAGAGCCTGTTCAAGGCTTATATATGTGGGGCGGGGTAGGTCGCGGTAAAACATGGCTTATGGACATGTTTTATGAAAGCTTACCTGGTGATCGTAAACTTCGGTTGCATTTCCATCGTTTTATGAAGAAAGTGCAGGAAGATTTGATGGCTTTACAAGGGCAGGAGAACCCGCTAGATATCATTGCGGATGAATTTAAAAAGCAAACTGATGTGCTGTGTTTTGATGAGTTTTTTGTCTCTGATATTACTGACGCGATGATACTGGGAACACTGCTAGAAGGTTTGTTTGCCCGCGGGATCACGCTGGTTGCCACGTCAAATATCATTCCTGACAATTTATATCGCAATGGCTTACAGAGGGCACGGTTTTTACCTGCTATCGAACAAATCAAAAAATATTGTGATGTAATGAATGTTGATGCAGGGATTGACTACCGCTTACGGACTTTGACGCAAGCTCACCTCTTTTTATCTCCGATAAATGCACAAAATCGCCAGCACTTGGATGAGATTTTTGTCAAATTGGCGGGTAAGGAAGGTAAGTTAAACCCAGTTTTAGAGGTCAACCATCGGAAAATGCAAGTGCTTCGCTCAGCGGAAGGCGTTTTAGCCGTAGAGTTTAAAGTGCTATGTGAAGAGCCGCGTAGTCAAAATGACTATATTTACTTATCAAACTGTTACCACACGGTTTTATTGTACGATGTCCCTTCTATGGGGTCGAGAGATGAAAATCCTGCACGGCGTTTTCTTGCGCTGGTGGATGAGTTTTATGAGCGTAAAGTGAAATTGGTGATTAATGCAGAAGTCCCGATGGAATCATTATATCAAGGGCAACTTTTAGCCTTTGAATACCAACGCTGTTTATCTCGCTTACAAGAAATGCAAAGCGAAGAATACTTAAAAATTCCACATTTGGCTTAAGTTTTTTTGCTTGCATGCGAGTTTCAGCGCAAAAATGAGCTAAAACGTTTAAATTAAGTA
Source organism: Providencia sp. SP181 (assembly GCF_050446505.1). Lineage (NCBI taxonomy): Bacteria > Pseudomonadati > Pseudomonadota > Gammaproteobacteria > Enterobacterales > Morganellaceae > Providencia > Providencia sp. SP181. Next base: position 451,615 of record NZ_JBBPXM010000003.1, read on the forward strand.
CAAATGGCGTTTGATATTCACACAAACGTAAAAAAAATGCATTTGGGGTCGATTTTTGTTTCTGACTTCTCTATAATCTTGCGACCCCACGTTACAGCGCTATTTTTTATTTCCCAAAAAATAACGCATAATGCCAGTTAGGCTGCTCGAAGGGGTAGGTTTACTGGACAAAGAGTCGTGTGAACCTCAGAAAGCTTATGAACATGAGTGTTCACCAACGTGTAACTTCAATATTGGGTAAGTTTTAATGAAAACTTTTACAGCTAAACCAGAGACCGTAAAACGCGACTGGTACGTTGTTGATGCAGATGGCAAAACTTTAGGCCGTCTTGCAACAGAAATTGCTAGCCGTCTGCGCGGTAAGCATAAAGCGGAATACACTCCGCACGTGGATACTGGTGATTACATCATCGTTCTGAATGCAGAAAAAATTGCTGTTACCGGCAAAAAACGCGAAGACAAAATCTACTATCGCCACACTGGCCATGTAGGTGGAATCAAGCAAGCAACTTTCGAAGAAATGATTGCTCGCAGTCCTGAGCGTGTGCTTGAAATCGCGGTTAAAGGCATGTTGCCAAAAGGACCTCTGGGTCGTGCAATGTACCGTAAACTGAAAGTTTACGCAGGTAATGAGCACAACCACGCGGCTCAACAACCGCAAGTTCTTGACATTTAATCGGGATTATAGCAATGGCTGAAAATCAATACTACGGCACTGGTCGCCGCAAAAGCTCATCTGCTCGTGTCTTTATTAAGCCGGGTAGCGGTAACATCACAATCAATCAGCGTACGCTGGAACAGTACTTTGGTCGCGAAACTGCGCGCATGGTCGTTCGTCAGCCGTTAGAATTGGTTGAAATGTTGGAAAAACTGGATCTGTACATCACTGTTAAAGGTGGTGGTATTTCAGGTCAAGCAGGCGCAATCCGTCACGGTATTACTCGTGCACTGATGGCTTATGATGAGACTCTTCGTTCTGATCTGCGTAAAGCTGGTTTCGTTACCCGTGATGCGCGTTCTGTTGAACGTAAGAAAGTGGGTCTGCGTAAAGCTCGTCGTCGTCCACAGTTCTCCAAACGTTAATTTATTGCCCTGTGGGCATAAAATTGATGAAAAAACCCGTCTTTATGGCGGGTTTTTTATTGCCTAAAAATTAATAAACTGACGTTTAAAGATAATTTAAAAAAGAATTAAATATAATTAGCAGAAAAAGACAACGAATTAGTCTAAAATTTAAAATAATCACTCTTTGGTAATAAAAATTGTTTTTTTTATCATATTATTTAGATAACCATGGAGTTAACTTTAAGGTTTATTGTTTTTTAATTTTGGTTAGTTTCGTTTTTTATTTTGATTTTTGTGTAATTGTTCTTCTTCAATGAAATAAACCTATGATTTTTCCTATCACTCCCCCCTAAGCTGTACAAAATCTGTTAGAATATGCCCCTGTTTTTTTATTTCATCATTTCTCGCCTTTCTGTGCGGGAGGGTTGTGTTGACTTTCAGTATGGATAAATGAAAGTAGGACACAGGGGATTTTAAAATGGGTAACGGGTAATTAAAAATTAATTACATTTCGTCCATTTTTGTAATTTGGAGGTTTTAATGGCTGTCGCTCCTAACAAACGTTCGGTAATGACATTGTTCTCAGGCCCAACTGACATTTTTAGCCATCAGGTACGTATCGTCCTGGCAGAAAAAGGGGTTAGCGTCGAAATTGAACATGTTGAACCTGGTCATCCGCCTCAAGATCTCATTGATCTCAACCCGTACCAAAGCGTTCCGACACTCGTTGATCGTGAGCTGACTTTATATGATCCGCTGATTATCATGGAATATCTTGATGAGCGTTTTCCTCATCCCCCATTAATGCCTGTTTACCCTGTCGCGCGTGGAACTAGCCGTCAATTAATGCATCGCATTGAAAAAGACTGGTATTCTCTGATGCACAAAGTAGAAAAAGGCAGTGCTCAGGAAGCGGATAGCGCCCGTCGTCAACTAACGGAAGAGTTAATTGCCGTTTCGCCTGTTTTTGCTGAAATGCCATTCTTTATGAGTGATGAATTTAGCTTGGTTGATTGCTACTTAGCGCCGCTGTTATGGCGTTTACCTGTACTGGGTATTGAATTGAAACCTGCTAATAGCAAACATTTACAGATGTACATGCAACGTGTATTTGAGCGTGATGCATTCTTAGCATCTTTGACGGAATTAGAACGCGAAATGCGTCTGTCAGCAAGAGGCTAAAAGTATGATGGAAATGACAGCAATGTCACCACGTCGCCCTTATCTGTTACGTGCCCACTATGAGTGGCTACTCGATAACGATATGACCCCGCATTTGGTGGTTGATGTCACTGTTCCTACTGTTAACGTTCCAATGGAATTTGCTCGGGATGGGCAAATTGTATTGAATGTTGCACCACGTGCTGTGGGTAACTTTGAAATTACCAATGACGAAGTGCGTTTTAATGCACGTTTTGGTGGAGTTCCTCGTCAAGTGTATGTCCCAATGGCCGCAATTATGGCTGTGTATGCGCGTGAGAATGGTGCAGGGATGATGTTTGAACCTGAAGCAGCCTATGATGCACAAATATCTTCTGATTTTGAAGACGTAGATGATTCGCAAGAAGAAGGGATTTCATTAGTTCAAGATAGCACATTAGTTGAGCATAGCGCTGAAGAACCTTCGGATGATGAGCCACCAAGACCACCAAAAGGCAGACCTGCGTTAAGAGTGGTTAAGTAGCAAATTCACTTCATGTTGATAGAAAACAGAGGGATTTTCCTCTGTTTTTTTATGTTCTTCTATACCCCTAAAAAAAGTAAAATACCCTCGGCGGCACTGCGTCCATCGGCAATTGCATTGACAACCAGGTCTGAACCTCGAACGGCATCCCCCCCAGCAAATATTTTTTCATGGGAAGTTTTGAAAGGAAACGGGCTATTGCGATTTACACAAATATGCCCCTGCGAGTCAAATTGTACAAGACTATCTTCAACCCAAGGTTGTTTGTGCGGGCGAAAACCGAAAGCAACAATGACGGCATCCGCTTCAATTGTAAAATCTGAATTTTTGATAGGCTCTACGGCGTTTCGTCCCTCTTTGAGTTCACCATTTTGGGTGCGGACGACAGAAATTCCGCGGACTTTTTGAGCCTCATTCAAAAGAATCTCAGTGGCTTGTAAATGAAAATAAAATTCAGCCCCTTCTTCAATTGCATAATTTATCTCTTTTAGTGAAGCAGGCATACTTTGTTTGTCACGCCGATATATACAGGCCACCTGCGAAGCACCTTGGCGAATCGCTGTTCGCACACAGTCAATTGCAGTATCACCTCCGCCGAGCACAACCACATTTTTTCCCTGTAAATCGATATAAGGTTCAAGAGGTAAAGGTGGGAGTTGCATCAAATGACGTGTGTTAGCAATTAAATAAGGTAGGGCATCATAACAGCCCTGAGCGTCATTCCTGAGCAGTTCACCTTTAATTGCACTGTATGTACCTGTTCCGAGGAAAATCGCGTCATAATCCGTCTCAAGCGTATTGAGATGTATATCCTTGCCGATATCGATGTTAAGTTGAAATTGAATTCCCATTTTAGTGAAAATGTCGCGTCGTTGTATCATGACCTGTTTTTCTAATTTAAATGCGGGTATCCCAAAGGTTAATAAACCACCAATTTCGGGGTGTCTATCAAATACAGTCACTTGTACACCATTACGCGCTAAAACATCTGCACACGCAAGGCCAGCAGGGCCTGCACCAACAATAGCAACACGGAAATTCACTGGCGTGACATGGGAAAGATCAGGCCGCCAACCTAGAGAGAATGCTGTGTCATTGATATAACGTTCTATGTGTCCAATGGTGACAGCGCCAAAGGTATCGTTCAATACACAGGCCATTTCACACAGTTTATCCTGTGGACAAATGCGGCCACAGATTTCAGGTAAGCTATTGGTATGATGAGATAATTCAGCGGCTTCAATAATACGACCCTCCTCTGCTAATTTTAGCCATTTAGGGATGGCATTATGCAAAGGACATTTCCATTCACAGAACGGACTACCGCAGGAGAGACAACGACTTGCCTGTTGCTGCGTATTGTTGACATCATCAGGCTCATAAATTTCGACGAAATCTATTTTTCGAATATTGACTGCTTTTTTTTGCGGTTCATTTCGCGGGAGACCGATAATTTTGGCGTTCATGGTAGTCCTTACTGAACTTAGTCTGATTTTACATCATACAGTGCGCTTTGAAACCTAAAGCTTAGCACGACAAAAGTCAGTATAAGTCGCACGATTGATCTATTTTTCAAACGATTATGATGAAAAGTAACCCGAGATACATTTTTACTCGAGCTAAAACAAAGAAAATACCTGATTGTTATTTATCATTAATGATAAAAAATGGCTATTGAATGAGCAGGATCGACATTTTGTATTAATAAACATCCGAATCTGCCCTGTTTGATATATGATTCAAAGAGAATTTTACTAAGGGGTGGTTATGAAAGTACTTCGCGGCCTTGCGCAATACTATGTCGATTTGATGATGAAACTTGGATTGGTGCGATTTTCACTATTACTCGCATCCGCACTTGTTGTACTCGCCATGATAATGCAAATGGCGGTCGCTATCTTCTTGCGCGGGCATGTAGATAGTTTAGATATGGTCGGGTCTATTTTCTTTGGGCTTATTATCACTCCACTTGCGGTTTACTTCCTGTCTGTTGTGGTGGAACAACTGGAAGAGTCACGCCAACGATTATCGCGTATGGTGGATAAGCTTGAGGTAATGCGCAAGCGTGACGCTGAATTAAACACGCAATTACAAGGAAATATAGAGCAGCTCAACCTCGAAATACTTGAGCGTGAAAAAGCGGAACGTGCACATTTAGAATTACTTGAACAACTTAAGCAAGAAATGAAATACCGTGAGCAAACTCAAATTGAACTTGAGCAGCAATCGGTATTGTTACGCTCATTCCTTGATGCCTCCCCTGACTTAGTTTATTACCGTAATGAAAATAACGAATTTTCGGGTTGTAATAGGGCAATGGAACTTCTGACTGGGAAAAGTGAAAAACACTTAGTTGGGCTAACCCCTCTAGATATTTATGATGTGGAAATCGCTTCTAAAGTGATGGAAACCGATGAAAAAGTTTTTCGCCATAATGTTTCTCTAACCTATGAGCAATGGTTGGTTTACCCAGACGGTAGAAAAGCCTGTTTTGAGCTACGAAAAGTGCCATTTTATGACCGAGTTGGCAAACGTCATGGCCTCATGGGTTTTGGTCGCGATATAACAGAGCGTAAACGTTACCAAGAGGCATTAGAGAGCGCAAGTAGGGAGAAGACCACATTTATCTCAACAATCAGCCACGAGCTTCGTACTCCCCTTAACGGCATTGTTGGCTTGAGCCGAATATTGTTAGACACTGAGTTAACTTCGGAACAATCTAGCTATTTAAAAACGATTCATGTCAGTGCAGTGACATTAGGAAATATTTTCAACGATGTCATTGAGATGGATAAGATCGAGCGCCGTAAAGTTCAGTTGGATAACCAGCCAATCACATTATCTGAGTTTGTGAATGATCTCGAAAATTTAAGTGGCTTATTAGTTCAGCCAAAAGGGCTTAAATTTGTCATGGATGTCGCCCCCGCATTGCCGAAAAAAGTACTAACTGACGGGACGCGCTTGCGCCAAATATTATGGAACTTAATTGGTAATGCAGTCAAATTTACACAACAAGGGGAAGTCAAACTCAGCATCTGGCAAGAGTCTGAAAATAAGTTGTTTTTTAGGGTACAAGACAGCGGAATTGGTATCCCCAAAGATGAGCTAGATAAAATTTTTGCAATGTACTACCAAGTAACAGATTCTGCGGGTGGTAAGCCTGCAACGGGAACGGGGATTGGACTTTCTGTATCTCGCCGGCTAGCACAAAATATGGGGGGAGACATCCAAGTTGAAAGTCAAATAGGCGAAGGTTCTACATTTACGTTATCTATTTCTGCGCCTGTTGTTGACGATGAAGTTGTGGAATTTGAAGAAAATGATGATGATTACCCATTACCTGCTTTGCATATTTTATTAGTGGAAGATATTGAGCTAAACGTTGTTGTGGCGTGCTCTGTATTAGAAAATTTAGGGAATACAGTTGATGTCGCAATGACAGGCAAAGATGCGTTATCCATGTTCGCACCTGGTGAGTACGATTTAGTCTTATTAGATATTCAGCTACCAGATATGACAGGGTTGGATATTTCAAGGCAACTGAAACAGCAATATGACAAGGAGGATTTACCTCCACTCATCGCACTGACCGCAAATGTGCTTAAAGATAAAAAAGAGTACTTTGATGCAGGTATGGATGGCGTTTTAAGCAAACCATTATCTGTTCCAGCGCTGACTCAAGTTATTGAGCAGTTTTGGGGCGAGCAAGCCGCTCACTCTGAAGACGAGGTTCAAAGCGATATCCCTAAATCAACGGTTGATGAATCAAGGTTAGATTGTGAAATGTTGGAGCAATATATTGAATTGGTTGGCCCTAAATTAATTTATGATGGGCTAGACGTATTTGAAAAAATGCTTCCAGGCTACTTAGCAATTCTCGATTCTAATATGGTTGCAAAAGATCAAAAGGGTATCGTGGAAGAGGCTCATAAGATTAAAGGTGCAGCGGGTTCTGTGGGCTTAAGGAATTTACAGAAAATAGCTCAGCAAATCCAATCTCCTGATTTACCAGCTTGGTGGGATAATGTACAAGAATGGGTTGATGAATTAAAACAGGATTGGAAAGACGATATAGAAACTTTAAGAAACTGGGTTGATGTGCGCACAAAAAAATAACCCCAACCGAAGTTGGGGTGCGCGAATACTGCGCCAACACCAGGGAAATCGTTGATTTGCATGTGGTTTTCATTCTAGGCAAATCGTTAAATTAGGTTAATCGCGGTAAGCAATAACATCAAGATACCAAAATTTAGCGAATCTGTTACAAGATTCATTAAAATCTGTGATGAAGATTGATGTTTGCCTGCCTTATCGCTTGAGAGATAATTTACTACAAATGGAGCAAGATATGAAATCAATTGCGGTTATTTTAAGTGGCTGTGGTGTATTTGATGGAAGTGAGGTTCATGAGTCAGTATTAACAATGTTAGCATTGAGTCAAAATAATGCTGAAGTTCATTTTTTTGCACCTGATGAATTACAACCGACTGTTATAAATCATATAAATGGAAAAGAAAAAACAGAAAAACGTAATCAACTAGAGGAATCGGCCCGTATTACACGTGGTAAAATATCCCCTTTGTCCTCTGCGGATGCCTCTAAGCTGGATGCGCTCATTATTCCTGGTGGGTTTGGTGCGGCAAAAAATTTATGTGATTTTGCAGTTAAAGGAAGTGACTGTGAGATTAATAAAGAACTATTAAGTTTAGTTCGCCAAATGCACCAACAAAAAAAGCCTCTAGGGCTGATGTGTATTGCACCTGTTATGCTTCCGAAAATGTTAAATACATCAGTGAAATTAACTATTGGTGATGACAGCAAAACGATTGCTCAAATAGAAAATATGGGAGGAGAACACATCAAATGTTCAGTAGATGACATTGTTGTTGATGAAGTTAACCGAGTTATAACAACCCCTGCTTATATGCTGGCACAATCAATTTCTGAAGCAAATACAGGGATTAATAAACTCGTTAAGAAAGTATTGGAAATGGCGTGATTATTTGAATGCTAACTATTGTTTCTCGATTATGGCGCGGGTTAAAGAAGATCACAATTTCATTACTTCTGGTGTGGTTTTGTACTGTCATTGTCTTTAAATATGTGCCCGTGCCATTCTCAGCGGTTATGTTTGAACGCCAAATTAGTGCATGGTTAAACTTAAATTTTTCTTATGTATCTAGCTCTACTTGGGTCAGTGAAAAACAGATCTCTCCGTATATTTATTTAGCGGTTATCGCATCTGAAGATCAAAATTTTCCACATCATTGGGGTTTTGATCTTGATGCAATAGAACGTGCTTATAAACATAATGTGAACAATAAACAATCAATTAGAGGTGCCTCAACAATATCCCAGCAGACCGTTAAAAACTTATGGTTATGGGATGGTAGAAGCTGGGTTAGAAAAGGCCTAGAAACAGTGATGACACCAATAATGGAGCTTATGTGGTCTAAGCAGAGAATACTGACCATTTATCTTAATATTGCTGAGTTTGGTGATGGGGTTTTTGGTGTTGAAGAAGCCTCAAATAAATTCTTTAATAAGCCTGCTAGTCAGCTTTCCATGAGTGAGGCTGCACTTTTAGCAGCAGTTCTTCCTAATCCACACCGATATAGTGCGAAATCACCATCTTCTTATGTGTTGAGACGGCAGGCGTGGATATTGAACCAAATGCACCTTTTGGGCGGTAAGAATTTTCTGAAAGTAAATGATATTTTGTCTGAATAAGAAAAAAGCCATAGTTTTTCACTAATGGCTCTTATTCTTATTCGGATATATTATTGTTTATGATTAATTGAGATAAGTGAAAGCCGTCGTCACTCGACGAACACCATCAGTTTCACTGGCGATTTTAGCTGCAGCATCACCCTCTTGCCTTGTTAATACGCCAAGTAAAAAAACCTCACCATTCTCAGTAATCACTTTTACACTACCCGATTTAACGCTGTCACTCGCTAAGATTTTTGATTTAACTTTAGTGGTTAACCAAGTATCTTTGGAAGCAGTACCTAAATCGACAGGTTCACCGTTACGCACTTCATTATAAACGGATACGGTGCCATCAACATTCGAGGCGATTTGTTTGGCGCGTTCAGCCCATGACATGTCAGGACTTTGCCCAGTTAATAGCACATTACCTTTATATGCAGTGGCAATAATTCGTGCCTTACCCGTAATTTCTTTATCTTTATTGAGCTGCCCGCTCACTCGAGCTTCTAATGTGCCATCATCAACTTGCTGGCCAACGGTCCGTGGGTCAGAAGCACTTTTCGTGGCAACAGCGGCAGAGCCAACAACTGCAGCACCAATACAGCCTTGTAAAAGAATCGTACTGATTACTATGGCAAAAATGGGTATTAATCGCATTTTGTCTCCTTAATCATCCTGATGAGGGAAAAGGGTATTATCTATAAGATCACATAGACAATTTACAGTAAGAAGATGAACTTCTTGAATTCGAACACTGCGCTGAGAAGGAATACGAATTTCAACATCTTGTGGGCCAAGCAGGCCAGCAAGCTCTCCTCCATCGTAGCCAGTAAGAGCGACAATGGTCATATCCCGTGTAACAGCGGCTTCAACAGCTTTAATAATATCGCTACTATTACCATGGGTGGAAATTGCCATTAAAACATCACCATGCTGGCCTAATGCTCTCACTTGTTTCGCATAAATTTCAGTAGGTTGCTTGCTACCTGAAATTGCGGTAAGTACCGCATTATCGGTATTCAGTGCAAGAGCAGGAAGACTAGGGCGCTCAGTTTCAAATCGGTGGATCATACTCGCAGCAAAACGTTGTGCAGTAGCAGCAGATGCGCCATTGCCACAACATAAAATTTTGTTGCCATTAAGCAAAGACTGAACCATCATCATAGCGGCTCTAGAAATCGCATCGGGCAGCGCCTCAGCGGCTGCAATTTGAGTTTGAATACTTTCGGTAAAACAAACTTTTATTCTATCTAGCACTGGTTTTTTCCTGTAAAAATTTACCCGTCATTCTT